>JAPLVJ010000041.1 GCA_026397155.1 Candidatus Berkelbacteria bacterium | reverse complement strand
CTATTCCCTACCTCGATGTCGGCTGATACATCTTATCTGATCGCCGCCGTAATTTTCGGTTTTATTTTCGCCGTAACACTTTTGATTATCGCTGTGCTTCTCGTAGTAAGGACGGTGGCTTTAGCTATTATTATAATTTTTTCTCCCTTGGCTTTTGGCATAACAGTGTCATTTTCTACTGTTGGATCATAAATAAATTTGCAATGTTTTTCAAAAAATTCATGAAATATCCCCGGGATGCATTTTTTTAAATAAACAGCCATTTCTTCATCATCAAGCCAAGGAACATTTTCTCTTTTGTTTGGATCCTCTGCTGCTTCTTTAATAGCTTTGGTAAAGCCTGTAACTTCAATCTTTAAACCCTTTAATCTTTCTGCCCGCGCTTCTAAAGAGAGCTCGCTTTCTAATTTTTTTAGCTCTTCTGCGATTTGTCTTCTGCGAGCAGCATCAGCAGATTCATATTCTTTTTTTAATTGTTCGCGTTTGATTTTGGTTTCAATAGTAAAATTAGAATCTTTTTCAGAAACTGATTGAGCTTTGATTTCTTTTTCTATTTCAGCGCCGAGCTGGCCGGGTTCTTGTTCTCTTTTTTCAGTTTCCATTATTTTCTCCAGAATAGTTTATTGTATTAGAATCATAGAGTTAGTGTCAAGGAGTTGGTTGATTTAGACGGTCCATGTGGGGTTGGATCCTGTTTAAAACACTTTTAAGCAGGACGGATTTATTTCCTTCATGTTGATAAATCTGATGCAAAAATCGCATAATTTGTTTTTCGCCCGGGGTAAGGTCCTGAAGAAAATTAGCACTGGTAATATCTTTCCCAGGGCTTCTAGTGGTTATATCTGAATTAATACGGCCAATCATATTATTGATAAGCTGTTGTTGTTGAGCAGTATTTTTGCCAAACATTGATTTTTGTAGAAGTCTATTTTTATCTTTAACTTCATCATCCGATAGTGGTTCTGGTTGTCCATTTTCGATTTTGACCGGAGAAATAGAGGGGCCATTTCCTGACTGGACTGATAAATTTTCTACTTTATTTATCGTTGCTTGAGCTTTTAAATCACCTTTAAATGTAGCAGCAAAACCTCTAAAGTTTTCGTCAGTCAATGTTCCTTCTTCGGCAGCCCTAGCCATAGCTGGTGCGGCCATACCAATATCATTGTTTTGTATAGCGCTTTGTAGAAAATTATTTAACTCCGTGCCGCCGTATGGTATTTGTGTTTCTTGTAAAATTCTGTCTACTTCTTGGCCTGCATTTATAGATTCTCTACTTTTCATTTGTTCTTTGGCTACACCCCTAAGACTTCCTGAAGTTTTTAGTCCCATAAGTTTTTGTCTAGCTCTATGCCAACCAGTTCTGGGTAGTGCAGTCATTGTTTCTCCCAGTGCTCGTCCCTTACCAGTTACTTCTGTTGTATGTCGTTTCCATCCAGCTTCATAAGCCTGCTTGACTCCGGTGTAAACTCCATAAGGAGACCACCCCTTGGTTACTTTTGAGATTCCAATGTCAGCCAAACCGCCAATCAATTTTCCGCCTTTCTTGCCCCAGGCAGCCCATGCAGCCATGATCGGTCCGCCCATTTTGAAAGGAATCATAATTGCCATTCCCAAAACAACCATACCCAAAAGCCAGCCGCCAAATATAGAGAGTTTATTGTCGCTACTGGCCCAAGTTACGCTACCCAAAACAGCCGCCAAACTAATAAAGAAATAGGCAATCGGCGCTAAAAAGACCCATTTAGTAAACCACGACCACCATTGCTTAAAATATTGCTGTAATGGTGGGATGCCCAAACAAATAAAAGCAAGCGGTGCCATGATTGTTAATATCCAGACAACATAAACCCGCGCATACATCAAAAAGGCAAGGGCCAAAATTAAAAGACCCGGCAAAGCCAAAAAAACAACTGCAGCAATGGCAACAATACAACCGGCCTGAGGAACAATTGCCGCCGTTATTATTGCACCAAGAATTGTTGCAATTGCTACTCCACCAGTTGCAGCAGGGCTGATGCCCATCAAGCTGGCTATTTTATCCCCAAGATTCCCTGGACCATATCCAGCCATTGGTCCACCACCAGTAGCCGACCAGCTCCCGCCAATCTTGATAAAATAATCAGAAAGCAAAGAAGAAAAATCAACAATTACTTGGCAGATTAATAAACTTAAATTTGCCAAAATGACCCCGATAATTAAAGGAAAAAGTGACTTTTTGATGGCATAAGTGTCAATGCTTATCTTTAAAATATTTGCAAAAGCAAGAACCATTAATGCCAAAACAATCAGAATATCAGTAAAAGTTAAAGCAAATTTCCAGCCGTTGACCACTTGTTGGGCCTTTAATTGTTCTGAAAGGGGTTTTGCGTAGGCATGCTCAACTCCGAAAAAGTTTTGAGTTAAACCAGAGGCTTCATTCAGTAGTTTCATGGCAAAGTTAACAAAGTCCCCGATTAAACCAACAATAGCACAGCCTAATTTACAGAATACGCCTTTGATGCTTAGCCACCCACCGGTACCTCTGCACGCTTCTTTTTCGCATTGGGATTCGGAATCAGCGCCGATTGCTTCTTCTGTGGTTGATTGTTCTCCTCCGGCTTCCTCGGTAAAATTATCGACTTTGTTCTCTGTAGTTAAATTAATAGTTCCTAGATTTGCCATTTTTGTATCCTGGTCACCGTGCGGTACGAATCCTTGGGGAAAGGCTATTTCTTTATAAATCTGGTATTTATTATCTTTCTCCGTTTGTACATAAAGGAATATTTTACTGACGGTTCCCTGATTAATCCATATGTCTTCGTTTGTTCCTACATATGAAAATTCAAATACTCCCTCATCGTTACTTGTGACTTGGTCTAATGCAGGACCCGCGGAGTTGTCAACCTTTAATTTTACAATTGCTCCCTTTACTATCTCGTTGTTTAAAGTGATTTTACCATTAACGACTATTCTCCAAACAAAGCGCTTGCCATTATCAAAAGCATTTCTATAATCAGGCAAATTGGGTGTGTCATCTCCAACTTTGTAGACAGAATACATTCTATCGTCTGCAGAATTTTCATCCCATCTTAAGTTCTCACCAACTTTGTAATGATGAGTAACATATATTGCTTGTACTACACCCAATTGGTCTTTGCGTGCTACTGCAATATAAAATTCAGGTCTTTTTGTGCTTCTGTATACATAGTCTCCTATGTCTCCTGTGCCTGCGACACCCCAATCGGCAGTGCCCGCAAAATTAAAAGCTTCATTTCCTGTAGTTTTGTCTTTATCCCCATACCAAAGATTGACAGTATATCCAGCTGGTGAAAATGTAGCGCATCTAAGAACAGTACTCTCGTTTGCTGTTTGAGTGACAAGGGGTATTAGAGTGTGGCAATCAGAAGGGCGAGCGTCTGGGTCGCCCGCAGGTCCCGGGAGATCTGCTTTAGTATTTGAAAAACCAAAAAAGCTAGCTAAAAAGACGGCTAGAATAGTAAAAATGATTATTTTGGATAACTTTTTCATTAACGCCCCATTTAATTAATTATAACATGATTTGTAGGAATCAGGGTAAAGCGTTTAGCGGTTAGTGAGATGACTTAACCCTAAACCCTAATCACTGAACGCTGGTTCCTATTCCTTC
This sequence comes from Candidatus Berkelbacteria bacterium, assembly GCA_026397155.1. Lineage (GTDB taxonomy): Bacteria > Patescibacteriota > UBA1384 > JAPLVJ01 > JAPLVJ01 > JAPLVJ01. The sequence goes on along the minus strand of JAPLVJ010000041.1, from coordinate 29,402 downwards.
CACCCCAGCATTCTTGCTTTGACAAGAGCTTTATCGGCTTTATCTTGATTTTTCAACTTTTGGTAAGTTTTAGAGAGTAAATGATAGGTTTCGGCGTTGATCGGGTCGATTTCCGCTGCTTTTTTTAATGATTCCTCGGCTTTGTTAAAGTCTGATTGTTGTAAATACGCTTTTCCTAAATAGATATAGGCATCGCGATATTCAGAGTCGAGCTCTGTTGCTTTTTTTAATTCTATTATGGCCAAACCCCCATAGCCCATTTTCAAAAATCCTGCACCCACTAGAACATAAGCGTAGGGATTTTCTAAAGAAATATCTTTTTTCAACACTGAAAGTAAAGTTTGTCTTTGTTGGCTCATTTCGCCATTCATTGCTTTAAAATCAATGCTTTTATCTTCTAAATTCTTTTTTGCTTCATTAAAATCATCTTGGATAACCAAGAAGACCCCATGATAGAAGACAGTTTCTGGGTCTTTAGAATTTAGTTCTAAACTTTCAGCTAAAGAAGCACCGGCTTTGTCTAGCTCGCCATTTTTTAATGCTTTTTTTAGTTCCAGCTTTTTTAAATTAAAATACCCCTCCTTATATTCTGGACAGACCTCAAATTGCTTGTTTTTCCAGGCAAACAAGCGGCAGATAGAGAGGATTTTTTTGAATTCTTTTTCAGCTAGCTCAATATTGTTATTGTTTTCATAAACTTGGCCAATCTTAAGATAAACATAGGGAGAAAAAGGAGTCAAAACCGAAGCTTTTTGATAGCCGATTAAGGTTCCGGAATTTAAATACTCATCAGCTTTAGCTATGCGCAAGGGTTTTAAGGCAAACCAAATTAAAAGAAGGCCAAAAATAATGGCAATAAAAATTAAAAAATACTTTGTTAATTTTTTAAGTTTTGGATTCATTTGGGCCAGTCGGAAACAATTAGAGGTTTTTTGTAGCCGGGTAACCTTCCCCAAATTTCTTCGGTTACGTAGGGCATAAACGGGTGAAGCAATTTGAGACTTGTTTTAAGTGTGTAGAGTAGGGTTTCTTGGGTGTTTTGTTTGGTTTTTTCGTCTTGGAGTTGATTTTTTGATTCTTCAATATACTTATCGGCAAAATCGTGCCAGATAAAATCGTAAAGATCACTGGCGGCCTGACCAAAACGGAAATTGTTCAAATCTTTATCAATTTTAGCAATAAGACTATCGAGTTTTTGCAAGATTTTTCGGTCGGCGATGGTTTTTGGGCTCGCTTGTCGCTCAAAGATGTGCGCTTTATTGGTGCGGCCTTCGGCCTTCCAATGCGCTTGCGACCCACTTTGAGCTTCCGAGCTTGCCACAATTTCAGTTTGCATTAAAACAAATCTTGCCACATTCCAAACTTTGTTAGCGAAATTTCTCATGCCGCGGATTTTTTCTTCCGAAATAATAATATCGTTTCCAGCGTTTGTTCCAAAAACTAGAGCCATTCTAATAGCATCAGTTCCGTATTGTTCGGCAACGCCCAAGGGATCGATCACATTTCCTTTTGATTTACTCATTTTTTGGCGATCTTTGTCGCGGACCAAGCCATGTAAATAAACCTTTTTGAAAGGCACTTTCCCAGTTTCATAAAGTCCAAGCATGATCATTCTAGCCACCCAAAAGAAAAGAATATCCCAGCCAGTTTCCATTATTTCTGTTGGATAAAATTTTTCAAAATCGCCTGGTTTTGTTGTTTGTAAGGTTGCAAACGGCCACTGCCCAGAAGAAAACCAAGTATCAAAGACATCTGGGTCTTGGGATAAATTTTTGTCGCCACAGATCGGACATTGAGCTGGCTTTTGACCTAGTGTAATCAAGGGACTGCACTTTTTCTTTTCCTCAAATTTATAGATATAAATCCAAACCAATGTTTTAGGAGTTACTTTTTTGTCAGGATGATGTTTCTTGAAAGCTAAAATTAGTTCATCCAATTTTTTGTATGTTGTTCCATGTTTTGGATCTTTGAGGTCAACTTTTTCGACTGTTGTTTTTTTAATTTCAATGATGGTTCCGTAGCCGAAAATTTCTCCTTTTTGACTATTTTCAAAGGCAACTTTATCGCTAACCTTAAAGCAGTGATCCCGTAGGCGATAGGTTTTTGTTTTATTTTTAAATACCTGGGGAACAATATTGCCAGCAAAGCCCATTTTTTTATCTTCAAATGGCTTTGTATTTTGGCAGTACCAAACTGGTATTCTGATTCCCCAAACAATTTGGCGTGAAATATTCCAGTCGCGAATATTTTGCATCCAGTGGTTAAATATTTTTTCAAATCGCTTGGTCACAAATTGAACCTTTTTCTCTTTGACTGCTTTTAAGGCGTCCGGAGCAAGCGCTTTACCAGATTTACCTTTTTTATTAACAGCAACAAACCACTGCTCTTTTGGTAGTGGTTCAACCGTGTTTCCGCATTTGTAGCAGGTGGCGATTGTGTGTTTGTAACTTGAATCTATTTTTTCTAAAATGCCAATTTTCTTCATTTCTTCAACCACTTTTTCGCGCGCCTCTAGTACTTTTAGTCCAGCAAATTTCCCTGTTTCTTTTGTCAGCCGACCACTTTCATTAATCACAATACAAGGACCAGGGATTTCTTTTTCGTGTCTTTGCCAAATTTCAAAGTCAATTGGATCATGAGCTGGGGTTACTTTGACAACACCAGTGCCAAACTTTGGATCAACAGCTTCATCAGCAATGACTTTAAATTTTAGTGGTCCCAAAATTCCTTTTGCCTTAATTTCTTTTTTAATATATTTTTGATAACGTTTGTCTTTTGGATTGACAGCTACGGCTGTATCACCAAATTTAGTTTCTGGTCTAACAGTAGCTAGGGTCAAGGGTCCATATTTGATGTAATAAAGAGGATCATTTTTTTCAATATATTTTGTTTCTAGATCAGAAAGGGCGGTTTTGTGTTTTGGACACCAGTTTACTGGTCTATATTGCCTATAAATTAGCCCATCATCATACAGCTTTTTGAAAGTGCGGTAGACAATTTTAATAATATCTGGATCAAGTGTAAATTTTTCCCTATCCCAGTCGCAGCTAGCGCCGAGTTTTTTAAGTTGGTTTTCTGTTGTTTTTTTATTTTCTTGAGTAAAATCCCACATTTCTCTAAAAAGTATTTCACGCGGGATTTCAAAGCGGTTTCTGCCTTGTTTTTCCAGTTTTTTTTCAAAAACAACCTGGGTTTCAAATCCAGCATGATCTGCACCAGGTAGCCATAAGGCAGCCATGCCTTTCATGCGTTTATATCGAATCATTAAATCTTCCAAAGTAACAAAAACAGCGTGGCCTAAATGCATCGGGGCATTGGCATTTGGCGGCGGCATAATAATGCAGTAAGGTTTTGCTTTGGGTTTTAGTTCGGGTTTAAAGCATTTTTTCTTTTCCCAAAAGCGATAAATTTTACCCTCTACCTTAGAAGGATCGTATGTTTTTGATAGTTTCATAATCTTTACCAGCTGAGTAATTTTGCATTTGAGTCAGCATAGATATTGTAGCATTTATCTGGCTTCTTTTCCAAGGACTTAAAACATCCAGCGATGGCAATCATAGCTGCGTTGTCAGTACAGAGATTTTTTGGCGGAACCAAAAAGTCAATTTTTAATTTATAAAAATCTGCCTTCGCAGCACTGCCCTTTCGGGCAAAGTTAATTTTTAATTCAAATTCTTTGCGCAGTAAAGAGTTTGCTGAAACGCCGCCGCAAAGTATTATTGTTTTAGTGTCATATTTTTTTGCGGCTTGCAAAGTTTTTTGGATCAGAACATCAATAACTGCTTGCTGAAATTCAGCTGCAATTTGTTGTCTAACTTTTTGTATCTGGTCGTCTGGCAATTGTTTTACTAGATAAAGCACTGCTGTTTTTAAGCCAGAAAATGAAAAATCAAAATCTTTTGAATCAATCATTGGTCGCGGGAGCTTATATTTCAGGCTTGAGAAGTGAGATTTTAGACCAGCTTTTTGGACAATTCTCTCTATTGCTGGTCCTCCGGGGTATGGTAACCCGAGAAGCGCTGCTACTTTATCAAATGCCTCGCCAGCTGCATCATCTCTTGTTTGGCCGATTATTTTAAAATCTCCGTGATTGTGCATCAGAACCAAGGAGGTATGTCCGCCAGAGACTATCAGGACGAGAGCGGGAAACTGAAAATCTTGGCTCGCTTGTCGCTCAAAGATGTGCGCTTTATTGGTGCGGCTTTCGGCCTTCCAATGCGCTTGCGACCCACTTTGAGCTTCCAAGCTCGCCATAAACGTTTTGTTTTTTTGGCGCTCTCCGCCAGGGGCGGAATACACGTGTCCTTCCAAATGATTAACCCCAATTATTGGTTTTTCTAATGTATAGGCTATGGTTTTAGCCGTATTTACGCCAACCAAAAGTGAACCAATTAATCCTGGGCCAACAGTTACAGCGATTAAATCGATTGCATCTAATTTTGTTTTTGATTCCTCTAGACTTTCTTTTAAAACTGGTATAATATTTTCCAAATGTGCCCTTGAAGCAAGTTCTGGAAACACTCCGCCGTATTTTCGATGGATTTTAATTTGAGACGAAACAATATTTGAAAGAATTTTAATTCTCGGACTCGCCTGCGTGCAATCATTTTTTACCTCAACGATTGCCGCGGCAGTTTCGTCGCAACTTGTTTCAATCCCCAAAATTTTCATAATTTATGCCTCATGATACAATGTAGCTTAGAAAGAGAAAAAATGGAAGCCACTATTATTGCTGAAAATCAAAAAGAAAAATGGAATCAATTTGTTAAGCAAAATAATGGGACGCTTTTGCAATCCTGGGAATGGGGTGATTTTAAGAAAGAATTTTTATGGAAGCCGATTCGCTTAGCCATAATTGACAAAAGTCAGTGGATTCTGGCTGCGAATATATTAGTAAGAAGGCTTCCCTTTTCAAAAAGCTTTATCTATATAGGCGAAGGACCGGTATTTGGGCGGGTATCAAGTATCAAGAATCAAGTATCGGGGACAAAATTGTTACTTGCAAAAATGCAAGAGATTGCTAAAGAAGAAAATGCCATATTTTTGCGCATAGAACCCTTTGATCCCAAATTACAAGGGATTTTAGAAAAACTAGACTTTAAAAAATCATTTGAAAATGTACAACCAGATCATCGTCTTTGGATTGACTTAAAAAAAAGCGAAGAAGAAATCTTAAAAGAAATGAAACATAAAGGTAGATATAACATTAGAATCGCTGAGAAAAGGGGTGTTAATATCCAAGGGACGAACGACATGAAAATGTTAGATGTCTTTTATGCCTTGTTTTTAGAAACTGCAGGAAGAGATAGATTTTCAGAGAGACCAAGATCTTACTTTAAAAAATTCTTTGAAGTATTTTTTAAGAACAACCAAGCAAAATTATTTATTGCCTATTTAGGACAAAAGCCATTAGTTGCTCTTTTGATTACTTATTTTGGAGAATATGCAACTTATCTTTATGGTGCAAGTTCATCAGAATCGCGTAACACTATGGCCGTGTATCTAGCTCACTGGGAGGCGATCAAAAAATCAAAACAAGAAGGTTTTAAAATTTATGATTTTGGAGCAATCGCACCTTCAGAAGAATCGCATCACTGGTCGGGTTTAAGAGAATTTAAGATGAAATTTGGCAAAAACCAGGTTGACTTTCCGGGCGCTTATGATTTAGTATATAAATCTTCTTGGTATCGTTTGTTTAAACTGGCGGAAAGGGTAAGGAGAAGGGAAGGATAGGATAGTGAAAAATTTATTAAGAAAAATATTACCTAACTCATGGATATTGGCATCTCACAAAATTAGAGCGGTCGTTGCTTGTTTGTTATATAATTTTCCAGCTCGAAACATTAGAGTTATTGGAGTAACAGGAACCAATGGTAAGACAACCACTTGTCATTTAATCACATCGATTTTGCAAGAAGCTGGTTTTAAAGTGGCCATGGCAACAACAATAGATTTTCAGATTGGTGAGAAACGTGAGGTCAATAAAGCCAAAATGACTACGCTTTCTCCTTTTGCGCTCCAGAGGTTTATTTACCGTGCTGTCAAGGAAAAATGCACATATTGTGTTATTGAAACCACCTCTCATGCTGTAATACAAAACAGAATTTGGGGCATTCCTTATGACGTAATGGTTTTTACTAATTTGACTCACGAACACTTAGATTATCATCATAGTTTTTCAGAATATAAAAAAGTTAAGGGGCAGCTTTTTGCTAATTTAGAAAAATCCTTAAGAAAACCAAACACCCTTAAAGCTTCAATAGTTAACCGAGACGATCCGAATTTTTCATATTTTTCCGAGTTTGACGCTGATGTCAAATTAAGCTACGGAATTATGGGAGGAGATGTTTCTGCCCAGAATATTTTTTACAAGCCAGACGGGACAGACTTTATTGTAACCACGCCTAAAGGGAAAATGTTGGTTCAGTTGAAATTACCTGGACGATTTAATATCCACAATGCTTTGGCTGCTGCCGCTACTGCTTTATCTTGTGGCATAGACATAAAAACAATAAAAAATGGTTTAGAAAAAATTAAGGGAGTGGCTGGTCGGATGGAAAAAATTGAAAGTGGGCAAAATTTTACTGTATTAATCGACTATGCTCATACACCCGATGCAATGCAAAAAATTTATGAAACCTTGATTCCAATCAAAAAGGGCAATTTAATTCATGTTTTTGGTGCTTGCGGAGATCGAGACAAAACTAAAAGACCAATCATGGGTGCCTTAGCTGGAAGATATGCCGATTATATTATTTTGACTAACGAAGATCCATATACCGAAAATCCGCAAAAAATTATTGGAGAAATTGCCAGAGGTGTGCCAAGGGGTAGGGCTAAAAATAAAGAAGGCAAGAAAGAGGGGGTCAATTTCTGGAAAATTTTTGATCGAAGAGAAGCAATCCAGAAAGCAATTGAATTAGCTAAAAAAAATGACATAGTGCTAATTACGGGCAAAGGAGCCGAACAGGCAATTGTGGTTGGCGCAAAACATATACCCTGGGATGACCGAGAGGTAACAAGGCAACTTTTAAGACAAACAAGATAATCGTTTCTTTTAATTGAACTCACAATGAACTATAATGGGTTAAAATGTCCCAAAAAGAAACCTTTGTTTTAATTGATACTAGCGCGATAGTGCATCGTGCTTTTCATGCTTTGCCTCCGCTAACAACCAGGAGTGGTCAGCTAGTCAATGCTGTTTATGGTTTTTGTTTGATATTGCTAAAAATAATTGACGGGATTAAGCCAGACTATATAGCAGCTGCGTTTGATTGTCCAACGCCAACTTTTCGTCACAAAGAATTTAAGGAATACAAAGCAAAACGGGTTAAGAAAGGCGAAGAGCTTTATTCTCAATTCCCAATAGTTAAAGAAGTTTTGAATGCTTTTTCAATCCCAATCTATGAAGCTGAAGGTTATGAGGCAGATGATGTTATTGCTTCACTTAGGAATAAAAAAATTCAGAACATTATTATTACGGGCGATCTGGATGCTTTACAGCTAGTCAACGAAAATACAAAAGTTCACGCCATGAAGCGCGGATTAACAGATATTGTTGTTTATGATCAAGAAGCAGTCAAAAAAAGATATGGATTTTCAGCTGAAAACATAGCAGATTATAAAGGGTTAGCTGGGGATGCTTCAGACAATATTCCTGGAGTAAAAGGGATTGGAGAGAGGACGGCTGCAGAATTAATTAAAAAATATAAAACCCTGGAGAGGATATATCAAAAGATCGACGAGCATCCGGAAAAAGTTAGACGCCTTTTAGAGAAAGGAAAGAAAGATGCTTTCCTTAGTAGAAAACTAGTCGTACTTGTTGAAAAAGTCCCAATTAAATTCAATTTAGAAAAATGCCGCCTGGCAGATTATGATCCACAAAAAGTGGCCGAACTTTTCTACAAGTTGGATTTCAAAAGTTTAGTTTCAAGATTGCCACAAACAAAATCTGTTCAGAGTGCTCTTTTTGAAGCTGAGATTAAAAGTGAAGCAGATAAAATTGATCGGAGCTTAGAGCCCATTTTGCGCGAGATGGAGACGACTGGGGTGCAGATTAATACTTTATATTTAAACAAACTTTCAAAGGATATCAACAGTCAGATCTTAAAACTCAAATCCCAAATCTTTAAAAAAACCGGTGGCGAATTTAATCTAGATTCACCAAAACAACTTTCACAGATTCTATTTGTTCGTTTGGCGTTAAGAATAAATGGGATAAAAAGAACTAAAACTGGAATATCAACAGCCGCACCTGAGTTGTTAAAACTAAAAGGTACTCATCCGGTAATTGATTTAATTATTAAGTACCGCGAACTTTCTAAGCTTAAAAGTACCTATTTGGATACTTTGCCTAAAATGGCTGATAAAAAATCAAGAATTCACACGACCTATACTCAAGACACTCAAACCGGTCGTCTTGCCTCAAAAAACCCAAATCTCCAGAATATTCCAATTAGAACTGACTTAGGAAACTGTATTAGAAAGGCATTCATTGCCCCCAAAGGATTTAAACTAGTCTCAGCTGATTATTCTCAAATTGAGTTAAGGGTGATTGCTCATCTTTCAAAAGAGCCGCGATTAATATTTGCTTTTAAAAAGGGTATGGATATTCATGATGCCGTAGCCAGAGCGCTTAAAGTTAATCGAAGAGTTGCTAAGGTGATTAATTTTGGCATTATTTACGGCATGTCGGCTTATGGTTTATCTGGAACTTTGGGTGTATCTCATCAAGTGGCTCATGATTATATTAAGCGTTTTTTTGATCTTTACCCTGATTTAAGAATTTATATCCAAAACTGTATCGAAGGTGCAAGAAAGGAGGGTTATTTGGAAACCTTGCTTGGTCGCCGAAGATATTTGCCAGAAATTAATTCACCAATTCCAAATACCAGAGCCAGTGCAGAAAGAATGGCTGTTAACTTTCCTTGTCAGGGCGGTAGCGCGGATATTTTAAAACTGGCAATGGTTAAAGTGTGCTCCGAGGTCAAATCCCTACACTCTAAATTAATATTAACAGTTCATGATGAATTAGTTTTTGAGATCCCCGACAAGAAGGTTAGAAAAGTAGCCAAAATTATTAAAGATTCAATGGAGAATATTTACAAGCTGGAAGTTCCTCTGGTTGTGGGAATTAGTGAGGGAAACAGTTGGGGCGAAATGAAACCACTCGTGTTAAAATAAAAGCGGGGCAATATGCCGGTCTATCTTTTATATGGAGAAGATACCTTCTCGTCGCGTCGAAAATTAAAAGAAATAAAGTCGCGCTTTTTTGATGCCAATATGGGTGATATTAATATCACAAATTTGGAGGGAGTAAATTTAACTTTAGAAAAAATAAAAAGAGCAATTTGCCTGGTCCCATTTTTGGCTCCGAAACGCCTTATTGTTGTCAGTAATCTTTTAACACAAGGTCAGAAAGAGGTTAAAGAAAAAGTGGCTGAAATATTAAGTACTGTTCCAGAATTTGCCATTGTTATCTTTCGTGAAGAAGGGGAAGTTGATAAATCTTTAGGGATTTTTAGGAAACTAAGATTAGCCAAAAAGATAGATCATTTTCCCTTGCTTTCGTCACAGAAGCTAAATGATTGGGTGGAAAAAGAAGTTCAAAAACGAGAAGGTAGAATTCAGCCAGAAGCTATCTGTCTCTTAACTCAAATAACCGGTCCTGATCTTTGGCGTTTATCTTTAGAAATTGACAAGCTGATTGCTTATCGGAACGGTCAGACAATCGAAAAGGAGGATGTTAAAGAGCTTGTTAAAGAAGAAGTTGATCCAAATATCTTTGTCCTTATTGATAGTCTTGGTCATCGCGATATCAAAAAGGCCTACTCGCTTCTTTCAGAACTTTTATCTTCAGGCGAAAATGAAAGTTACATTTTATCCATGATTGCTTATCAGTTTAGAAATCTGATTATTTTAAGGGACTTAATTGAAAATAAAAAACCCTTGTCGCAAGCCGGGCTTCATCCTTTTGTTTTAGAAAAAGCAAAAAGACAGGTTCAAAACTTTTCTTTGGATCAGTTAAAGTTAATCCACGGCAAATTAGTAGAAACAGATCTACATATTAAAAGAGGAACTTTAAAGCCCTATCTTGCTTTGGATTTGCTTATTTCGGAGTTTGCAAAATGAGGTTTTTAAAAATATTTTCCATGTTAATTCTTTTTTGGCCTTCCTTAGTTTTGGCTCAAAGTTTTCCATCTGTTCCGCTATACGAGGTTGATAATCTTGATATTGATATCCAAATTAGCCAGAGTGGCAATGTTGAAGTAATAGAAGAATTTAAAACTTCAGTACCAACGCAAGATTTTATTTGGTCAAAAGATGAGACAATCTCTAATTTAAAGATTTTCAACAACGGGATTGAGGTTAGCCAAAAAAATTACAGCATTAAGAAAGATAAAGGGAAATTAATTATTCAAGCCAAAGATGAAAATGCGAGCCAAAGATGGACCATAACGTACCGTGCCGACGGAAACTTAAAGCCTTTTTCAAATCTAGATCGCCTTTCTATGATTCTAATTTTGGAGCCGGATGTTTTTATTAATCAGTTTCAGGTAGCAGTACACCTCCCTTTAGAAACTGACAAAAATCAGATCAAGCAAAGGGTGTATGCTATCCATGGGGTCGGGAGCAACAAATCTTCAGTTAAAGACGAAAAGACTTTAGAATATTCTGGATCAACAATATCTCCACTTGCCACCTTTACCATTCAAGCTGAATGGCCTAAGGGCATTATTAAATATCCACCATTAAAGAAACTTTTATATTCAGTTCAGTCACTGGGGCTAAAATTCTGGCTAGAAGTTGCTATTGTCTTGGCTGTTTTGGGCTTTTTGGTTTATTTTTACATGGTTTGGAGACAAAAAAGAGAAATAAAATCAATTCCTTTGACCTATCTAAATAAGCCTCCAGAAAATGTACCGCCAGCACTTGTTGGTTTACTTTTAAGACAAAGAGCCGCTCAGCGGGAAATTGCCGCAACTGTAATTGATTTAGCCCAGCGCGGATTTTTATATATTGTCAAAAAACGGGAAGAGTATATTTTAGGCAAAAGACCAGGGCAAGCCAAAGACACCCTTCGTCCTTTTGAAGCCTATCTTTATGATAAATTATTTACACAACAAGGCGAAGTTAAGATCAAAAGAACTGAATTTGAATTAGAGTCACGCGCAGTTCAGCAGTTTTATAGCCCAAAAATTTCGAAATTTTATCAATTTTTATATCAAGAAGCGCAAAAAAGAAATTATTTTATTAGAAATCCGTTTCTGGCTATCTTAAGGTATCGAATGATTGGGATTTTATTTTTCCTTTGTGGTATTTTAATCGCCGTAATCGGCATAAAAATAAGTTCGGGTCCTCCATTTATTCTATTTGCTTCCTTTGGTTTGGTATTTGCTTCAATTTTGATAATTAAGGCAGCTTCTTTTGTGCCCAAAAGAACCACAGAAGGAAAAAGAGCTCTGGCCGCTTGGCTTTCTTTTGCAAAATATCTTTCTGATAAAAGGCCAGTCAGAATCCTTGTTACCGAGCAGGATTTGTTTAATCGATATTTTGTTTACTCAGTTGCTCTAGGTAAAGAAATTGATTGGGCCTCCCGTTTTGTTCATTGCCCTTTTAGTTCTCCGTCTTGGTATGTTTCTAGTGAAGAAGTGACTTTGGAGGGTTTTGTAGCCAGTATTTTCTATATTACCGGTTCTTTAAGCCAGACGCTTTATAATATAAGAGAGCCGAGTGTGTAGATAGATACATTGACAATCAGAAAAATTTTATTAATATAAGGATAGGGGAGTGATATGCGTTTTAAGACAACCGGATTAATTATACTGATTACCTTTTTATTTTTAGTTTTGGGATTATTGTGGCAGTTCGGCGAACTTCAAAGAACTTCGGCAGATACATTGCAAATTAGCGAGGAAAGTAAAGTTCAGCCAAATTCTGTTGAGAACGATAGCGTTACTTTTACTATTAACAGTGATTCAGAGTCAGCCGCAGTGGGGCAAATTGTTACCTACACTATTAGTTATTCTTTAAAAAGAGACATGGAAAAAAGCCGAATTGTGGGTGTTTTAGGTGATACTTCCAGAGAAATATCACCATCAACACTGATTAATTTAGGTGATTTAAAAGCAGGAACAAATGGATCAATTACAATTCCTGTGGAAATAAAAAAAGGCGATAAAAATTTGATTATAGCGCGAGTAGCGATTTCTGAAGTTGAACGCCCGACTTGGTGGGGTAAGGAAAAAAGAAAAACTCTAGCAACAGCAGATAAAATATTACCCTTAAACAATCAATAAGATACTTTTGGAACAAAATTCCATTCTTTTAATGGATAAAGAACAAAAACAGCTTTACCAATTAAATTTTCTTTTGGGCAAGTACCCCAAATACGCGAATCGTTCGAGTTTGATCGGTTATCGCCCATGATAAAATATTCATTTTCTGAGAGCGTTTTTTCCATATCTGGTTCTGTGGTTAGATGAGAGGACAAATAATCCTCTTCTATTAATTTTTGGCCATTAATATAAACTTTGCCGCTTTCTATTTTGATTGTTTCGTCTGGCAGGCCAATGATTCTTTTGATATATTTTTCTTGTTCGCGGCCAGGGAATTTTAGAACCACGGCATCGCCGCGCTTTGGGTTTTTAATAAAGTAGGAAATTTTATTAACCATAACTACTTCATTATCTTTAAAATTAGGTGCCATAGAAGCACCATCAACAACAAAAATAGTGGCAATAAAATAGTGCAAAAAAAGACCAAGCAAAGCTAAAATCAAAGCTGCTTTTCCTAATTCATAGCCCCAGGTAATTAAGGAAGATTTTATCATTTCTTTTTATTTTTAGATTTAACTTTGGTCTTTGTGACTTTTTTGATCTCAACGGTTTTAGATAATCTTGATTTTAATCTAGCTGCTTTGTTTTTATGAATAACATTTTTTGCAGCAGCTTTATCAAGTATAGAACTTAAAGTTTTCAAATCACCTTTCTTTTGTTTTCTAAAAGATTTAATGGCTGATTTAAACTTTTTTTTAATCTCAAGATTATGCTTTCTTTTCTTCTCTGAAACGTGAAGAGCTTTTAAAGCTGACTTGGTTCTTGGCACTTAATTTCTCCTTTCAATTTACAATCAGCATTTTATCATTAAGTGGGTGGCTTGACAAGAGAGACGTATATTTTTATAATTACCCCTTATGATGGAACTTTCGCCAAAGCAACAAACAACATCATTAATTCAATCAGCCAAAAAGATTCTACTTTTAACTCATCAGAATCCAGATGCTGATGCAATTGGTTCAGTTTTGGGATTATATTTAGCTTTAAAAAAACTCAAAAAAGATGTTGAGGCAGTTTGCGTTGATCCAATTCCTTCAACTTTTACCTTTCTACCTTTTGCACCAGTGGTTAAAACAAATCTTGTTGGTAACCGTGAATTTATCATTAATTTAGACTGCTCTAGAACCTCTGTAGATAAGTTGGGCTATAAATTAGATGACCATACCTTAAAAATTGTTGTTATGCCCAAAAACGGCAGTTTCAAAAAGGAAGATTTATCTCTTTCTTTTGGCACTTTTAAATTTGATTTAATTATTGTTTTAGATACACCTGATCTAGAAAGGTTGGGCGGTTTGTATGATCAGAATGCCGATATTTTTTATGAAATCCCAGTGATCAATATTGATCACCATCCAACCAATACTTATTTTGGTAGGGTTAATTTGGTTGATTTGACTGCGACTTCAACATCAGAAATTTTAATTGCTATTACTGAAGCATTAGAAAAAGATGTTAAGATTTTTGACGAGCATATTGCTACTTGTTTTTTGGCTGGCATTACTGGCGATACAGCTTCTTTTCAAAACACAAACACCACCCCAAAATCTCTAACCTGTGCGGCGCAACTTTTAGCTTCTGGAGCTAGACAGCAGGAGATTATTAAAAATTTATTTAAAACTAAAACAATATCAACTTTAAGACTTTGGGGTCGCATTTTAGATAAGATAAAGGAAGAACCAAGATATCGTTTTGTGTATTCAGAAGTGACCAAGCAAGATCTCAAAGAAGCAGGCGCCAAAGAGGAAGAAATTAGTGGGGTAATTGATGAGTTGTTAAGATCAGCTCCTAAGGCTGATTTGGTTTTGCTCTTATCTGAAAGGGAGAAGGGGATTGCCGGCAGTTTAAGAGCGATTGATAATTCAGTTGATTGTACCCAAATTGCTCAAAGTTTGGGTGGCGGTGGACATCAAGCCGCGGCTGCCTTTTTGGTTGTTGGCGGCAGTTTAGAAAACGTTAGAGAAAAAGTTTTAAGTAAAATTAAAGAATATCAAAATAAACGTTTAGGACTTGCTTAATTTTGTCCAATATGTTATTATTTAACTAATCAATCAAGATGTTGTGGAGAGAAAGTGGCTGTAATTAAAGATTTACTCAAAAAATATCAGACCCACAAGGATGATTCTGGGTCAGTTCCAGTTCAAATTATTTTGCTGACCCAAGAGATCAGTAATTTAGTCAAGCATTTAAAGAAACACAAGAAAGATCAAGATTCTAAGATGGGTCTGCTTAAAATGGTTTCAAAAAGACGTAGGTTTTTGAATTATTTGCAAAAAAGCGATAAAGCTGTATATGAAAAATTGATCCTTGATCTTGGCTTAAGAAAGTAAGTTAACGAGGAGCTTGTTTAGCCAGAATTTTAGAACTAAGTATATTAAGGGCATAATTTGTTCTTAATTTATTCAATTCTGAAATTCTACCTCTATTCTCAAGCTCCAAAGGGAGTAAAATGGATATTTTAGAAGAAACAATTAAATTTGGTGACAAAAACTTAACTATTAAAACCGGCCAGCTGGCAGGACAGGCCCCTGGCGCTATTTGTGCGTCTTTGGGTGAAACTGTTGTTTTGGCTACAGTGGTTATTTCCAAAGAGTCAAAAGAAAGCGCCGAATTTTTTCCATTGCTTATAGACTATGAAGAAAGATTATATGCTGCAGGTAAAATTTCTGGTTCTCGTTGGATTAAAAGAGAAGGTCGTCCGTCAGATGCAGCTATTTTAGCTTCGCGCTTGATTGATCGTCCGCTTAGACCTTTATTCCCCAAAGGCTATCGCAATGATGTTCAAATTATTGTTACTGTTTTGTCTTATGATGACCAGCATGATCCAGATATTTTAGCCATTATTGCTGCCTCAACCGCTTTGCTTCAAGCTGGTGCACCCTTTTCTGGGCCAGTGGCAGCGGCGCGAATTGGTCTTGTTGATGGAAAGTTTATTTTAAATCCAAGCAAAGAGGTTGTAGGTCAAAGTAAATTAAACCTAGTTGTTGCCGCGACCAAAGAAAAAATCATGATGCTTGAGGCCAGAGCAGATCAGTTGCCAAACAAAACTATCCTGGAAGGAATTGAATTTGCTCAAAAAGCTCTTAAGCCAGCTTTAGGAGTCCAAGAAAAATTTGCCGCTGAAATTAAAAAAGAGCAAGAGGAAGAAGATAAAAAAATCCATGAAGATATAAAGAAAATGGTTGGCAAAAAATTAAAAAAAGCAGTTATGGAGATAGATAAACAAAAAAGAGAAGAGGCTCTAAGCGCTTTTGAACAAGAGGTTTTAGAAAATCTAGAGGGTGATTATAAACAGAATGATATTAAAGAAGCATTTTCCAAATTATTAGAAAAAGAAGTCCGAGAGGCAATATTGAACTACGACAAGCGTCCAGACGGTCGAAAGCTAGATGAAATCAGAGAAATTTCGACTGACTTGGGTCTTTTGCCGCGCACGCATGGTTCGGCATTATTCACACGCGGTCAGACGCAGGTTTTGTCTATCGTTACCTTAGGGGCACCAGGAGACGAACAATCTATTGAAACAATGGAATTGGAAACCAAAAAAAGATTTATGCATCATTACAATTTTCCGCCTTTTTCAACTGGTGAAATTAAGCCAGTTAGAGGTGCTTCCCGTCGCGAGATTGGCCACGGTGCCTTAGTAGAAAAAGCAATTAGTCCTCTAATCCCAAAGAAAGAAGATTTTCCATATACAATTAGGGTTGTTTCAGAGGTTTTGTCTTCTAACGGCTCTTCTTCAATGGCCTCGATTTGCGCTTCTTCACTTGCTTTAATGGAAGCCGGAGTACCAATCGAAAAACATGTTGCTGGTATCTCGATTGGCATGGTTTCTGACAAAAACGGAAAGTGCAAATTATTAACTGACATTCAAGGATTAGAAGATTTTTCTGGTGATATGGATTTTAAGGTGGCCGGAACTTTAGACGGAATTACTGCTATTCAATTTGACACAAAGATCCAAGGAATAGATCTTGCGACAATTAAGGATACACTTGAAAAAGCTTTGAAAGCGCGTCAAATAATTTTGGAAAAAATGAATAAAGCTATTCCAAAACACAAAGCCGAACTTTCACCTTATGCGCCTCAAATCGAGATTTTCAAAATTAATCCGGATAAAATCCGTGAAGTGATCGGACCCGGAGGTAAAAATATCAATAAAATTATTGCCGAGACCAATGTAGAGATAGATATTGAGCAAGATGGCACGGTTTCGATTTCTTCCAACGAAGATGGCGATCTTAAAAAAGCAATTGATTTGGTTAAAAATATTAGTAAAGAAGCTCGTGCTGGAGAGATTTATCAGGGGCGCGTAACTCGAATTCTGGATTTTGGCGCTTTTGTTGAGATTTGGCCTGGTCAAGAGGGTATGGTTCATATTTCAGAGCTAGCACCTTATCGTGTAAAAGCAGTTGGAGATATTGTTAAAGTTGGGGAAATTGTCCCAGTAAAAGTGATTAGTATTGATGATCAGGGTCGAGTTAATCTTTCTCTAAAAAGAGCAAAAAGCGATCAAGAAAATCAAAAGTAAATGATCTCTTAAAATGGTTAAAAAATTCTATCCAAAACTAAAAATCATTCCTCTTGGTGGCTTGGGGGAAGTTGGTAAAAACATGATGATCTACGAGTACGGTCAGGACATTATTTTAGTTGACTGCGGAATTATGTTTCCTGGCCAAGAATTTTTGGGAATAGATTTTGTTATTCCTAATATTGATTATTTATTAGCAAACAAGCATAGGATTAGGGGAATTATTATCACCCATGGACACGAAGATCACACGGGTGGTCTGCCTTATATTTGGCCAAAACTGGGTGTACCTATTTTTGCGACCAAGCTTACGGCTGGTTTAGTAGATGTCAAAATGAAAGAGTTTTCAATTGCAAATCCAAAAATCAGATTGATAAAAGCAGGTGATATTTTGCATCTAGGTGTTTTTAAAATCGAATTTTTTAGGGTTACTCACTCAATACCTGACAGTGTTGGACTGGCAATTGAGACGCCGGTTGGTTTATTTGTTCATACTGGAGATTTTAAATTTGATAAAACGCCTGTTTTTGAGGACCCGACTGATTTAAGCAAATTAGCCGGTTATAGCAGAAGGGGAGTTTTGGGACTTCTTTCTGATTCAACCAATGCAGAAGTACCAGGTTATGCTATTTCAGAGCAAGAGGTGGGCAAGGCAATAGAAGGTATTTTTAGAGCAACAAAGGGGCGTCTTGTGATTACCTCCTTTGCATCTTTGATTTCTCGAGTTCAGCTTGTTTTTAACGCCGCTGTAAAGTATAGAAGAAAAGTAGCCGTTGCTGGTTTTTCTATGGAAAAAAATATTGAGATGGCCAGTAGGCTCGGCTATTTAAAAATTCCTCAAGGTGTTTTGCAGGATATTCGCAAGATTAATCATTTACCTGATAATGAGGTAGTTATTCTTTGTACTGGGAGCCAAGGAGAAGAAATGTCTGCCTTGGTGCGTATGGCTAGCGGAGAACACAAGCAAGTTAAAATCAAAGAAGGCGATACAGTACTAATTTCCGCTTCGGTTATTCCTGGTAATGAAAGGGCAAGTTATAACACAATTGATAATCTTTATCGTCTTGGAGCGGATTGTATTTATCGTAAAGAGCTCGGAATTCATGAATCAGGCCATGCTAAAGTTGAGGATTTGAAAGAAATGATTAAATTGATCAAACCAAAGTACCTTATCCCAATTCATGGTGAGTATCATATGTTAATCCACCTTGCCCAAATTGGCCAAGAAATGGGTATTCCAAGAGAGAGGATCCTGGTTATTGAAAATGGTCAGACAATTGAATTTGAAAGGGGTAAGGGTAGAATATCCAGCGACAGAGTCAATGCTTCTTATGTTTTGGTTGATGGCCTTGGAGTCGGGGATATTGGCCAGATTGTCTTGCGTGACCGACAGGTGATGGCCAAAGACGGAATTTTTGTTGTAATTTTAACTATTGATAAAAAAACTGGCCGCATTATTACATCCCCAGATATTATCTCGCGTGGATTTGTATATATGCGAGAATCAGAGGATTTAATTCAAAGAGCGCGTGCCGAAATTAAAAGAATGTTCTCACGCCATAATAATCGCTACCCACTTGATCTGGACTACATCAAAAGATCAATGAGAGACGAGATGGGCGAATTTCTTTACAAAAATACCGAACGTCGCCCTATGGTGATACCTGTAATAATCGAGTTATGAAGACCAACTGAACTAACCTCACTAACACCTCGTAGGTGTTAGTGGTTCATTGTTGATTGTTGAGCTATAATTTCAATTTCATTTTGTAGATAAAAAAGTGGCCCAGGATAAAGACCTATTAGTTCCTGAGCCTTATGGCTGCTACTTTGGGTGAATGTGAACCACGCGACCCTCGACCGATAAGCGGCCCTGGGAGAAGAGCTGGATCGCCTCGGGGTACGCCTTGTGCTCTTGAATGAGCACGCGGGCGGCCAGGGTCTCGGCTGTGTCGCCCTCCTCGACAGGCACGGTTTTCTGGATGATGATGGGGCCGGTGTCGTATTCCTCGTCCACGAAATGGACCGTGCAGCCCGAGACCTTCACCCCGTAATCGAGCGCCGCCTGATGGACGTGTTCGCCGAACATCCCCTTCCCGCAGAAGAGCGGTATCAGCGCCGGATGGATGTTCATGATGCGCCACCGGTACGCACTCACGATGTTGGAAGGGAGGATGCGCATGTACCCGGCGAGGCACACGAGATCGGCCTTGTGCTCGGCAAGGACATCGAGCACAGCTTGGCCGTACGCCTCGTCGGAGTCGAATGCCTTGGGGCGCACTTCGATCGCCGAAATGCCCTGGCTACGGGCGCGTTCCATCGCAGGCGCGTCATCCTTCACGCCGATGACCACGATGACCCCACCGTTAATCCGATTCTCTTTGCAGGCATCAATGATCGCCTGAAGATTGCTCCCTCGGCCATGCCCCGAGACCATAACTGCAATCTGTATCATATAAGCACCTCCTTCGATCCGGTTTCCTTATCAACCATGTTGCCTCCACTGTTACCTGGATGACGTGGAGTAGCCTTATTTTAGAGGAAGTAAGCCAGTCATGCAAATACCGTTCGTTTCGTTTAACAACAAACCTAATTTCTGTATTTTCCTCAAAAAAGTGCTAAAATAAAAAAGAGGGACAAGAATGCCTCTTTTAAGGCGTAAGAGAAGATATCAACGTAAAAAAAAGGTTCAGTGGGAAATTGACCCAGATACCGCTCGTGAAATAATCGCCATTGTATTGATTGTTTTGGGCATTATTTTTATTTTATCTCTTTTGGGGTTGGCTGGACATCTTGGGGAATTTCTAGCTCACTTAATTACACTCCTTTTTGGGTTTTTGGCAATTATATTTTCTCTTGCGCTTTTAGTTTTAGGAATAATGCTTTTTTTGCCTGAAAAATTTCCAATGTCAACATGGTCTGCGGTTGGCGTTACTTTATTCTTCCTCTTTTTTCCAGCGCTTTTCCATTTATTTATTGGTAAGGAAGAGGCATTGGAGGTGGCAAAGGCAGGCAAAGGCGGTGGGATTGTTGGATTCTCTGTTTCAACAATATTTTATTCTTTACTTGGATTTTGGGCTTCATTTTTAATTATTTTCTGCGCTTCAATAATTTCGATTATGGTTATTTTTTCTTTAAAATTTTCTTCAATTATTTCGTTTTTTGGTCAGTTATTTAGAAGAACCAGAGGGAATCAGGGTGTAGAAGTGAAAAATAATGTACCTGTTTTAAACATGAGAAAAGGTGAAGAAGAAGCAAGGGACGCATCAAAATTAATGCCCGGCGAATACCAACTTCCACCTATCAGTCTTTTAGAAGATCCTTCTGGTGCGCCAACTTCAGGCGATATTAATAAAAATCTTAGTATTATAGCTAAAACCCTCTCTCATTTTGGCATCTCAGTAACAATGTCGGATGTTAGCATTGGTCCGACAGTAACCCAATACACCTTAAAACCAGCTGAAGGGGTAAAACTTTCTCAAATTACAGCCAGGGCAAATGATTTATCTTTAGCCTTGGCTGCTCACCCAATTAGAATGGAGGCGCCGATTCCTGGAAAAGCTTTTGTTGGCGTTGAAGTTCCTAATCAAAAAAGAGCAACCGTTACTCTGAAAGAAGTTTTACTTTCCAATGAGTGGAAGGAAAGTAAATGCAAATTGCCCATTGCTTTAGGTAGAGACGTGGCTGGACATCCGATTGTGGTTAATCTAGAAAAAATGCCTCACTTGCTTGTTGCTGGTAGTACGGGTAGCGGAAAAACAATCTTTCTTAATTCGCTTATTTTAAGTCTTTTATATACTAAAAAACCAAATGAATTAAAGTTTATTCTTATTGATCCTAAGCGAGTTGAATTTACACCTTATGGAGGTCTGCCCAATCTGTTGAGTCCAGTTGTTGTTGATCATGATAAAATAATCTCTACTCTAAAGTGGACTGTTTCTGAAATGGAAAGAAGGTATAAGATCTTTCAAGATGTTGGTAAGCGAGATATTGATGTTTATAACCAATCTCAACAAGAAAAAATGCCTTATGTTGTTGTTATTATAGATGAACTCGCTGATTTGATGGCCTTGGCTGCCTCAGAAGTTGAGGCGCAAATTGTCAGGATTGCCCAGATGGCTCGAGCAACTGGCATACATCTTGTTGTAGCTACTCAAAGGCCGTCTGTTGATGTTATTACTGGATTAATTAAAGCAAATATTACTGCCCGAGTTGCCTTTGCAGTTGCTTCGCAGGTTGATTCAAGGACTATTCTTGATATGGGTGGGGCAGACAAATTACTTGGTTGTGGAGACATGCTTTATCAATCATCTGATATTGCAAAACCAAGAAGAATTCAAGCCCCACTTATTAAAGAAAAAGAAATAAAAGGAGTAGCTGAATTTATCAAGGCACAAGCACCTGACTTTGCTTACGAAGAAAAAATTACCGAGTTTAAACCACAGGCGTCAGGCTTTGGTGAAATTCCCAAAGATGAAATGTATGATCAAGCTATTGAAGTTGTTACTCAAGCCAAGAAGGCTTCGGCTTCACTTTTGCAGCGTAGATTGAGGATCGGCTATACTCGAGCGGCCAGATTACTTGATTTATTAGAGCAAAATAGAGTCATTGGTCCTGCCGACGGTGCAAAGCCGCGTGATGTTTTGATTTCAAAACAAGAAGAAAACCCACATGACCGCATTTAAAATCGTCAAAAAAGAGATTGAAAAGGAGTCAATCGGCAGTCAACTAAAGAAAACCAGAACGCAAAAGAATTTAACTTTTGAAGCAGTTGAAGAAGTTACGAAAATTCGCATCAAATATCTAAAAGCTCTAGAAAATGAAAATTGGGATGTTTTTTCTGCCTCGACTTATGCCGCCGGTTTTTTAAAAAGTTATTGCCATTTTTTAGAAGTCCCAGCAGATCCAATACTCACTCAATATAAAAGAGAACGCGGCATAGAAAATAATTTAAAAAATCGCTTTTCCTTTAGGAAAAAAGAAGTAAAGTACCCCAAAATCTATATAACTCCGACACTACTTTTAATTATTTTTTTAGTTCTCATTTTTCTAGGCGTTTTTGTTTATATTGGTTATCAGGTTTCTGGTTTTGCTAGTGCTCCATATCTTGCAATTGAATCGCCTAATTACGGAGCAACTATAACGCAAAGTCCAGTATCAATAGAGGGTAAGATCTCAAAAGGAGCAAGCCTTTATATTAATGGGCAATTGCTATCTGTTGATGCTGATGGTAACTTTAAACAAGAGGTCAAATTAGAAGAAGGTTCAAATAATGTTTCCATTTCGGCCACTAATCGAATTGGAAAAAAAACAGACAAAGAGTTGATATTAATCTATCAACCACAAGGACCATAAAAAGGAGGAAGTATGACAAAAGATGATAAAAAATCAGCACAAAGTGGTAGAAAAGAAGCTTTGGATGTGGCGCTGGGCCAGATTGAAAAAGAATACGGCAAGGGTGCCATTATGAAGATTTCTGAGGCTGAAAGTGTGCCCGTAGATGTAATTCCAACTGGCTCTTTATCGCTTGACCTAGCTTTGGGTGTTGGCGGTCTTCCTCGCGGTAGAGTTGTTGAAATATATGGTCCAGAAATGAGTGGAAAATCAAGTTTATCGCTTCATATTATTAGAGAAGCCCAGATATTGGGTGGTATTTGCGCTTATATTGATGCTGAGCATGCTTTTGATTCAGAATACGCAAAAGCTATTGGCGTAAAAATTGATGACCTTTTGGTTTCCCAGCCAGACACTGGCGAGCAGGCGCTCTCAATTACCGAAACTTTGGTGCGTTCAAACGCAGTTGATGTTATTATTATTGATTCTGTTGCTGCTTTGGTGCCAAGAGCAGAAATTGAAGGTGAGATGGGGGAGGCGCAAATTGGTTTACAGGCACGCTTAATGTCTTCTGCTTTGAGAAAATTGGCTGGTTCTATTTCAAAATCAAAGACGATTGTTGTTTTCATTAATCAACTTCGCATGAAGATTGGCGTTTTTTTTGGTTCGCCTGAAACAACACCAGGTGGCTTAGCTTTAAAATTTTATTCATCGGTTCGTTTGGATGCTCGCCGCATTGAGCAGATTAAAAAAGGCGATGAAGTGATTGGTAATCGCGTTCGGGTCAAGGTGGCCAAAAATAAAGTTTCAGCGCCATTTAAAATAGCTGAATTTGACTTAATTTTTACCGAAGGAATTTCCCGTGAGGGCGATATCCTTGATCTTGGAGTTGAAAGAGGAATAATTCAAAAATCAGGCAGTTGGTTTTTGTATGGCCAAAGGAAAATTGGGCAGGGTCGGGAAACAGCGAAAGAATATTTAAAAGAAAATACAGATTTAGCCAAAGAAATTGAAAAGAAAATTAGAGAAAACCCAAAGGTAAATGTCTAAGATTACCAAAATTGAGCCCCAAAAGAAAAGGCATCGTTTTAACATCTTTGTTGATGACAAATTTGCAGTTGGCGTTTTTGAAGAAGTAATTATCGCCTTAGGTCTTAAGGAAAACGAAGAAATTGATTTAAGGAAAATTAAAAAATTAGAGAAAACCGAAGAGGAAATCAGGGCTTATAATAATGCCTTGCGTCTACTTTCATATCGCCAGCGATCTGAAAAGGAAATGGCAGGTAGGCTAAAAAGAAAATTTCCAGAAAAACTAGTTAGAAAAACTGTCAGCAGATTAAAAAAAGAAAAATTGCTTAATGAGGCTGAATTTGCTCGAGCCTGGGTGCGTAGCCGAATGACCTTGAGACCCAAAGGCAAAAGACTGATTTTTTATGAGTTGCGTTGCAAGGGCATTCCCGAAGAGTTGATTAAAAAAACATTAAAAAAAGAATATAATGAAAATAAGGAATTAGAATTAGCAAGAAAATTGACGCAAAAAAAGAAACAAAGTTTAAAGAATTTATTACCACGGGAACGGCGCCAAAAATTAATTGGTTTTTTACAAAGAAGAGGATTTAGCTGGGATACAATTAAAGTAGTAATTAAAAATTGAGGGGCAATGCAATATATCAAATGGTTTAGAGAAATTTCAAAAAACAGCATTCCTTTAGCTGGCGGGAAAGGTGCCAACTTAGGGGAAATGACTAAAATGGGGCTACCTGTGCCTCTTGGTTTTGTAGTCAGCTCAAAAGCTTATGATCATTTTTTAGATTATGCTAACCTAAGATCCAAAATCAAAGAAACTCTAAAAGATTTAGATCCGGGCAATACTATAAAAGTTACTCGAGCTGGAAAAGAAATTAAAGACGCTATACTAGCGGTGCGTCTTTCAGAAGATTTAAAAAAAGAGATTAGGGCTGCATACAAAAAATTAGGCAAAGATGTTTTGGTTGCTGTTCGTTCATCTGCGACCGCAGAAGATTTACCAACTGCCTCATTTGCAGGCCAGCAAGCCACTTTTTTGAATATTAAGGGAGAGGATAATGTTACTCGGGCGGTTTTAAAATCATACGCTTCTCTTTTTGAGCCCCGTGCTATTTTTTATCGCATTACAAATAAATTTGACCACCTCAAAGTAAAGATTGCGGTGCCAATTCAGGAAATGGTTCAGTCAGATTCTAGCGGCATTATGTTTACTTTGGATCCTTTGACGTCAGATAAAACTAAAGTTGTTATTGAAGCCGGGTATGGTCTTGGGGAAGCAATTGTTTCTGGTTCGATCACGCCAGATAGGTATTTGGTTGATAAAAAAAGTTTAAGAATTGTTGGCAAAGAAATTCATAAACAGACATGGCAGATTAAAAAAGTAGGCAATGTTGATAAGCATGTTTCTGTATCAAAAAAACTGCAAGGCTTACAAAAAATAGCTGATCATGAAATTATTAACCTGGCTCGCTATGGTTTAAAAATCGAAAAACACTATAAATTTCCACAAGATATTGAATGGGCAATTGAGAAAAAGAAAGTTTATTTTGTTCAAACAAGGCCAATTACAACAATAAAACAAGTGTCAAGTGTCAAGCATCAAACATCAGAAAAGGAAGCGCCAAAAGGTGAAGCTTTGCTGCAAGGATTGGGTGCAAGTATGGGAGTGGTTTCTGGACCTGTGCGATTAGTAGATAGACCTACTGATGAATTCAAAGACGGTGAAGTTTTGGTTGCTGAAATGACAAATCCTAGTTTTGTGCCTTTAATGAAAAAAGCAGTTGCCATTGTTACTGATACTGGTGGATCTACTTCTCACGCGGCGATCGTTTCAAGAGAGTTAGGCGTTCCTTGTGTTGTTGGCACTGGAAAAGCAACCCATGTATTAAAAAATGGTTTGGTTGTAACAGTTGATGGTGCGAAGGGAGCGGTTTATAAAGGATCTATTGATATTAAAGTAAGTAAAGCCAAAGAAGTTGAGGAACAAAAAGAAAACAAAAACAGACAAGAAATTGTGCCTATTACAGGGACAAAAGTTTATGTAAATTTGGCTGAACCCCAGATTGCTGAAACTGTAGCCAAAGAGCCATGCGACGGCGTAGGACTTTTGAGGGCTGAATTTATGATTGCCGAAATTGGCGAACATCCAAAATATATGCTTAAAAAAGGAAAAGGTAAGGAATTTGCCCTAAAGCTCTCTGAAGGAATTAAAACAATTGCCGAAAGCTTTAATCCAAGGCCAGTTGTTTATCGGGCAACAGATTTTAAAACAAATGAATATAAGGGATTAAAAGGCGGCGAAGAGTTTGAAGGTAAGGAACAAAATCCAATGCTGGGTTTCAGAGGCGCAATGAGATATATTTTAGAACCAGAAGTTTTTAAACTCGAGCTCTGGGCGATTAAAAGGGTAAGAGAGCAGTTTGGCTTGCATAATGTCTGGTTGATGATTCCTTTTGTGAGAACTGTTGAGGAATTGGAAAAAGTAAAACAGATTTTGGAAGATGAAGGAATATATCGCACACATGATTTTAAGCTTTGGATGATGGCAGAAGTGCCCTCGAATGTTTTTTTGATTGATCAATTTTGTCAGGCCGGCATTGATGGTATTTCTATTGGTTCAAATGATTTGACGCAACTGACTTTAGGGATTGATCGGGATAATGAAAAGATTGCCAGTGGATTTGATGAAAGAAATGAAGCGATTACTTTGGCAATTAAGCACATTATTACTGCTTGCAGGAAGTATCATGTAACTTGTTCTTTGTGCGGACAAGCTGCTTCTGTTTATCCTGAATTTTTACAAATGCTAATTGAATCAGGAATTACTTCTGTTTCAATAAATCCTGATGTTATATTTGATACCAAAAAATTAATCGCCTCAATAGAAAAAAGAATTTTACTCGAAAAAATCAAAAAGATCGAGGGGTTTGAGGATATTGGGGAGTAAGATTTTATCAGGTTAGGGTTAAGCCGCCGGTATGGTTGACAGCTAAAAGGTTAAGTTAAAATCACCAATAACTTAACCCAATAACTATACTGGCTTCCTGACCTTAACCTATAAACCACTAAAGTATTATACCTCGCGTCAGCTTATCGACAAACAAAGAAAAACTTGGTAAAATATTATGTAATTTGGAGAGGTCGCATAGTGGCCTAGTGCGCTTGCTTGGAAAGCAAGTATGTCCGCAAGGGCATCGCGGGTTCAAATCCCGCCCTCTCCGCCAGTTAGGAAATGTCTTTGTTGGCTCGCCCTCTGCGAGGGCTCGTCAGATGCCATTGTAAAACAATCAAGGTTCTACTTTGTTCTAAATCCCCAATTTTTCCCTAAATGTCCTGCTTCAGGATTTTCCACTCGTGATAGATATAGCTTGGGTGTATAATACAATTATGAACCAATACATTCGACAAGCTCAGCATAAAAAAGGATTTTCAAAACTCATCTTAGTAATTATTATCGGGGCGGTAGTTGTTATAGCAGGAGGAATTTTTTGGTATTATCAGCACTCAGCTAAAGAATCGTCTTCGGGTAAAATATCCTCTACTCCGACTGATACCCCATCCACATCCAACAATATCTGTACCAGTCCACCTGTTGACACGGCACATATGGATATCTTCGATTCCCATGTCCACATATCGCCCAAAGTTAGCTTATCTCAGATAATTTCAGAGATGGATAAAGCGAAGGTGAGCGTGGCAAATTTGTATTCAGGAACGCTTGAAAACTCATCGCAATACCCCGGCAGATTTATAATATTTGCTGATACTCCTGACCAGCCACAACCCTCTACCTGGCTCAAGCAAGGCCAAGCATTCGTCACTTCTACCGAAGAAAAACTAAAAACAGGGAAATATTACGGTATTGGCGAAGCTAACTTAAGATACTATGGCGGCAATAATTTCCCTCCGGGTACGCCTGACATCAATGTCTCTCCGGATAATCCGCTCTGGCTTCAGTTAGTTGATCTATCCGCCAAGTACCATGTCCCGATCTCGTTTCACTTTGTACCCGATGATCCTGCTGCAAACGTTGCCTTTGAAACAATGTTGAATCACAATAAAGACGCGATTATCATCTGGGCTCATCTGGGGTTCAACAACCTGACGATCAACAGCGCCACGCTCAATGACTACCTCTTGCGATATCCCAATCTATATTTCGACACGGCTGGGATTCAGGGCATGCAGAAACATGGAATTCCCACATCATGTTCGCTTCAGATGCAGGAGGAGGCAAAAATAGTCTAGAAAGATGGCAGAACTATACAAGCAAGATAAGTGACAATGCCCCGCCTGATTCCGTCGGACGCTGGGTACATCTCCTTTCTGATTTAGACAGCAATGCTGCCAAGAACATCCTAGGCGACAATGCCAGAGTGCTTTTCTTAAAGAAACCGAGAGTTGCCTACAATTATAAAGTTACGTCAAATGGCCAGTGTTATCCCGTTTCAATAAGCTCCACCTCCTCTGTTTCGGCTCCGACTTTTAATTCGAGTACACACGCAATTACCTTCACAGTTGCTGGTTCCACTGAGACGACGGGCAATGCCGTGATAACCATACCGACAACGCTTGCCGGTAAAAATTTTACGGCTTCTGTGGATGGCCAGAGCGTGAAACCTCAATCGACCTCAAACTCCACTAGCACTGCCATAAGTTTGGAATATGCCGGCGGTATAAAATCAATTACTCTCAGTGGGTCAGGCACACCTTAAATTAAATACTTTTCATGCGATAGAAAACGAGAAAAAAACAGGTTCTAGACCCGACTGTCCCGTTTACCCTGAGTGAGCGTAGCGAGTCGAAGGGCCAGTTGAAATTGTGGAATTACTTTAAAGATAAACAAAACAATAAGAAATAAAAAAGTGAGGGGAAAATGGATAATCATGATCAAAAACGGCCCAAAATTGTTTTAATAGTGGTTTCGTTGATAATTATTCTTTTGGGAATTATTTTAGGTTCTTATTTTTTGGTTAAAAAGTTAAACTTGTCAAAATTATTCCGGGGACAGAATGCGACAAAAAATTGGGTAGATTACAAAGACGAACGTGGTTTTGCTGTCCAAATGCCCAAAAACTGGAAAGTAAATGTTAATGATTGGGGGTTAATCAAAATCGGGCCCAATCCTGAAAAAACCGACGAACAAATGGTTTTCGCTTTGACCATGATTTATCCGCAGGAAAAAACAAAAGAGCAGGTGCTGGAAGATACAAAAAAATATTTTGCAAAATCTTTTAACAATTTTCAAATCTTGGATAAAAAGAACATTGATAAATACAGCTCCATTATTTGTCGGATAAAATACACCGGCAGTGATATGACGGGAGTTCTAAATATTAACGGTAGTGGAAAAAGTTATTTCGTTTCCGGATTTGCCGCTCGAGTGGATCAATTAAAAGACAGTATACCTAATTTAATGAAGATTTTGGCTTCATTTAATTATGATGCAAAATTAAAAAATCCAGATAAGATCAATAATTTAGTTCAAATGGTTTCGTGGAAAGATCCGAAAGAAGGAGCATTTACTGTTAATGTGCCTAGTGGTTGGAACATTGATGGCGGTGTGGTCAGACCTTATATTGATGCTGCTTTAAAAATTATTGTTACTAATGGCGATAAGGGTATCCAAATTGAAAATCCGTACCCGCCAATTTATACTGTTCCCAACCAGATATTGGAATTTTCTGGTTTTAAAGAGGGCTCTCACTATAATCCGTCAGGTGGAATTTCCCAGGATATGATTGTGATGTCAGAAAAAAATGCCCAAAATTATATTGAGACAATCCTGGCGAAAAGTTTAAATCTTAAGGTTGATTCAATCAAATCACGCGACGATCTCGTGGCGAAAATCCCCAAACTTTCTTATGTGACTCAGACAACTGCTGCCGAGGCAACCTTATCTGGCGACGGCAAAATCCATAAAGTCATTGTTATCGAACAAGGCATTAGCATGGCGGGGGTAAGTTTGTGGACTGCCGGGTTGACACACTACTTTGCGCCGGAAAATGAAATTGGAAAAGTTGAAGAGATTGCCACGGCCATGGATCAGTCTTTCAAGCTCGACCCAGTATGGGTAAAGCGGGAGCAAGTCCAAGTTGCCAAAAGATCGCAGATTATCAGCCAAACACAATCGGAAATTTCAGACATAATTTCTTCAACTTTTGAATATCGTTCAT
>JAPLVJ010000052.1 GCA_026397155.1 Candidatus Berkelbacteria bacterium | reverse complement strand
ATGTTAGCAATAATTGGGCCATGGTCAACTTTTTCATCCATCTTAAATAATGTTGCACCTATTTGTTTTTCATCACTCAAGATCATTTCTTGGATAGGGGAAGGACCACGATATTTTGGTAATAATGATGGATGCAGACACAAAGAACCATAAAGTGGAGCATCAACGATTTCCTTTGGTAAAATTTTGCCATAGGCGGCCAAGATGATTACATCTGGTTGTAAGTTTTTTAAAGACGATTTAATGCTACTGAGTTTTTCTGGTTGATAAACTAATAGCTTATATTTAGAGGCAATTTTTTTAATTGGTGGGGGAGTAAGAATTTGCTTTCGCCCAACTGGTTTGTCTGGTTCAGTAATAACCAGTGAAATACTCCAGTTATTTTTAATTAAACTTTCCAAGACAGGAACTGCAAACTCTGGGGTGCCCAAAAAAACAATCTTATATGGAGTGGGTATTCTTTTTATTGTCTTTACATCCTCAACTTTATCTGAAAAGAGAATGCCATCTAGGTGATCTATTTCATGTTGAATTACCCTGGCCTGGAAATTTTTTGCCTTAAATTGTATTTTTTTTGTTTGAGTTTTATTGCCAATAATTTCTAGAGAAGTTGCTTTAATGTTGATTTCTTTATGCCTTGATACTTTACCAGTAAGTCCAGGTAATGATAAACATCCTTCATCTGCAATTTCAGTTTCAGAGCTTTTTTTAACAATAAATGGGTTGATTAAGATTTGTTCAGGGATTTTTAGTTCTTTTTTTTCTTGATGCTCTAGATTGCCCAGAACAATAATTCTCATTAGTTTTCCGACCTGAGGGGCGGCTAGACCTACACCAAAGTTAGCTCGTTTTGTTTCGAGCACATCTTTTGATAGTTGGATTATCTTATCATCGATTCTGCTGATTTCTTGTGATTTTTGATAAAGTCCTTTAGATGGAATTTTTAAGATGGGTAAAATCATTTTTGTTATTATCTTTTATGGTTTTCAATAGTTTCTTCATATAATTTGATCAGTTTATCTGTGCAATTTTCTATAGAAAATCTTTTAGCATCAATCTTAGCTTGACGGCTAAATTTTTGTCTCAATTTTTTATCTTTAAGCAACCTCAATATTTTATCAGAGAATTCTTTTTTATTCAAGGATACAAGGAAGCCATCTTGTCCGTCTTTGATGATATCCTTTGGACCCAGTTGGTTGATAGCTACAACTGGAGTAGAAGAGGCCATACTTTCAGCCAATACAATACCCTGGGTATCTGTAATTGAAGGGAAGGCAAAGATGTCGGCAGCGCCAAAGAGTTTGTTAGTTTGTGGTCTTTCTAGAAATCCAGTAAGGGTAATATGATTTTCTAGCTTCAGACTTTTAATTTTAGATTTTAGATTTTCTTGGTAAGGTCCACTTCCAACAAGTATAAGGTGAACATTCTGATAGGTTGTAATTATATCTTTAAAGCATTCGATTAAAAAATCTAAATTTTTTTCCTGAGCCAGACGGCCGACGAACAATACTACCTCTTTTTCGGCTGGTATTTTATATTTTTTCAAAATTGTCCGACGTTCTTTTGAACTTAATTTGTTAAAATTTGTCAAATCAATGCCTGTTGGCAAAACTTCAATTAATTTCTTAACACCATATGATTTCAATATATCAATTATAGGTGAAGAAGGGACAATGATTTTATCAGCTCTATTGCAAAAATTTCTTGATCGACTGATGATGAATTTCTTAATTAAGCCTTGAAATATTTTAATTGGGACATAATGAGTATATTCAGTCATCATTGTGTGGTAGGTATGAACAGTAGGAATATTTAGCTTTTTGGCAAGTAGTTGTCCCACTCCTCCCATTAAGAATATGTGTTGAGTGTGTATAATATCTAATCTGAGATTTGAGACAGAAGAGAAGAGTAAAGGATATGAAAGATATGGTAGTCCTATTGGGTAGTCTTTAGGAGAGGGTAATGTGATTGAGGGGACGTAGAAGACATTTGGTAAAAATTTAACCTGTTTATTTTTTGGAGCAAAAATAAATACTTCGTGCCCCTTTCCTTCAAGACGAGTCTTAAAAGCCTCGATAGACATAACAACGCCATTGATTGTTGGCTTGTAGCATTCAGTAAAGATTCCAATCTTCATATCGGCCCCTAGTTCCTTAATTTAAACGAGAAAATGATGAATTCTTATAATAGTGTAACAGGATCAACATCGATTATCCAGTTTGAAGAGAGAGTATTGAAAAGCTGGCGAATAGATGGTTTTAAAAATCCTTGAGGTGGGATTTTTATTACTATTTGCAATCTATATTTGCCCCGTATTTTAGAATAGAAACAGGGTGACGGGCCCAAAATAGAAACTAATGGTTTCAGTTTGTTTGCCAGTATCTCTATTTGTTTTTGACACTCTACTTCATTTTTTGTTTGATGGATAATTCTGATTAATCGGCAAAAAGGCGGAAAGTTGAGTTTTTCCCGATTTTGAATTTCTTTTTTGTAGAAATCTTGATAACTTCCAATAGTGGCATTTTTGATAACAAAATCATTAGGATGATAAGTTTGAATAATAAAATTTCTTTTTGTGAGCAATTTAAGTCTGTAGATTGTAGACAGAACTCTTTCTGATTGACGGAAATCCGGCAAATTAAGAGCAGAATCAATAGAGATTATACCAGTCAAATCAACGGGTTCAATTGAGTAAGAAAATAGCTTTTGGGTGGCAACTATGATATCGGCGGAAATATTTTCAGTTGGATTGGTGTCCTTATCAATACGAAAAGTTTTTGCTTTTGGTAGTATTTTTCCTATCTCTAGTTCTATTTTTTGCGTTCCTGTGCCTTTAAATTTAATATTAGAAGATTGACACTGCGGGCATTTTTCAATCATCTGCGTTTTAAAAAAACAATGATGACAAGTTAAATTTTCGCCTTTTACATCTGTTAAGCTGTAATATAGAGGTAAGTCACAATTAGGACACTTGGTAACATAACCACAATCTCTACACAAAAGGTATGATGCGGCTCCTCTGCGACTTACAAACAGAATTGTTCTTTTTTTATTTATAAAATTTGAAGTAATCAGATTTTTTAGTGATTGGCTAATCGGGCTAAAATTGCCTTTTTTGGTTTCATCGCGTAAGTCAATAATGCTAGTTTGAGTAGGGGGTGATGGATTTAGCGGTTGATATAGATAAAAACTCTTTGAGTCTAATTTTTTGGACTTTCTGGCTCGATAATAACTTTCTAAACTTGGCGTGGGGCTGATTAATATAAGTTTAGATTCTGTAATCTTGGCTAATTTTTCAGCAACTATTTTTGTGTCATAACGAGGGGTCCGGTCATTTTTATAACTTTCTGAGTTTTCATCTTGAATAATGATTAACCCCAGCCTTGAAAGAGGAGTAAATAATGCAATTCGTGATCCAATAATAATATCAAAATTTTTGTTTTTTATTTTTTTCCAAGTCTCAAAACGTTCTGATTTATTTAGTTCTCCATGGTATATGACAACCCGACCTTTAAATATTGTTTGTAAGCCAGGATAAGCTGAAGAAGCCTGTTTTATTTCTGGAAATAAAATAACAACCTGTTTGTTCTTTGAAATAACTTTCTGACATAATTTAATTATGGAATCTCTGAGATCGGATTGGTCAACTGCAAGTGTTTTTTCGGGGATGATTTTGTAATTTCTTTTAGGGGGTAAGGGGGTCATCTCAAAAAGGCATAAGGAAAGCGGAGCAAAATAGTGTTGACTCATCCATTTTGCTAATTCTAGTCTTGATTTATCTATTACTGGTTCTTCGTGTATAATTTCGGTAATTTTCTTTAATTTTGTTTCCTCGATTCCCATCTTTGTTTTATGGAAATTTAAAATAATCCCTTCTATTTTACGGTTATGAAAAGGAATTAGCACAAGAGAGCCAATTTTTAGGCGAGGTAGAATTTCTGGATGGATTTTGTAGGTAAATGTTTGATTGGCGAGATTTGTTTTTGTATTAGGAACAACTTCAGCATATTGCATTTATTTATTCATTTATTTGAAGCTTGAATCAATCCCATAAATAGGGGATGCGGGTCTGTGAACCTAGATTTAAACTCAGGATGAAATTGGGTGGCTACAAAGAAAGGATGATTTTTTAATTCGATTATCTCGACTAATTTTTTATTCGGTGAAAGACCTGAGAAGATTAACCCGTTTTTTTGTAAAATTTGATGATATTTAGGGTTAACCTCATAGCGGTGGCGATGTCTTTCATTAATTTCGTTAGTTTCATACAATTTAGATGCCTTTGTGCCAAGGGATAATTTACAAGGATATTTTCCTAATCTCATTGTTGCGCCATAATTTGATTTTTCTAAAAATTTCTTTTGTTCTGGCATGATATCTATAACAGGGTAATTTGTTTTAGGATTAATTTCAGTTGAATTTGCATCTTTTAACCCGCAAATATTTCTAGCAAATTCGACAACGGCCATTTGAAGGCCAAGACATAAGCCCAAGAATGGAAGACCATGTTCTCTGGCATATTTAATAGCTTTAATCTTTCCCTCAATACCTCTTTTTCCAAAACCGCCTGGAATAACTATTCCATCAATTTCTTTTAAATCTCCTTCAGTAAATTTTTCTGCGTCAATCCACTTGATTTCTGGTTTTATATTATTAATCCAAGCAGCATGTTTAATAGATTCCACAACAGAAATATATGCATCACCAAGGGTGTAGTCACCGATAGTTGCGTATTTTCCAACAATACCAATTTTAATGACCTTGTTATTTTTTTGGATTCGTTCAACTGACTTTTTCCAATCTTTAAGGTCATCTTTTTTTGCCTTAATACCTAATTTTCGCAGGATTTTTTCATCTAGTTTTTGTTCTTTAAATATTATGGGAATTTTATAAATACTATCTACGTCTGGATTAGATATTACATCTTCTTTGTCAATGTTGCAGAGCCAGGCAATGCGTTCTTTTCGGGGCTCATCTATGGGTTTTTCAGCTCTACCAATAATAAAATCTGGCTGTATACCCGAACTAGATAAGACTCTAACCGATGTTTGAACGGGTTTTGATTTCATTTCACCTAAAAATGTAGGCGTAGGTAGATATCCGACATGAATATGAATTACATCTTCTTTGTCGCGGTATTTCATAATTCTATTGGCTTCAATAAATAAAACATTTTGGTATTCGCCAACCGTACCTCCAACCTCAATGATTACTACATCGGCTTTGTTTGATCTGCCAGCATATTTGAAACGTCTGATCATTTCTTCTGGAACATGAGGAACAATTTCAACATCTTCTCCATTATATTCAAAGCTTCTTTCTCGTCTAATAATTTCTTGATATATTTGTCCATTAGTAACATAGTTTGTTCGGTTTAAATTTTCATTAATGAATCTTTCATAGTGTCCTATATCTTGGTCACATTCGATCCCATCATCTGTAACAAAAACTTCGCCATGCTCTTGGGGTCTTATAGTACCAGCGTCAACATTCATGTAAGCATCGCATTTTATGGCTGTGACTTTAATCCCCCTAGATTTTAAAAGCAGAGCAACGCTAGCAGTTGTTACACCTTTCCCTAATCCAGAAATTACTCCACCTGAAACAAAAATGTATTTCATCGCCGCTCCTATAAATTTAAAATCTTATATTCCGGCTTGCCAAAAGATAATTTATTACCATTTTAATTCATAATGTAATTTTAGTAAAATGTTAATTGGGAATTTTTAAAATGAAAAGATTTTTTATAGCAATCAATTTTCCTAAAGAGATTAAAAATATCCTGGTAGATTTTCAAAAAGAACTATCACGATATCTGCCAGAGATTAAATGGATTAAAGAGAACAATCTGCACTTAACCCTTATTTTTTTAGGTAACGTTGATAATTTAGAAAAAATTACTTATATCACCAAAGAGATACTGGAACAATTTGAGCCTTTTACAATAAGAATCGCTGGTTTAGGACTATTTCCAGACCTTAGGCGCCCTAAAATTGCCTGGGTTGGTATAAAAAATAATTCTAGCCTTAAGCTTCTAAACCAGGTTCTCTATAGAAAATTAACTTCGAATGGGATTAATTTAGATAATAGATCATTTATGCCTCATGTGACAATTGGGCGTATAAAAAAACAGAATTTGAGTAAAGAATCAATATTTTTTACATTTAACAAATATCAAGATTTTATATTAGAGGATATAGAGATTAAAAATATTGAAATAATGAGTAGCGAACTGTGACGGGGCGGTCCCATATATAGCATCATCAAGAGTATAAAATTGAATAAATAATTATCTAGATATAACTAAGTTAATTAAACTGAAGTCAGAATACTGGATTTTTTTGATGAATTGAAAATCACTAAACGGAAAAACAGTTAGAAAAACTCGACCCGCAACATTTTTCTTGGGGATAACTCCAAATTCTCTTGAATCACTTGAGTTTTCACGATTGTCTCCTAATACAAAATATTCATCATCATAAAGAGTCTGTGTAATGCTTCCATTTGTTTTAGTAAGTTGCTTTAAGTATGTTTCTTTTAGCCCTACTCCATTTGGATTTTTTATGTTATAAATTGTTACCCCGTCTTGTTGAATTACAATCTTATCTCCCGGTACTCCTATCACTCTTTTGATGTAGAATACTGATCTATTTGGAGGATGGAATATCACCACATCGCCACGTTGAGGATCTTTGAATTTATATGAGAGCTTATCTACTAATAGGTAATCTTTGTCATGGAAGTTTGACTCCATGCTATTTCCGTCAACAATAAACGGTTGTACTAGAAAGTACCTTGTGATAAAGAAAATCAATAAAACAAAAGCAACTGTTTTTACTAATTCATATAAAATTCTTAAGAATGACTTAAATATTCCCAAAGCTTCGCTTTTTTCTTGCATAACCCTCCTAAAGATTTTAATGATTTACATATCGCCAAAGTCTGGTGGCCACGGACCGATTTGAACGGTCGACCTTCGCAATGTGAATGCGATGCTCTAACCAGCTGAGCTAAGTGGCCTGGTAGGCAGGTCTGTCGCTAAAGCTAGTCATGCTAAAATATCACAAGTATTAGTAATTTTAACATAAACTTGTTGATGCAGACAAGTTTTGATAATATGTTAATAAGAGAGTGGACGTGAATATAGAAGAATTTTTTTCAAGTACATTTTTTACTATTGTAATTGCAATTTCGGCATCAATTTTTGTTTTAATTTACCTTCGTATAATACAATATCGATTAAGCCGAGTCTTTAAAAGGAGGATTATGGAAAAACAAATCAGTAATTTAAAAGACCATTTTATTATCTGTGGATTTGGTAGAGTAGGAATGCAAATCGCCGAAGAGCTATATCATGAAAAAGTACCTTTTGTTGTAGTAGACCGAGATCCAGAAAAAATTAAAAAGAGTATTGATAAAGGGTGGCTCGGTATTATCGGAGATGCAGCTGTTGGTGAGGATAGTCTGAAAAAGGCACAAATTAGTAGAGCAAAGGGATTAATAATTGCTATCGGTGAAGATGCTGATGCGGTTTTTGTCGCAGTAACTGCAAAATCTTTAAGGTCCGATCTATTTATTATTGCAAGAGCCTCATCAACAGAAGTGGCTTCGAAGTTAGAAAAAGTTGGGGTTGAGCGAGTCGCCTTACCATATCAAATTGGCGGATACCACATGGCAAATATGGCTTTAAGACCTGAAGTGGTAGATTTTTTAGATGTAGTCGTCGATAGTAAGCACAGAGAAATGGTTGTTGAAGAATTGAATATTGGGGCTGGTTCTAAATTAGATGGTGCACAGGTGGATAATCATTTTAATCGGTCAAAAACAGGTGTAGTTATACTTGCTATTAAAAACCCAGATAAAAGCTGTATAATTAATCCTACACCAGATATTATCTTAAAGCAGAAAGATAAGTTAATTCTTCTTGGGACAAAAGAAGATGTTGATCAGATGCGGGGTATATATGGATTCTAAGTTTTTAAAATCTCAAGAAAAACTATTACTAAAACAAAAAGAGATTGTTGAATCAGATTTAGTTCAGGTAGCAAATAAAAAGAAAACAGGGGAAAAGTACGAGCCGAAATTTATTGATTTAGGTCAGGGAAACGACGATGCGGCTCAAGAGGTGACTACATATGAAGAATACATAATTTTAGAAAAGAGTTTATCTAGAGTTTTATCAAATGTTAATCGAGCATTAGCAAAAATAAAAAAGGGACGATACGGTTCATGTGAGACTTGTAAAAAGGAAATAAACAGAGAAAGATTAAAAGCAGTCCCAATTGCATCTCAATGCCTTTCTTGCGCGAATAAGCCAAGAAGAGGATTTCGTTGGACTTTTTGGAAAAGATAGTTTTAGCTTACTTTTTTAGGATAGTTCTAACTTTATTGATGATTTTTTGGAATTCTTCGTGGTTGTTCTTAGCTAGGTCAGCCAAGATTTTTCGATCAAGCTCAATTTTGGCTTTTTTAAGTCCATTAATAAACTCAGAATATTTAATGTCATACTCTTTTAAGGCGGCATTAATTTGAGTAATCCAGATTCTTCTAAATTCTCTTTTTTTAGTTCTTCTATCTCGATACGAATAAGTGCCAGCTTTTAAGATAGCTTCTTTAGCTAGTTTAACCCTGTGTTTTCTAGAACCCCTAAAGCCCTTGACTTGTTTAAATAGTTTTTTATGGCTCTTTTTCCCCATTAAACCGCGTTTAATCCTTGTCATTTCATTACTCCAAAATTGTTATTGTACGATAAATCGTTTGACTTTATTATTTGATCTCGATACATCTAAGAGAGTATTCGCCCGTGTACCTTTATTTCTTCTTAAGTGACTTCTTGCAGCTTGCAATCTTTTCAGTTTGCCAGTTTTTGTAATTCTTATTCTTTTTTTGACAGCACTTCTTGTTTTTAATTTCACTTGTTCTCCTTAATTTGATTTTCTAGATAAAACAACAGAAATTCTATTACCCAACTTTTGTGGTCTTTTCTCTTCCTGAATATTATCCCCCGTGTTTTCTTCGATTTTTTTAATAAATTCAAAGGCCCTTCCGACAAAAGCCATCTCTCGGCCTCTCAATACCACGGTAATTTTTAATTTATGGCCCCTATCTAGGAATTCTTTCATTTTATTAGTTTTGACTTCTAGGTCGTGGGGCTCGATAGACAGTTTCATTCTGATTTCTTTCATTTCCAAGCGTTTTTGTTTTCCTTTTTTTTCTTCTTTTTCAAGTTGATATAAATATTTTCCGTAATCTAAAAGTCTTGTGATTGGAGGGTAGACTGATGAAGTAACTTCTACAAGATCATACCCCCTTTGGTGGGCAACAAGAAGAGCTTGATCTAATGAGACAACACCTTGTGATTTTGCATTCTCATCAATTAAATGTACCTCTTGAGCGCGTATTTGTTGGTTGATCCTTAGGTTTTTTGCTATCTTATCTCCTTTCAAAGAGTTATTCTATGGATTTTTTATATAATTGTCAAGCGTCTTAGTGAGAGCGAGCTATTATTAGTTTCAAAGCCAAGGGTAATATTGAAATTTGACATGGAGTTTTGGTTACAACTTCGTGATCAATCAAAACTTCACACTGTTGCTCAGTTTCGATTTTAAGATTTTCTTGATGTAGTAATGAAAATTCTTTCTCATCTTTAGCTTTAAAAATTTGCCATATTGATTTATTTTTTTCTTGGTGGAATATTTTTATGTCAAAGAGGCCATCTTCGTAACTTTTTTTAGATCCACTTCCATTGGCAATGATAATTTCTTTAAAGTTCCCGCCAATTTTAAAGTTGGTAAAATCTAAGACTGTTGGGATGGGACGAGAATTTAAAATTTTGGCCTCAGTAAGAAAATATTTATTTTCAGAAACTTTACCAATATCAATAGTTTCTATTTTTCTGGTTCTTAGAGTTTCTAAGGCATCTTTTAATGCCTCTACACCTATAAGATCATAAATAGTCGAATCCGTATCTATTGGAATAATTCCCATTGTTGTATCCGAGTTGACTAACCCTTGAGTTACTTGGTTGATGATTTCAGTATTCCCTATAGCAACAACAGTACTATATCCCTCTGCTCTAGCTCTTTTTGCTAGTTCGTAGGCTGAGCAAAGAGGAGATATTTTCCCAAAGTCGCCCGAGATACCATAGGAAGCCATCATCACCTCTAGCTTTTCTTTTATTTTGGCAATATTTTTATTTCCTAAGTCCAAAATGTAATAATACATTAATGCCCCATAAAATTAATCATTTCTAGATCAATCTATTTTCCAATATCTAGCTCTGGTTCCGACTCTTTTTTGGTGGTTGCTTCTCCTTTGATGTTTTCTTCTGCTTCCATAATACTTTTTCCAACAAAAGTCGCTCCTGATTGGATAGACAGGATTTTGGTTTGGATGTCACCAATAACCTTGGCTTTTGAGTGAAGTTCGAGAGAATTTGATGCCGTGATATTTCCCTTTACAACCCCCTCAATTCTTATGTCAGAGGCGGCTATTGGGCCATCGATAATAGCAGTTTTTCCTATTACAACACTGCCGTCTGACGAAACTTCTCCTTTAACATGACCATTAATCTGGATATTGGAAGAAGTATGAAGTTTGCCGGTTACCCTGACGTTTGCTCCTACCACGGTGTCTTGCTCGCTCGTTTTGGATAATTCTTTAATCATTTTTCCTCCTAACCAATTTTAATCTACCAGGCCTTTGTTTTTTTGTAAAGATTATGATAAAATATATTTTATGAAAAATTATACACAAAATGTCGAGAAAAAGGAAAATCATGAATGACAAAATTATTATACGTGGAGCTAGGGAGCATAATCTTAAAAATATTGACATTGAGATTCCTCGCGACCAATTAGTTGTAATAACCGGTCTTTCGGGTTCAGGTAAGTCATCTTTAGCTTTTGATACGATCTATGCCGAAGGACAAAGGCGTTATGTTGAAAGTCTATCCTCTTATGCACGACAATTTTTGGGAATCATGGAAAAGCCAGACGTAGATTATATTGAGGGTCTCTCTCCGGCAATTTCCATTGATCAAAAGTCGGCAGGAGGAGGTCCACGTTCAACAGTCGGAACTATTACAGAAATTTATGATTATATGAGATTACTCTGGGCAAGAGTTGGTGTACCCTTTTGTCCAAATTGCAATAAAAAAGTTGCCCGTCAGACAATCCCTCAAATCGTTGATCAAATTATAGAAGATTTTCGTCTAATAATAAAAAATTCCCTGTCTGGAGACGTTCATAGAATTATGATTTTGGTATCGTTAGTCAAAGGGCAAAAAGGTGAGCATGCTCACATATTTGCTAAGTTAAAGAAGGACGGGTTTGCCAGGGTAAGGGTTGATGGAATTGTAAGCGATCTATCTGAAGTACCCACTTTAGATAAAAATAAGAGTCACAACATTGAAGTTGTAGTCGATAGGCTAACTTTAGATAAGTCACTAATGAGTCAAGAAGATAGTGAAGACTATGCCGAGATGAAAAACCGTTTAACCCAATCTGTTGAAATTGCTTTAAAATTAGGAGAAGGTACAATTTTAATAGCTGATGTTGATGCAAAAGAAGAAACGATTTATTCAGAATTATTTGCTTGTCCAAGTTGCGGACTTTCTTTACCCGAGATCTCACCTAGATCGTTCTCGTTTAATAGTCCTTACGGTGCTTGTCCAACATGTACCGGTTTAGGTGTGAAGTTAATTATCGATCCCGAGCAAGTTTTACCAAACCCACGCTTAACAATAGCTGAAGGAGCAGTTAGACCTTGGTCAAAAGGCTTGGGTTATAACTCGTGGTATATGTCAATTTTGCGTCAGGTAGCTAAAAACTACCATTTCTCTTTGGACGTGCCAGTTGGTAAATTAAAAAAAGAGAATATTGAAAAAACTCTGTACGGAACTAGTGGCGATACTTATTTAGTTAATGGTTATTGGACAACTTATGAGGGAGTTATTCCGTCGCTAGAACGGCGCTATAAGGAAACCGAGAGTGATTATGTCAAAAAAGAAATTGAAAAATATATGACTAAGCAAGAATGTGTTGGTTGCAAAGGGCAGAGATTAAAGCCAGAATTTTTGTCAGTAAAGATTGGAAATAAATCAATTTCTCAAATGTCGGCTATGTCTATCGTTGAAATAAAAGATTTCTTTGAAAATATTGAAAAAGAATTTTCCGAGACACAAAAATATATTGCAAGGCAAATATTAAAAGAAATAAAGGCAAGACTTTCTTTTTTGGAAAATGTTGGCCTTGAATATCTTACTTTAGACAGAGTGGGTAATACTTTAGCCGGCGGGGAATCGCAGAGAATTAGGTTAGCCACTCAAATCGGTTCAGGCCTTCAGGGGGTGTTATATATTTTAGATGAACCAACAATTGGTTTGCATCCTAGGGATAATAATCGGCTTCTTTCTATGTTAAAAAAGCTTAAGAAACTCGGGAACACAATTATTGTTGTTGAGCACGATGAAGATACAATAAAAAGCGCAGACTGGATTTTAGATATTGGGCCAGGCGCTGGCGAGCATGGTGGCGAAGTAATTGCCTCTGGAACACTGGATGATATTAAGAAATCAGAAAAATCTAAGACAGGACGTTATCTTTCCGGAAAAGAAGAAATTCCTATTCCAAAGCAAAGAAAAATAGGCAATGGAAAATCATTGGAGATTAAAGGTGCCTCAGAGTTTAATTTAAAAAATATTAACGTGAAAATCCCTTTGGGAAAATTTGTTTGTGTTACAGGTGTTTCTGGTTCGGGTAAATCAACATTGATCAACGAAATTTTAGCCAAACGTTTATCTTGCGATTTACATCGTACTAAGGATAAACCCGGAAAGCATAGAGATATTGCTGGAATTAAATATTTAGACAAAGTAATTGTTATAGATCAGTCACCAATTGGAAGAACGCCCAGATCAAATCCAGCCACTTATACTGGTGTTTTTACGCCAATCAGAGAATTATTTGCTTCAACTTTAGAAGCACGTGCGCGTGGATACAAGGCTGGGAGGTTTTCATTTAATGTGCGTGGAGGTAGGTGTGAAGCTTGCCATGGGGAAGGGTTGATCAAAATAGAAATGCAGTTTCTGCCAGATGTTTACGTTGTTTGCG
This sequence comes from Candidatus Berkelbacteria bacterium, assembly GCA_026397155.1. GTDB lineage: Bacteria > Patescibacteriota > UBA1384 > JAPLVJ01 > JAPLVJ01 > JAPLVJ01. The sequence goes on along the minus strand of JAPLVJ010000052.1, from coordinate 40,846 downwards.
AGGAATGTAAAGGTCGGAGGTATAATAGAGAGGCATTAGAAATAACCTATAAAGGTAAAAACATTGCCGACATTTTGAATATGTCTGCAGAAGAAGCATTACATTTTTTTGATAACATTCCGTTTATTAAACAAAAACTGGAAATTCTTGATAAAGTTGGTTTAAGTTACATTAAGCTAGGACAACCGGCAACAACACTGTCTGGTGGAGAAGCGCAAAGAATTAAACTCTCTACAGAGTTAGCGCGTCGTTCGACAGGAAAAACACTATATATTCTTGACGAACCAACTACTGGGCTTCATTTTGATGATGTTAAAAAGCTATTAAATGTTCTAGGAGAATTAGTCAACAGAGGGAACACAGTCATTGTTATAGAGCATAATTTACATGTTATAAAAACAGCGGATTGGATTATTGACCTAGGTCCTGAGGGTGGGGAAAAGGGCGGTTATGTTGTTGCTGCTGGTACGCCAGAAGAAATAGCAGCTACAGCTAGATCTTACACTGGGCAATATTTGAAGAAAATGTTAAAAACAAGGTAAAATATTCGTATGAAGCAAATAAGAATCGAAGAAGCCATGAAATTTAGACACCCCGAGATAGTTGTTTTAGTTGTAACAAAATCAAAAGAAGGAAAAATTGATGTTACTCCAATTGGTTGGGCGATGCTAGGAAGCTCAAATCCAAAAACTTGGGCAGTTGGTATCGCAAAAAGGCATTATTCTCATAAGGCAATTTTAGATACAAAAGAATTTACACTTTGTATACCTTCATATAAACAAAGAAAAGATGTTCTATTTTGTGGCTCTGTTTCTGGGTGGGATGTTGGAAAATTGCCAAAAACAAAATTAAAAATCCTGCCTTCAAAGAAAATTTCAGTGCCGCTACTTGAAGATTCATTAGCTTGTTTTGAATGTAAACTGATAGATCAAATGGTGACTTCTGACCACACAATATTTTTAGGAGAGATTGTTGCTGCATATATTTCTGGAGAAGATGAAGGGTTGATTAATTTGGGAAGCAGAAATTTGGTGAAAACTAAAAGGGGTTTAGAAGATAATGACTTTAAGGAAATATCAAATCAAAAAAAAGTTCAATAAAACTCCAGAGCCAAAAGGAAAAGTTGAGCAGGATAATCTTTTTAGGTTTGTTGTTCACGAGCATTCTGCCCAGCATTATCATTTTGACTTTAGACTAGAATTAGATGGTGTTTTGAAGTCATGGGCAGTACCAAAGGGTATACCTAAAGAAGCTAAAATCAAGCGGTTAGCAGTTGAAGTGGAAGATCATCCAGTAAGTTATATTGATTTTACTGGCATAATTCCTAAAGGCCAATATGGTGCGGGTGAAGTAAAAATTTTCGACAAAGGCAATTTTAGACTAATTTCAAGAACAAATAGCCAAATCGAATTTGAACTCATGGGAGAAAAAATAAAAGGTAATTATATTTTAATTAAAACAAAAATGGGTAATGATCTAAATAGCTGGCTAATTTTTAAAAAATGACGGTATAATGAGGAAAATGAAAGAGAAAAACAATGCCAGAGTTACCAGAAGTTGAGACAATTGTTAATGAATTGAGAAAAGAAATACTAAACAGAAGAATTGAAGGTATTGAAATTAAAGTGCCTCGGGTTGCCCAAGGTAATGTCAAAGGTGTTCGGGGTCTAAAAATAATTAACATAAGGAGGCGGGCGAAGTTAATAATTGTTGAGTTAGAAAAAGATTTGTATCTTGCTATCCATCTAAAACTAACCGGGCAGCTATTTTTTGTTCCAAAAGGAGAGAAGCAAACTAAAACCGGTGAAGGAGCAAATAAATTTACTAGTGCAATTTTTAACTTTAGTGACGGGTCAAAGTTAGTTTTCAATGATCGTATCAAATTCGGTTACATAAAAGTAATTACGAGTAAAGAACAGTTGAAAAACATTGAAGATAAATATGGTCCAGAGCCAATTAATCCTAGTTTTTCTTTAGAACAACTTAAAGAAATGTTTAACAAAAAACCAAAGTTAAGAATAAAGCCGCTTTTAATGGATCAAAGTTTTATTGCGGGAATAGGAAATATCTATTCTGATGAGATTTTATTCTACACTGGCGTTCTTCCAACACGCAAAGTAAGAGATTTAACCGAAGATGAAATTAAAAAATTGCATAATGGTATGCAAAAAATTTTAAAAGAAGCTTTAAAATACAAGGGTTCATCAATGGATACATATAAAAGAACAACCGGTGAAAAGGGTACCTATTATTTACATCGTAAGGTGTATCGAAGAAAAGGCGAGGATTGTATAAGATGTCATGGAAAGATTACCTCATTGAAGTTTGGTGGACGAACCTCTTATTTTTGTCCCGGCTGTCAGAAATGAAGCTCCGCCGACTGAAGTCGACTATATCTTCTCCTCCATTTCGGCGGAGAGAAATCCGCCGAAACCCCTCCGAAGCTTGTTAAAGCGAAGGGGGGCGAAGGAGGATAAAAGCTTGACATTGATAGAGTAATAATATAGATTAAAAATAAGGTAAAAAATGATTTTAACCAGTTTACTTCCAATTATTCTTCCTGTTTGCATCCCTTTAGGGAGGCTGGTTTAGTTTTAGCAGTTTATTAGAACATATACAAAAAGCCCGCCTCCCGGCGGACTTTTTGTTATATACGTACGTCACAACAAGGAGGTAGAAGAATGGTCTGGATAAAGAATGGAGAATCTGGTCGTCAGAATAATGTCTGCCCGAATCCTGAATGTACTGTTGAGATTGATGGTAAAAGAGAAGCTACGCCTATAGGTAGAAGTGTTTGGGTATCATTTTTCCCGGGAGGAAATTCGCGTGTAGACGTTTTCCTCATTAATCCAAGCCAAAGCGATATTAATAGAGCCCAAGCAAAGCTACCACCCGGGCATATATTAGTCCCAAATATAGCCAGAAGATGCTCAAACTATGATTGTCATGTTGACCACGAAAACACCAGGAACCCTAAAACAAGCAAAACCGGCTGCTGTGTTTGTATGAATGGTGATCCCAGAAGTGGAATTTATCAGCATAAATAGGTGTTCTAGGTGATTAATATGAGAAACATTGCCTTGGATTGTTTGGGGGCAGAATATGGACAGCTGAAAGTGTAAATCCTGATATTGTCGAAGCATCATACCAGGCTTTGGTTTGTCTCCTTTTTTTGTGCACAAGTGTATAGTAAAATATACTCATATGCCGACTTACAAAACAAAAGGAATTATTATTAAAAGAAGTGATTTTGGCGAAGCAGATAAACTGATCACAATTTATACAGACACAGAGGGGAAGATTAGAACAAAAGCTAAGGGTATTAGATGGATTTTGTCAAGAAATAGGGGGCATCTCGAACTTTTTAATTACTCTGATCTTGTTATTGCAAACGGTAAAGAAATTGACACCCTTATCTCTGCATACACTATTGAAAGTTTTAAAAACATCAGGAACAGTCTAAAAAAAACTGCTCTAGCTTATTATTTTGCCGAATTATGCGATAAATTAACTGCTGAAAAAGAAAAGAATAACAAAATATTTGATCTTGTTCTTGAGGTTTTTAGGGCCTTAGATAAGAACGAACCAAAGGAAGAGATAGTAAGATATTATGAAATTAATTTACTTTTAGCTTTAGGTTATCAGCCAGAATTAGGACTTTGTGTACACTGCCGTAAGGCACTTCAGCCGATCAATAACTACTTTTCATGTAAGCTTGGGGGTATAGTTTGTCCTGCCTGTAGTACTAAAATTGATCCAAGAAGTGTGAGAATTTCCAAAGACGCACTTAAAACATTACGGTTTTTTTTGTCATACAATTTAAATACAGTTTTAAAATTAAAAGTTACTTTGGAAATCAACAACGAATTAAAAAACGTCTGTGAGAAATTTTTAAGGTATATTGCGGAAAAAGAATTTAAATCAACGAAATTTATCAAAGAAATTGATAATCTATTTAAAGAACTTTGATGTAGGGAAAAAATGAAAATAGGTATTTTTGATTCTGGTATTGGGGGACTTGGAATTTATCAGGAAATTACTAAGATTATTCCTAATATTTCAACAATATATATTGCTGATACTGCCAGCTGTCCTTATGGTGAAAAATCAGTGTCAGAAATTAAAGCGTTATGTCAGAAGAATGCTCAATTTTTACTTCAGCACAAAGTAGAGATTGTTGTTGTTGCTTGCAATAGCGCTTCAGTATCAGCATTGATCTGGCTTAGAAATAAATTTCCTAATACCCCAATTGTCGGTGTTGTTCCAGTAATAAAGAAAGCTGCATTAATAAGTAAAAAAATAGGCATACTTGCTACTAGACGGACAATAGAAAGTCATTATTTAAGAAATTTAGTCAATCAGTTTTGTCCAAAAAGTTTAGGTTATAAAACTCTTTATCAACCCTGTAGCGAATTGGTAGATTATATTGAAAATTTCGACAAAAAACAAAACTTAAGATTAAGTCAAGTTTTAAAGGTTTGCACAGAGCGTTTAATTAAACAACAAGTGGATGTTATTGCATTGGGTTGTACGCATTTTCCATTTGTCAAGAAAGAAATACAAAAGATTGTAGGCAAAAACGTAATTATATTAGATTCGAATGGTGCTGTAGCCAAACAAGTAAAAAAAATTGCAGACTCATGTAATAACGCAAATAGTCAAAAATCAGTTCATCAATTTTTTACTACTGGGGATGTTGGCAAAGTAACAAAAGTGGCTCAAGTATTGTTGAAAAATAAACAAATCAGGTTTAAATCTATCAAATATTGATTGGTTAGCATGTCGATGATAAGATGAATATAAAGGATTCCCAATGACAAAACTTGAAAAAATTGTTTCATGGGCAAAGCGCAGGGGATTTATTATACCTGGAAGCGAAATTTATGGCGGCTTAGGCGGTGTTTATGATTTTGGTCCATATGGTTTAGCGCTTAAAAATAACATCAAAAGGCTTTGGTGGAAAACTTTTGTTGAAGATAGAGATGATATTGTCGGCATTGAATCAGCAATTTTAATGAACCGCGCTGTCTGGCAGGCGAGCGGTCACGAAACCAGTTTTAATGATGAGTTAGTTGAATGCAAAAAGTGTAATAAGCGTTTTAAGGCTGATGATAAGCCTGAAGAAAAATGTCAAAAGGGCGGCGAGCACGAGTTTACAAAGCCAAAAAGTTTTAATACAATGTTTAAAACCGCCGATACCTATTTAAGACCGGAAACAGCGCAAGGCATGTTTACTGATTTTAAACAGGTGTTGGAGGTATCGAGGCAAAAGATCCCCTTTGGTGTCGCTCAAATCGGCAAAAGTTTTAGAAATGAAATTAATACCAAAGATTTTTTATTTAGAGTTCGTGAGTTTGAAATTGCCGAAATAGAATATTTTGTTAAAAAGGGTGACGATGATAAAGCTTTTGGAGAGTGGCTAAAACTTTGGGAAGAATTTATTTTGTCAACGGGAATTAAAAAAGAAAATTTGAAACATTATGAACATCCAAAAGAGGCATTATCACATTATTCAAAAAAAACGGTTGATATTAATTACAATTATCCATTCGGTTGGAAAGAGCTAACTGGTTTAGCTAACCGCACCGATTTCGATCTTAAAGCCCATATGGAAAAATCCGGCCAGGATTTGAATTATTTTGACCCGGAGACTAATGAAAAATACATCCCTTATGTTATCGAGCCAACTTTGGGAATAGAGCGCTTGATGCTAGCTATAATTTGTGATGCTTTCGAGGAAGTAAAACCACGTACAAAAACAACAGAGGCAACGACAGGAAAAGAGGTTATATTGCATTTTTCACCAAAACTAGCGCCAATTAAAGTAGCTGTTTTGCCACTTACAAAGAAATTATCGAAAGAAGCAAAAGAAGTTTACTCTGAGCTTAAAAAATGCTACAGCGACATTGAATACGATGAATCGGGAAGCATTGGCCGTCGCTACCGCCGCCAGGATGAAATTGGTACACCTTTTTGCGTCACGATCGATTTCGAGACTTTGAAAGATAAAAAAGTTACCATCCGCGACCGCGACACAATGAAACAGGAACGAGCCAAAATTAATAAAATTGCCGAAATGATCAAGTAATTGCTATATTTTAAGCAAGTATTTTTTAATTAACGCTTGCTATTTTTTATATGATTAATATAATGAAACATAAACTGGTTGTACCTTTCATCTAGGAGGTGGCTGTAATGCAGAACCGAGAGCAAATTAGCAGTAGTCTAGTTATTTTTCTGTATCTTTTGCAGTCCATAATTTCGTTTTGGATCGGAGTGTTGGCAGTAATACTTGTGAGAAAGTTTTTCTTCACTCCCAACTATACTCCCGGAATCAAAGACATTATCTGGCCTATTATGGTATTAGTTTTCACTGGACTTGACCTTTTCTTGAGATGGTTGTTGGGTGAACATGGTTTGGAATCTGAATTTAGTATCAAAATCATGAGTATTGCTTTTGGCATCGGAGTAGCTATCAGTTATCTGTATCTAAAATAGTGAGTGTGCGGAATGTTCTCTTTTCTTTGTGCGTTTCGCACTTTTTTGTTATCAACACCTTGACAGCATTATTTAAACGCGGCATAATGGATATAAATGTGGATAAAAGTGGGGATAAAGTCCATTTTCTGTGGATAACAACCATAAGGATCAGTAAAAATGTTTATTGGAGAATATGAACACACAATTGACAAAAAAGGCAGAATCGCTGTTCCATATAGATTTCGCAAACTTTTGAAAGAAGGTGCAGTTGTTGCCAAGGGTTTAGTTGATAAATGCCTCTGTGTTTATCCAAAAGAGGAGTGGGAGAAACTATCAACTAAGCTAGCCGGTTTACCTCTTTCTGATCCAAAAGCTCGCGCATTTACAAGATTAATGTTTTCTGGAGCAGTAAATGTTGGTTTTGATAGACAGGGGAGAATATTATTACCAGCTTATTTAAGAGAGTACTCAGGTTTGAAAAGTCAAGCAGTTGTATCAGGAGTGTATTCTAGAGTAGAAATTTGGGATGCCAAGAAGTGGAAAGAATATAAAGATAAAAGTGAAGCTGGGAGTGATGATATTTCCAAACACATGATTGAACTGGGAGTATGATTAACAAATAATTTTCGGCGGTTGGCAGCTGGCAAATTTTACAAGCTTGCCAAAGGCATGTAAAAAAGTCGCTGCTTCAATATAAATTTGCGATTTAGTAATTAATTAGGAGGAGCCTCCCCGACAGTGTCGGAGAGTCACAATTAGGGGTCGGCTGCCGGCCGTAAAAACTGGAAATAGACCAAGGAGAAAGGTGAAAGACTTTGATACCATCAGAAACAATGATTCACAGAAGTGTGCTGTCGTCCGAGTTGATTCAATATTTAAACCCCCGACCGAATCAGAATTTTATCGACGCTACGGTCGGACTGGGAGGACACGCACAGACAATTCTTTCAAAGACGAAGCCATCCGGTAAAGTGCTTTGTATTGATCAAGACAAAAAAGCAATATCGTACATTTCGAAAATTAATAATAAGCGTCTAGTTCCATTCCTGGGAAACTTTAAAAACATGAAAAGTATTGCAGAAAAAACCGATTTTTCAAAAGTTTCTGGAGTTTATTTCGATTTAGGTTTAGGTAGTTGGCAAATTTCAGATCCTGAATATGGTCTTTCGTTCAAAATAAATATGTCATTGAACATGAAATTTCAGGATACAAAATCAGAATTTCAAGATGACATTACCGCGAAAGATGTTGTAAATAGATTTTCAGAAAAACAATTAACAGAAATTTTGCACGATTATGGTGAGGTAATTAAACCATATCAAATAGCTAGAAAAATTGTTAAATATAGGCAAAAACAATCAATAAAGAGCACATTCGAATTAGTTGAAGCATGTGGTGTAAAAAATCCAGCAGTGCTGGCAAAAATTTTTCAAGCATTGAGGATTTACGTAAACGATGAATTAGCTAGTTTACAGGAGGCTTTACTACAAGCCTTGGGAGTTTTAGAGAAAAGGGGAAAAATTGTTGTTATTTCGTATCATTCTGGGGAAGATCGAATTGTCAAAAACTTTTTCAAAGAAAAACAAAAAGATGGTATCATAAAAATTTTAACAAAGAAACCAATTAATCCAAGCAGTGAAGAAGTAAAAGAAAATATTCGGGCAAGAAGTGCCAAGCTTCGAGCCGTCGAGAAAGCATAATTTTTAGAAAGAGGATTTGTGGGAAGATATCTGACAATAACAAATTCAGATGTAACAAAACTGGGTTATAAAAAAAGAATGGCTTCATCATCGTTTTCTGTCGGACCTATTTCTTTTAAATTCATTATGACAGCAATAATTTGCATTTTAGGGCTATTTTTTATCAGTCAATCTAATGAAGCGTCTTTGAGAGGTTATAAGATTCGCGATCTGGAAGACAAGAAAGATAGATTGGTTTTAGAAAATCAAAAATTAGATGCCGAAGTGGCCCGTTTAAAATCTTTGGGGTCTTTACAAGACAAAGACTTAAATTTGGTTCAACCGCAAAAAATTGACTATCTGCCAGCACAGAATCCAGTTGCTGTAACTAAATAATAAAGCAATGAGGTGGCTATGAATCGATTCAAGATTTTAACGGTTATAGTGATGCTTTTTTTTATTGCCGCGATTCTAAAAATCTTTCAGAAGCAGATCTTGGAACATAATAAATATGTAGATTTAGCCAAAGGTCAACAAATTATTCAGAAGGAAGTAATACCAAAAAGAGGGAAGATATATGCTAGAGATGGTGCTGATTTATTCCCTTTAGCAACAAATCTAACTTATTATTCTATTTCTATCATTCCTAAAAACGTTACAGACAAAGAGGTGGCAGCAAATAAGTTAGCAAGCATACTCAGTTTAGATGAGAAGGATCTTTATGGGAAAATTAATAGCGATAAACTGTATTTACCTCCAATAGCCCACAAGGTAGATGAAAATAAGGCGACAGAAATTAAAGATCTAAAAATCACCGGGATTTACCTAGAAGAAGAAAATGTAAGATTATATACAGAAGGCGAAACTACTTCTCATATTTTAGGGTTTGTCAATAATGAAGGAGATGGCCAGTACGGAATTGAAGGGTTCTATAATGGCGAATTAAAAGGGGAAAAGGGCGTAATTTCAGGAGAAAAGGATTTGAAGGGCAGAGTTGTTTTTCCTGATAACGAGAAAGGTTCCTCAAACGGGGCTGATTTGGTTTTAACCATTGATCGCACTGTTCAATTTGAAGCATTTAAAAAGATTAAAGAGGCAGTTGAGAAATATAAGGGAACATCTGGATCAATGGTAATTATGGATCCTCGTACGGGGGCAGTTATTGCTATGGCTAGTTATCCTACCTTTGATCCAAGTAAGTTTAATGAGATTAAAGATTATAGTATATTTCAAAATCCAGTTATTGCAAAGACATGGGAACCAGGTTCAGTATTTAAACCAATAACCATGTCGATCGGTATCGATCAAAATAAAATAACCAAGGATACTACAGAAAATTTTGGAGCTTCAATTAAAATTGGTGGGTATGAAATCTGGACTTTTGATAAGAAATCCCATGGAACACAAACAATGACTCAAGTTTTAGAAACATCGAATAATGTAGGTATGGTCTATGTGGCTCAAAAGATTGGCAAGGAGCAATTTTATAAATATTTGCGAGATTATGGTTTTGGCAGCTTGCTTGGTATTGATCTAGATAAAGAAACAACCAAAAACTTAAAGCCATTGAAATCATGGAAGGATGTTGAGTTGGCGACAATGGGTTTTGGGCAGGGTATTGCGGTTACGCCACTCCAATTAACATCTGCAGTTTGTACTATTGCTAACGGCGGTAAACTTGTATGGCCGCATATTGTTGATGAATTTATTTATTCAGACGGTAGGAGGACAAAAGTTCAGAATAAAGAGATTAGGCAGGTAATATCTCCGGCTACAGCAGAAACAGTTACTCAAATGATGGTTTCTGTGGTTGATAATGGGCATGGTAAAAAAGCAAAGGTATCTGGATTTAAAGTTGCAGGTAAAACTGGTACAGCTCAAATTCCAAAGCAAGGTGGTTCAGGTTATGAAGAAGGGAAATCGATTGGGTCATTTGTTGGTTTTGCCCCAGCAGAGAATCCTCGTTTTGTTATGTTGGTTAAAATTGATGAACCACAAACGGTTGAATGGGCTGAGTCAAGTGCTGCGCCAGTTTTTGGAGAAATGGCTACATTTTTACTCAATTACTTTCAAGTCAGCCCAACCGAGTGATACAATATAAATCATGAAAAAGTATTTGTCTTCAATGTTCCAGTCAATTATTGTTGGACTAGCTTCACGGGTAATAAAGAAAAAAAAGCCAAAAATTATTATTGTGACTGGAAGCGTAGCAAAATCCTCTACCAAAGAAGCGATTTTTTATGTTTTAGCAGAAAAATTTGGTAGTAAGGGAGTTAGACGGTCTACGGGAAGCTTGAACACAAAGACTGGCGTTCCTTTGTCAATTTTGGGTTTTAAACAGTCGGTTAGGTGGTATATAGCACCTTTTGTTGTGATTCTGGCTTTTTTTAAATCAATATTATTTACTTTATCACTTCTTCCTTTTCCGAAAATTTTAATTCTTGAAATGGGTATAGACCTTCCGGGTGATTTTAAATCTATTCTTTCATATGTTAAACCAACAGTTGGAGTAATCACTGCTATTGGACCGAGTCATTTAGAGTTTTTTCATACATTGCCAAAAGTCATCGAAGAAAAAGTGCAAGTTGTTGAAGTTTTGCCCGAAAAAGGTTTTGCAGTTTTAAATAGGAAAGATCCTTTAGTACCACAAGTGGCCCACAGTATCAAAGCTAATATTAAGTATTTCGATCCCGAACCCAATATTAGTACTGCAGTAGCCAGATTAGTTGGCGAGATTTTTGAATTAAGTGACGAACAAATTAATAGAGGATTAAAAAAAACGAGGTCTCTTATTGGGAGATTAAATTTGATTCGAGGCAAATCAAAGAGTTTAATTATTGATGATAGTTATAACGCCAATCCCTTATCAATGGAGTATGCCTTGAGAGAATTAAATTTTTTAAAAGAGCAAAATTTGGCCAAGAGACGCATTGCCATACTTGGAGATATGTTGGAATTAGGCGGATATACTAAAAAGGCACATGAAGATGTTGGGAAGATGGCCCAAAGTAAATGCGATTTACTCTTGTGCACTGGTGAGGGAGGGAAAGTAATTGCTAGAGTGGGTAAAGGAAAGTATTTTAAGACTAAATCTGATCTGATTAAATACATCAAACAAGAGATTAAAGAAGGTGATATAATTTTAGTGAAGGCTTCGCGGGGAATGAAATTTGAAGATATTGTTAAGGAGATTAAGAAATAATGGAATTGATTACGTTTTCCCTTAATTCACTCGAAAAAATGCTACTTTTATCATTTATTTCATTTGTTTTGGCGATAGCCTGGACTCCACTCCTAACTAATTTACTTTATAAATATAAGTTAGGCAAGCAGGCTAAAAAAGAAAATGCTCCAGTTTTTAATTCTCTTAATAAAGATAAAATGAATACACCAACCATGGGTGGGTTATTAATTTGGGTTACAACAGCTATCGTTACTTTGATTTTTAATTTATCTCGTGAGGCAACATGGTTGCCACTATTTACACTGGTTGTGACTGGGATTTTAGGTCTTGCAGATGACTTAGCCAATGTTTTAGGTAAAAAAGGTATCAGGGCAAGATATAAATTATTCTGGCAATTTATTATTGCCGCGGTTGGGGCCTGGTGGTTTTATGTCAAGTTGGAGTGGGGGGCAAAAGGTATTCATATTCCAGGATTTGGTGATTTTTCAATTGGTTTCTGGTTTATACCATTATTTATATTTGTGATTGTGGCGACTATAAACGCAGTAAACATAACAGATGGTTTAGATGGTCTAGCTGGTGGGCTTTTGATGCTTTCCTTTTTCGCTTATGCTTTAATTGCGCTTGTTCACGGTCAAACAGGAATCGCCATTTTCTGTGCCTCAATCACCGGAGCATTGCTGGCATTTTTGTGGTTTAATATTTATCCAGCCAGATTTATTATGGGAGATACGGGCAGTACGGCGCTTGGGGCGACTCTGGGGGTGATAGCCATGCTGACTAATTCAGTGGCAATATTGCCAATTATTGGTTTTGTTTTTGTATTTGAAACATTATCTGTTATTATTCAATTTTTTTGGAAAAAATTCTTTGGACATAAACTTTTTCTGAGTTCTCCGATTCATCATCACCTTGAAGCGTATGGTTGGCCTGAACCGAAAGTAGTTATGCGTCTTTGGGTACTTGGTGCTATTTTTACTGTTGTCGGACTTATTATGGCCTTGTTTGGCAGAGGTTAAAAAGATCATTTCCCCTTAAAAAAGCTTTTTTTAGGGAAGTTTTTTTGTTATGATAAAGGAGCTATGACAAACTTAAAGGGAAAAAAAGTTGGTGTATTGGGTTTAGGAGTAGAAAACCTACCTTTAGTAAAGTTTCTAATTAAAGAAGGTGCTATTGTTACTGTTTGTGATGCCAATGAACATTTGAAGAGAGACAGAAAATTAAAAGTAAAAGAATGGCGTTTGGGTTCAGATTATCTTTGCGGATTAAATGATTTTGATATTATTTTTAGATCACCTGGCATTTTTAGATTAAAGACAGAGATTATAAAAGCTGAATTAAGAGGGTTAGAGGTTTCTTCAAGTATTAAGTTGTTCTTTGAATTATGCAAGGGAAAGATAATCGGAGTGACTGGAACTAAAGGTAAGGGAACATGTGCAGCTTTAATTTACGAAATTCTCAAGAAAAGATATAAAAGTACCAAAACAAAAATATACTTAGCTGGAAATATTGGCACTCCTGCTATTTCTTTAGTTAATAAAATAAAGTCAGACGACTGGGTTGTGCTTGAATTGTCTTCTTTTCAACTGCAAGATTTGAATAAAAGCCCTCATATTGCGGTTGTTTTAGGTGTCACTTCTGACCACTTAGATTACCATAAGAATGTCGGAGAGTACGTAGAGGCAAAACAAAACATTGTTCTACACCAATTCAAAAAAGATTTTGCCGTCATTAATCTTGATTACTTAACTTCTTTTGAATTTGCAGCCTTATCTAAAGCTCAAACATACTGGTTTTCCAGGCGTAAATCAGTAGAAAGAGGTTGTTTTGTTAAATGGCATGAAATAAAAGAAAAAGGAAATAAAAGATTTGGTCTTTTTGGAGAGGTAATTTTAAGAACAAATATAGAAGATCAGATTATTTGTCCGACTTATGATATTAGGCTAATTGGAGAGCATAATTTAGAGAATGTTTGTGCTGCTGTTATTGGTTCCTATCTTGCGGGAGCAAAAGTCGAGGATATTAAAAAAATGGTGACAAGATTTAGCGGGTTAGAACATCGGCTAGAGCTAGTGGGTGAAATTGATGGCGTCAAATATATAAACGATTCGTATTCTACAACTCCAGAAACGACCATGGCAGCAATAAGTGCTTTTTCAGCCCCAGTTGTATTGATTTGCGGTGGACGCAGTAAGGGAGGAGATTACGATAAATTAGTCAGAGAGATTGAAAAAAGTACACTAAAAAGTATAATTTCGATCGGAGAAATGGCAAATGTATTTGAAGATAAGTTAAAGAACAAAATTAAGGTTAAAAATCTGGAACTTTCAAAAATGGAAGATATTATTCAAGCTGCTTCTCGGGAAGCTAAAAAGGGTGATATTGTTTTATTCTCACCGGGCTGTACGTCTTTTGATATGTTCAAAAATGCGACAGAAAGAGGCGTTCAATTTAAAAGAGCTGTAAAAAAAATAAAATGAAGTTTATTCGAGCGCAAAAACCAGATTCTCCCCTTGCTTTAGTTATTTTCGCACTAGTAGTTTTCGGTATAGTTATGGTTTTTTCTGCTTCCTCGGTGATTTCTTACGAACGTTTTGGGAGAAATGATGTATATTTAATTAGGCAGTTGATCTCGTTTGGTATTGGTTTAGCTGCCTGGGTAATATTTCAAAATATTGATTATCACTACTATAGAAAAATTGCCACTCCTCTTCTATTGGTAACATTGTTACTTTTAATCTTAGTTTTTATTCCAGGTATTGGTCATAGCTGGCGTGGAGTGAGTCGTTGGATAGGAATAGGAAGCGTTGTTTTCCAGCCGGCTGAAATAACAAAACTTACCTTAATTTTGTATCTTTCAGCTTGGTTTGAAAGGATGAATAGTAAAGTAGCTAATTTTAAATCAGGTTTTTTGCCTTTTGCTTTGTTGGTATTGATTTTAGGTGTTTTGCTAATTGAGCAACCAGATTTCGGTAGTTTTATTGTCCTAACTGGTATTGCCGTAGCAATATATTTTTTAGCTGGTGCATCTATTTCACATTTAATCTTAGGTATGTTTTCAGCATTTTTAGGTTTCTGTTTATTAATTAAAGTTGCGCCATATCGCATTTCAAGATTGTTGTCATTTATTAATCCAGAAAATGATCCACTTGGAATTGCTTATCATATTCGCAATGCCTTAATTGCTATCGGATCAGGGGGATTATGGGGATTGGGGTTTGGCCAATCGCGTCAAAAGTATTTATTTTTACCAGAAGTGCATACTGATTCAATATTTGCAATTATTTCTGAAGAATTAGGTTTTTTAAGAGCATCACTAATAATCATCGCATTTTTCTATATAGCATACAGGGGGTATAAAATTGCTCAAAAAGCTCCCGATACTTTTGGTCGGTTGGTTGCAGTTGGTATAGTTACATGGTTTGTTTTTCAAGCCTTTATTAATATTGCCGGCATTACTGGACTTCTGCCATTTACTGGAGTTCCGTTGCCTTTCATTTCATACGGAGGCACTTCTTTGGTCATTAATCTAGTAAGTACTGGGATATTATTGAATATCAGTAAATATTCTAAATAAGGAGTATATATATGCGACTTCTTTTGACCGGAGGGGGAACTGCTGGTCACGTATATCCACTGTTGTCTATTTTAGATGAATTGAAAAGTAAGGTGAAAAATGAAAGACTAGATACTCTGTATATTGGTTCAAAAGGAGGGGTTGAGGAAGAGGTAGTTAAAAAACACAATATTTCATCTATTTTCATTTATTCAGGAAAGTGGAGAAGATACTGGTTAAAATGGTTGCCTGCTTTATTATTAAATATTAGAGATTTATTTTTGCTTTTGATTGGTTTTTTTCAGGCATTTTTCGTAGTAGTCAGATACCGACCGGATATTATTGTTGCAAAAGGGGGTTATGTCACTTTACCCGTGGCTTTTGCTTCTTGGTTCTGTCGAATCCCTTTGATAGTTCACGAGTCTGATGTGGTTATGGGCATTTCGAACAAAATTTGTGCCAGAGTCGCTAAAGTTGTCTGCGTTTCTTTCCCTCCGGAATATTATAAGGGTCTTGTACAGAAAAAACTTGTTTACACTGGTAATCCAATTCGAAAAGAGTTTTTTAAAGACATTAGAAATAGTCAGAAACAAGGCAAAATTCCGAACATTTTAATTACAGGTGGATCTCAGGGTGCTCAAAAAATAAATAGCACTATTTTTTCAATTTTGTCAGAACTAGTCAAGATTTCAAATGTTTATCATTTGACCGGTAGTTTGGGATATGATCAGGCTCTAAAGGCTAAGGATAGTTTAAGTGAACATAAAAATAGATATATGCCAGTCAAGTTTGCTGGAAATGAAATGCCCGAAATGATGCAAAAAGCGAAATTAATTATATCAAGAGCAGGCGCAAATACTCTAGCTGAAATTGCCGCGGTTTTTAAACCCTCAATTCTTATTCCGCTTAAAGGAGCTGCTTCTAATCATCAAGCTAAGAATGCTGAAATTTTTCAAAAAAATAAAGCAGCGGTAGTATTAACCGAAGATGAATTATCTTCTAACTTATTGTTTCAAAAGATCAAAGATTTACTAGAAAATAAAGAGCTTTTAAAAAGAACAGGAAAGAACGCTGGTAAGCTAAGTTGTCCGAAGGCGGCTTCATTAGTTGTAGACGAGATCATGAGATTAAGATCATAGGGAGAGTTTAAATGAGATATCACCTCGTTGGTATTAATGGTATTTCAATGTCTGGTTTGGCAAAGATTTTAGATAGTTCAGGCCATCAAGTTTCAGGTTGTGATTTAGAAAGCACAGAGTTCAAAAATTCAAGCATAAAAACCAGTCAAGGTCATAACAAAGAGCATGTATCTAGAGATTTAGATGCTTTAATTATCTCTGCAGCTGTAACACCAACATCAAAAGCTTGGATTGAGGTTGAAAGAGCAAAACAATTAGGAATTCCTGTTATCTCCCGCTCGAAAATGATCGGGAGATTAATGCAGGAAAAAGAAGGGATTGCTGTAGCTGGTATGCATGGGAAAACAACTGTTTCGGCTATGATTGCACATATTTTAGAAGAAGCAGGTAAGAAACCCAGTTTTTTGATCGGTGGAATTTTACCAAAGTTGGGTAATGCTCACTGGACTACAGGAAGATATTTTGTGGTAGAGGCATGTGAGTATGCACGGCAATTTTTGGATTTTTATCCAAAGATTGGGGTAGTTACAAATATCGAGGAGGAACATCTCGATACCTATCCTGGTGGGATGCCGGAAATTAGAAGGGCGTTTAAAAAATTTACCAGCTTAATTCCAAATTCGGGTTTGCTTATACTCTGGGAACAAGATCCGAACACGCCCTGGCTTTCAAAGACAGCAAAATGTAAAGTAAAAACCTTTTCAAATAGAAAACTATGGCCAGGTTTGAACTTAAAAATTCCTGGCAAGCACAATCTGTTGAATGCAACTGCTGCTGCCAGAGTAGCACACGAGATTGGCATTGATCACCAAATGATAAAAAAAGCCTTGAACAACTTTATCGGAGTAAAGCGCCGATTTGAAATCAAGGGTGAGATAAATAAGATATTGGTGGTTGATGATTATGGACATCATCCTAGCGAAATAGAAGCAACTTTAGCTAGTGCTCGAGAATTTTATCCAAAGAAAAGAATTATTTGTGTTTATCAACCACATCAATATACAAGAACAAAGTTGCTTTTTAATCAATTTGCAAAATCTTTTAGGAATTGCGATCTATTGGTTATGGCTGATATTTATACTGTACCAGGTAGAGATGAAGTTGTTGGAAAACCAGGTCAAGAAGACAATTTAATTGAAGATTTAGTAAAAAAAATAAAAATGAAGGGACAGAATAATGTTGTTTTGATCAAGAATGAAGACCAGATTGTGGATTATTTAAAGAAAGAGATCAGAGAAAATGACTTGATTATTACCATGGGAGCGACTAAAATTTACGAAATAGGGGAAAAGCTTTTGGCAAATTTACAAAGTGAGGAATAATTTATGGGAAAAGATAGCATTATACAAAAATTAAAAAGAATTCTGGGTGATGAATTAGTAGAGAATGAACCGTTAGCCGAGCATTCAACATTAAAGATTGGAGGAGCGGCTCAATATTTTTATCGAGCAAAGTCGATCTCCAACTTGATTTTAGCTATAGAGACATGTCTTAAGTTTAGTATTCCATATATTGTTTTGGGAAGTGGCAGTAATGTAATTATTGGAGATGGTGGATTTTCGGGGTTATGTATTAAGAACGAAGCAAGAAACTTATCTTTTATTAAGGATAAATCTCAAGTAATTACTGATTCTGGCGTTGCTCTTTCTAGATTAATACTAGAAGCTGCTTCGCATGATATGGGGGGTTTGGATTTTTTATATGGTATACCAGGTACGGTTGGGGGATCAGTAGTTTCAAATGCGGGGACTTTTGGCGGAGCGATTGGTGATTTTGTTATCTCGGCTACTTTACTTTTTCCGAACGGGAAAGCTGAAAGAGTAACAAAAAAGTGGCTTATGTTTGAATATCGCGATTCTAAGTTAAGACATCTTAACCCGCGGCCTGTTGTTCTTTCTGTTAAATTTCAATTGGCAACAAACCGAAAAGAAGAAATATTAAGGAAAGTTCAGCATTTTCAGAGAATTCGTGAGTCAAAACAACCAATAGAAAACTCTGCCGGAAGCTTTTTTAAAAACCCAGAGGTTAGTAAGCAGTGGGCAAAAAAATACCTTGATATGTTTGGGGAAAAAAATCCTGATTTAGTAGAGGCAATTGAAAAAACAGGTCACATTCCGGCTGGTTGGTTATTGGAGCAGTCTGGCGCGAAAAAAATGAAGATTAAAGCTGCCAGGGTTTCAAAAAAACATGCCAATTTTATAGTTAATCACAGGGGTAAAGCTAAAGCAGCAGAAATTAGAAAATTGGCCGGTCAATTGAAGCAAAAAGTTTATGATAAGTTTGGTATTATGCTTCAAGAAGAAGTTGAATATGTTGGAGACTGGAGTTAAAGATGAAACAAATCAGTATAGCTGTCTTAATGGGCGGCATATCTTCAGAAAGAGAAATTTCCTTAGCGTCAGGCAAGCAAATTATTAATGCTCTAAGGAAACAATCAAAATATCGCATTTTTATCTATGATATTAAGAATGATTTAGGAAAACTATTCAAAGATAAAGATAAAATAGACGTAGCCATACCTGCTCTACATGGCCGTTTTGGAGAAGATGGTGCAATACAAGGGTTACTCGAGTTGTTGCAGATCCCATATACGCATTCTAATGTTTCGGCATCAGCACTTGGTATGGACAAAAATCTGCAAAAGAAACTTTTCAAAGAAGCTGGCATACCAATTCCAGATTATCGAGTATTAGAGAAGAATGAGAGTTTCAAATCAGAAGTAAGCCAACTCTACTCTTTAATAGATAAAAAAAAGTTGGTAGTTAAACCCAATACAGAAGGTTCATCGATGGGTGTTAGCATATGTCAGAGCAGGAAAGAATTAGATAAAGGTATTAAAGAAGCTTTTAAATATGATTATACAATAATTGTTGAAGATTATATTAATGGGACCGAGTTAACAGTAGGAGTATTAGGGAATAAAGAAAATTCTAGTGTACTGCCTGTTGTCGAAATTATTCCCAAAACAAAGTTTTTTGACTATGAAGCTAAATATGATGGAAGTACTCAAGAGATTGTACCAGCTAGAATTCCTGACAAATTAGCAAAGCTAGCTCAAAGATATGCTGCTTTAGCCCACAAAACTCTTGGTTGTTCAGGGGTGACGCGCGTGGATATGATTTTGGATAAGAATAGGATATTTATTCTTGAGATTAATACGATCCCAGGCATTACAAAAGAAAGTTTGATTCCAAAAGCAGCTAAGGCAATTGGGATAAACTTTGGAGAATTAATAGATAGATTGATTCAAATAGCTTTGGAGGAGCATGGCGCTAAGAAGAAGTCCTAGGCCGTATTTTGGACGATCTCCACAGATTTATTTAAGTACCCCAAGGGATAGAAAAAAAGTCAAACCACCCTATAGACTATTTAAGTTTATTTTACTTCTTTTAATAATTGGTGCCTTGGCTTATCTTGCTTTTTTTTCACCATATTTTTTAATCAAAAATGTTTTAGTTAAAGGACCAACGAACGAATCTATAGTCAAATTATCAGATTCAGCTAAAGGCAAGAATCTTTGGCTTTTTGACAGTAAAAAGTTGCGAGGCGATCTGTTAAAAATCGGGGAGATTAGCCAGGTTTCAATAAGCAAGTTGCCGCTAGGCACGCTTAAAATAAATATTGTACAAAAGAGTGAAGGTATTATTTGGCAAACACAAGGAAAAAAATATCTTTTAGACCAGCAAGGTTTTGCAATTAAGGAAATTAACGAAAGTTCTTTACCAAGCGTTGTTGATCAAAAGAACGCATCAATAGAATTAGGAAAACAAATTGTCAATCCAGCGTTTATCAGTTTTGTTAAAGATTTGAATTTTAAATTTAGTCCTAAAACCAATCTTCCTATTAAGGAAATTAGCGTTCCGGCAGAGACAACTTTTGAGTTAATTTTACAAACAGAGGGTTTTAAAGTTATTTTTGATACTCAGGGTAATTTAGATCAACAACTTGATAATATGGTCAGAGTATACCAAGTCAAGAAGGATGAGATTAAAGAATATATGGATTTAAGGATTGAAGGGAGAGTTTACTATAAATAATAGATGTTATATGGTAAAACATTGGGTTTTACCAAAGCGAGTACCTCAAAAATTTATCAGAGGTTTTCCTGAACATAGTCCAGTAATTTTACAACTTTTGTATAATCGCGGTGTCAGAACTAAAAAGGAAATAGAGGAATTTCTTAATCCGGATTGGGGAAGGGATCTTTATGATCCTTTTTTGATGAAAGGAATGCGTGAAGTGGCTGGTCGGCTTAAAAAAACAATTAATAAAAAAGAGAAAATAGCCATATTCGGACACTTTGATGTTGATGGTATAACTTCAACTGCTCTTTTTTATCTTGTATTTAAAAAATTAGGCATTGTTCCAAGAGTTTACATCCCAGATAGAGAAGAGGGATACGGACTGACCAAAGAAGCAGTTGAGAAGCTTGCGAAAGATAAAATCAAATTAATCTTGACTGCTGATTGTGGTATTTCTTCGGCAAGAGAAGTAGAGTTGGCTAAAAAATTAAAAATGGATGTTATTATTACTGACCATCATGAAATACCAAAGGTATTGCCAAATACAAAATACATTTTAAATCCTAATCAGAAAGGTTGTTCCTATCCGTTCAAAGAATTAGCTGGAGTCGGGGTTGCTTACAAATTAGTCTATGCTTTATCTAAAATCTTTCCTCAAAAATTATCCGAATTGTACATTAAATGGATGGTTGATTTGGTTGGTTTGGGAACAATTTGTGACATTGTGCCTTTAGTTTCAGAAAATCGTCTTTTTGCAAAATTTGGTCTTATTGTCTTAAATAAAACAAAGAAAATTGGGCTTTTGAATCTTTGTCAAAAGGTTGGTCTGAAGCCAGGTAATATCGACGCATATTCTATTTCTTATATTATTGGCCCTCGGCTTAATGCTCCTGGGCGAATGGATCACGCCAATACGGCTTTTTATCTTTTAATTACCCAGAATCGTCAAAGATCCAAAAAGCTAACAGCAATTTTAGATAAAAACAATCAGGAAAGACAAGAGATATTAAGGAAAGCACTAAGCGAAGCAAAGCAAGAGATCAAAAAAAAGAATTTGGACAAAAACAAATTAATTCTCTTAAGCCGAAAAGATTGGCCGAGTGGGATAGTTGGCTTAATCGCTGGCAAATTAAAGGATGAATATTCTCGCCCGATTTTAGTTTTATCCATGGGGGAAAAGCATGCAAAAGGTTCTGCAAGAAGTATTGATGCGTTTCATATTACTGATATTTTATCGCAGTGTAGCGACTATTTAGTTAAATTTGGAGGACATAAACGTGCCGCTGGTTTTTCAGTTTTAAATAAAAAGATTGATTTGCTTAAAAAGGAGTTAATTAGGCTAGCCGAAAGTAGATTAACTGACGATGATCTAAAACCAAAAATAAACATAGATGCAGTTATTGATTTATCCGAAATTAATTGGGATTTACAAGAACAACTGGAAAAATTTGAACCCTGCGGATTTGAAAATCGTAAACCGGTATTTTTAGCCAAAAAGGTAAAAATTGAAAGTATAAAAAAAGTAGGAAAACAAGCAAATCATCTTAAGATGAAATTATCAGGTTTTGATGGAATATTTTTTGGAGGAGTGGAGCATTTTCCGCAATTAAAGGCACAGGATTTGATTGATCTTGTTTTTTATCTTGATGTTGATGATTGGCGTTCAGAAAGAAAGTTACAGTTAAAGATTGTTGATATTAAAAGCCTTGACACCAAATTCTGATCAGTTAAAATTAAGAAAGAGGGGTAATGGGGATTTTTGATAAATTGAGAGAAAAGAAGAAGAGGCAAAAAACCTCTGATTTAGAATCGCCAAGAGTAAGCAAAGATATTGCACCAAAGGCGAAAAATTTTTATAAATCAGAGAAAAAAGCTGCATATTTACCAAAAGACGCAAAAGAGATTGATAAATTAGCCAAAGAAGGGGAACAATATTTAGAGAAACTTAAAGAAGTTGATGAGAGATTGATTTCTATTCAGAATTCAACAAAAACATTTATTCCAAAAATAAATCCAGTTCACAATTATTTCCGAATGAAGTCAAAATGGTACTATAATTGGCATTTGAATCCTCATTGTTCGAAATTGCACTGGGGAATTTTGACTACTTATTTACTTTTACTTTTTGTTTCTATAATGATTGGAAGTTTCGGCGGACCGTATAAGCCGGCCAAAGCCGCCTACACCTGCACCTCCAGCGGTCTTGGTGGAGAAATGAACTGGCTTGACTCCACTACCTGGAATGACTGCGATGGTTCCCCGGGACCAGGAGATTCGGTTGTGATTGCTGGTGGAGATTACGTCTATGCAGAATCTGGTGCTACTATTGCTTCTCTGAAAGTCAATGACGGAGGGGAGCTATCTCTCTATGGGATGCCCATGATAGTTTCCGGTGACGTTACGATTGACTTTATCATGGATGCGTCTTATGCGACTTTAGAAGTCGGTGGCAATTTCAGTATGCCCAATGGCAGTCTAACAGGTTATTATTCATCTACCAACTTTGAAGGCTCCACTGTGGAATTTACCTCATCTACAAGCGGAAAAACCATAGATTTTGGAGGAGTAGCGCCTAACGACCTCACCTTTTCCGGCACCGGCGGCTGGAGTTTGTCCAGAGATACACCAGTCACTAACAATTTTTCCATTACTTCCTCTGGTACCGTTTTAACAAAGGGATATGAGCTCGACATTAATGGCAATATCTCAATTACAGGCATACTCGATACCACCGATGATGTGGAAACTGACGGCACAATTATTACCGACGCTGGTAACTTTACAATTAATCCCGGCGGCACTTTTGTCAAAGACGTAACTGGTACAAGAAGCTTGGTGAAAATGGATGGCGGTGCCACCAAGACATTGACCTCTGACGGCGAGGACTTAGGCGATTTTCAAACTTCTACCGCTTCTACTCACATTGATCTGCAGGATACCCTAACCATTCAGAATTTCATTATTGATGCCTTCACTACACTGCACGCTAATAATCAGAATATGACAGTGGCTGGCGACTGGCTAAATTTCGGTACCTTTACCGCCGGCACCGGGACAGTTAACTTTACAAAATCAGCGACGCAGACATTAAATTCCGGTGGGGTGGCCGTTGCTAATACATTCTATAATTTAACTCATTCCGGTGCGGGGACTCTTCAATTATTGACTAATAATATAAATATTGACGGTGATTTCACCAACTCAAACGGCACTTTTGACGCCAATGGCAAAAATATTAATGTGGCCAAAAACTGGGGAGTCTCAGGCGGAAGCTTTTCCGCCGGCACGACACCAGACACCCAGACGGTAACCTTTGATTCTGTCGATGCTTCCATTATTTCTGGTTCGACTACTTTCAATAACTTGACTTTTGACTCCTCTGCCGGCGAAAAAATAGTAAAGGTGACAGCCGGGACTACCCAAACAATCTCTTCCGGTAAAATATTGTCTCTCTCTGGTGTTGACGATACTAAACGAATTACCTATCAAAGTACAACCGATGGTGGCTTAGCAGGCGACAGATATACTTTTGCTATTCCATCGAATATTTCAAATGTTAATTATGCTAACGTTAGGGATTTCAATGTTAGCGGAGGAACAATAACACCGGTGACATCGACCTGCACAGATACTGGCAACAATAACGGCTGGCTTTTCAACCAGGCGCCCAATTCACCAACCGCACTTGCCCAGAAAAAAACCGACACTACGCCAATTGCCGTTGGAGGCTGGATAAATGAAACGTCGGTTGTTTTTTCCGGCAGTTTGTCTGATCCCGATGATGCAGATCAGGTTAAGCTTCAAGTTGAAGTTCAGCTCCTTGGTACTACATTTACCGATTCACCCTCTGGAACATCTACTAGTTATTGTGAGGATCCATGCATCAACAACGTAACAATTACATCACCGATTCTAAGTAATGGTAGTCAGTATCATTGGCAAGCTAAAACAATCGATGATTCCGGGGATACTTCTGGTTGGGGTTCTTATGGTGGAAATGGAGAAGGGGAGCGAGATTTCGGTGTTGATACTACCGCACCTACGGGTGATTCTATATCAATTGACAGCGATGCAACCTACACTAATTCTATCGGCGCTACTTTGACTTTGACGGCTTCAGATACTGGCGGTTCAGGATTATATCAAATGGCGTTTTCTAATGACGGTTCTGCATATTCTGATTGGGAAAATTATAACACAACAAAGTCCTGGAACCTGACCAATGGTGAAGGCGTAAAAACTGTTTATGCCAAATTTAAAGATAATGCTAATAATGAATCTAATCCAATTTCGGACACTATTACTTTGGATACCATTGCCCCAACAGGTTCGATTTCTATTGCCAGTGGTCAGTTATATACAGACACCACCTCAGTTGATTTGACTTTATCTGCTTCTGATATTGGTGGTTCAGGGGTTTATCAAATGCGTCTTTCTAATAATGGAACAGATTGGTTGGCTTTTGAAGCCTATAGTACTAGTAAATCCTGGGATTTAACTAGCGAAGATGGTACTAAAACTGTCTATGTTCAATATAAAGATAATGCGACTAATACTAGTTCAATATATTCTGACAGTATTATTTATGATGGTACGCCTCCGGGAACCACCACTCCTTCAGCTACCTCGCCTACCAACGATACTACACCGACTTGGAGTTGGGAGGCAGCCGTCGATACTGGCGGGTCAGAGATAGAAGGTTATTATGTTAAGATTGGAACAACCAGCGGTGGAAGTCAGATTCTGAGTGAAACAAGTATTGGAGATGTTCTTAATTACACTCCAACAGTTTTGTCCCAAGGAACTTACTATTTATCCGTTAAGGCGAAAGATAATGCCGGAAACAGCGGAAATTATACCTCCAGCTCTGCTTTAATACTGGATACCACTGCTCCTAGTGGTTCAGTAATTATTAATGCTGGAGCGGCCGCCACGGCTTCTACCTCGGTCAATCTCACTCTTTCTGCCACAGATACTGGCGGGGCAGAGCTCTCTAAAATGAGATTTTCTAACGACAATTTAACTTACTCTTCATGGGAAGATTATGGAGTGGGCAAGACCTGGATTTTGTCAGACGGCGACGGTACTAAAAGTGTTTATGTTCAATATAATGATACTGTTGGTAATGTTTCCACAGCTTATAGTGATGTTATTATTTTAGATGTCACCGGACCAGGGGATTTCTCTCTTTACTCACCAGCGGCTAATTCTTGGGTAAATTCCACTTCAGTTACTTTCCAATGGGAAAATGCCAGTTCTCTTTCTGGATTAACAAAGTATCAATTATATATAGATGATGCGCTTTCTTTAGATAATATTTCTTCTTCTGCTACTTCTGCTTCGGTTTCGGGTCTTTCTATCAGCTCTCATACCTGGTATGTTAAAGCTTTTGACAATCTTGGTCACACAAAATCAACCACCACTCGGCAGTTTAATATAGACTTAATTCCGCCAACCAAAGTCAATAATTTAGTTGTTAATAACCTAACCAATAAAGATCTTAATTTGACCAATAATCAGACTATAGAATTAAGGTGGGATGCGGCCACGGATGCGGGTGGAGCAGGAGTTAGATCTTATCTGGTTTATTTTGGTACTTCTGATTCGTCAGCTGATGTGGTTAATGGCGAAGAGACAGCAAACACAACATTCAGTAGAAGTTTAAGTCGCAACGGTACTTATTATGTTTGGGTTAAAGCCAGAGGCACTGCTGGTAATATTGGCGAAAGTTCTTCAATTTGTTCATTTCGATTGGATACTGAAGCTCCATCAAGACCAGGTGGATTGAAAGTTTTTGATGTTTCAAATCGTATTGCTGGAGTTTATGAAACTTTCATTGATTTTGCTGCCTCAACAGATGGGCTTTCTGGTCTTAAAGAATATGAAATCTATCGCGATGGCCAAAAAGTAGGTACAACGAGTGATAATTATTATGTTGATCAAAAACTACAGGAAAAAACTTATTCATACCAAGTTAAAGCTTATGATAATGCGGGGAACGTGAGTGGAAGTGATAAAGTCAGCGTTGAACTAGTATCAAAATCCTCATTAAAACCAAATATTTCTGATGTTAGAGCCATTCCTTCTAAAGTTGTCAGTAAAGATAATAAAACAACAGCAATTATAAGTTGGAAAACAGATCGGCCAACTACATCACTAGTATTTTATGGTCTAGGGGGAGCTAAAGCCAACCAAACTGATTTGGATAGTAAATTAAATACTGGGCATACAGTTATCTTGCCTGATCTTAAATCATCAACAACCTACCATTATTCTGTTATGTCCAAAGATATTTACGGAAATCAAATTGAATCTGGTGATATGACATTTACCACAGTTGCTTCTTTGAAACAAGAATCTGTACTTGATATAATCTTGAAGACTTTACAAAAATCTTTTGAATGGATAAAGAAAGTGATTGCCGCACCAGTATTAGATAAATTAGGATTAGTAAAATCTCCTCTACAATTATCATCTTCAATGGCTGCTTTTGATGTATCTAGTCCAGAAGCTAAGAAATACCAAGTATTTGTTGCAGTGGCCAATAAGAATACCTTCAGTTTACAGCGATCCACAGACGGTAAAAGTTTCAGAGATATTGCTAATGTTACAGGTAAGGACTACTTTATTGACAGAGATTTACAGAATAATCAGACCTATTATTACAGAGTTAGTGGTATAGACGGAACGGTGTCAGTGCATCCAGCAGGAATTGATTCAACTCCGCCGCTTATTTCGGATATCAAGAGTAAAACCTTGAGCATTGCCAAAGATAAAATAGAAGTTCTTGTTTCATGGCAGACAGATAAATTATCCAAAGGTGAGATTGAGATTGAAGGAAAAACAATTGATTTAGATGGTTTGAATCAAACTCATACAACCACTCTTAGTGATTTGAAGCCAAGTCAAACTTATAAATATAAGGTTAGCTCTGCAGTTGAAGAAGGTGGATCGTCAAGTTCTGGCGAGCAGACGATTACTACTCCTGGCGTTCCAGATGAAAAGAGTATTCTGCAATTAATTTTAAACACCTTACAAAAAGCTCTTGGTTCAGTTGCAAGATGGTTTCAGACGTAAATTAGGAGAGTAGTGAAAAATTTATTAATCAAAATTACGGCCTGGATATTTTTGATTATCAGTTTTGTTGTTGGATTAGCTTTTATCGTTCTCATTTTTTTACTACCTTTTCTAATTGAAGAAGCGAAATTATCCAAATTAATCTTGTTTGATATCTTCTTATTCTTGGTCGGTTGCGTCATCATAGTTGTCGGTTTTGGGATTTATGAATTTTTCCTTTCTTTAATTGATATTGAAAAAGAGCTAGCTGAAATTGAATCTGAAATTGAGCAAAAGGGGTGATATGCGAGTACCAGTTATCGGAGTTCAAAACTTATACAAAGACTTTAAAATCGGCCAGGTTTATATTAAAGCTCTTCAAGGAATAAATTTCTCTCTTTATGCAGGTGAATTTTTAGTTATCTGGGGTCCTTCTGGTTGCGGGAAATCAACCCTTTTAAATATGATTGATCGGTTGGAAGATTATGATAGTGGGGATATTTTTATTGGAGGGGAGAATTTAAAAAAACTAAAACCGTCTGGTCTAGTTAAGTTTAGAAGAAATAGCATTGGGATGGTTTTTCAAAATTTTGATCTAATTTCCTCTTTGACAATACTTGATAATGTGGCGCTGCCATTAAATTTTTCAGGTATATCTAAAAAAGAAAGACAGAAAAGAGCAAAAGAATTACTAGAAGTTGTCGGTCTTAAGGATAGAATTAACCATTTCCCATCAGAATTGTCTGGGGGTGAGCAGCAAAGGGCGGCTATCGCAAGGGCCCTAGTAACTAACCCAAAGATTCTCTTAGTTGATGAACCAACGGGTAATTTGGATGAAAGATCTGGCTGGGAAGTTATGTCTTTACTGGCTGAGCTTAATAGGAAATATAAAAGAACAATTTTGTTGGTTACTCATAATTCAGCCTATTTTGCCTTGGCTGATCGGATATTATATATGAAGGATGGCAAGATTGAAAAAGAAGATCAAGTTCCTTCAAAAATGAGGATGAAAATTGGCGAAATGGGTCGTTTTCCGAATTTATCGTATTTTGTTCCTTCAAAAATCAAAACAAATATGAGAATGAGAGATATTATCTCTTTAGCATATAAACACTTCCGTTTTGTTAAGTCTAGAACGTTTTTAACCTTGTCAGGAATAGTAGTTGGTATCTCGGCGATTGTGCTTTTGGTTTCTTTGGGGTTTGGTTTGCAAAAAATAACTACAGAAAGATTAGCTGATTTTGAGGCTTTAAATACAATTTCTGTTTCTCAGCCTCAGAATAAAACAGTAAAAATAGATGATGGTCAAGTTCAGAAGATCAAAAGTTTTGATAATGTTGAGTTGGCATCTCCGATGATAAATTTAATTGCTTCTGGGAAATTATTAGAAACTTCAACCTCGATAACACTTACTGGTGTTGAGCCTGCCAATATAAAATTTGAGCAGATAAATATTGAGAACGGTAGAGTATTTTCTGCCGACAATGCAAAAGAGGCAATAGTTTCGAAAAGTGTATTGAAGGCTTTTGATATTAAAGACGAAAATTCAGTTATAAATAAATCAATTAAGTTTGATGTTATTCAAGATGATTTTACGTTTAAAAATTTAGAAATGACTGTTGTTGGTATCTCTGGTGAGAAAACAACGCCCGAGGTTTTTGTTCCAATTTCAACCATTGCCCCAGAAGGCCATAAAGTTTATAGCTCATTGGACGTAAAAGTAAGAGATCGTAAGAAAATATCTGAAACAGTGGAATCAATTAAAAATCTTGGTTTAGAGGCATCTTCTGCTTCTGAGTTAATAGATCAGGTAGATAAAGCATTCTTAATTATCCAGTTAGTCTTAGGTACAATTGGGGCAATTGCATTTATAGTTGCTTCTTTTGGTATCTTAAATACTATGGTTATCTCGCTTCTTGAGAGAACTAAAGAAATCGGTATTATGAAGGCAATTGGTGTTAGCAACCGCGATATTAAGCGATTATTTATCTATGAAGCTTGCCTTTTTGGGATATTTGGTGGGCTTGGGGGGATAGCAACAGGATTTTTAGTGGGTCAGTGTTTTAATTACATTATTAAGATATTAATGCAAAGGAGCGGTGAGGTTGAAGCTTTAATTCCATTTGTAACTCCTTATAAATTTGCTATAATAATACTTCTATTCTCGTATTTTGTTGCTTGGACTTCTAGTATTTATCCTGCTTTCCGAGCTTCAAAACTTTCACCACTTGAAGCATTAAGACATGAGTAAAAAATGCCCAAATTAAACACAATATATGTTTGTAAAAGTTGCGGAAATGAATCTCTAAAGTGGACTGGGCGATGTTCTGTTTGTGGAGAATGGAACACAATGTCTGAAATTTCCGTTACCCCGGTTACAAGATCTTCTATTGACAAAGATGTTAAACCGGAAAAATTAAGCAGTATTAAAATTGAGCAGTATCAACGTGTGCCGACTTTTAGCGCCGAATTTGATCGTGTTTTGGGAGGGGGAATAGTTCCAGGGTCGGTAATATTATTGGGTGGCGAGCCTGGTATCGGAAAAAGTACACTATTATTACAGATTGTTTCTTCTGCGACAAAACATAAAAACAAAAAAGTTCTATATGTTTCTGGAGAAGAATCAAAAGAGCAGCTAAAAATGAGAGCAGAGCGCCTTAAGATCAATTCAGAAGGGATTTATCTTCTTTCTGAGACAAATGTTGATTTTGTCATCCAATCATTGTCTACAATGGATCAGAAGGCACTTCCAGAGCTTTTGATTATAGATTCTATTCAAACTATGTACGATGAGACATACCCTTCTACTCCAGGCAGTATTGTTCAAGTTCGCGAATGTGCTCTTAAACTACAACAAGTGGCAAAATCAAAGGATATCCCGATCATTATGATTGGGCACATAACTAAAGATGGTTCGGTCGCCGGCCCAAAAACCTTAGAGCATTTAGTTGATGTTGTTTTGTATTTGGAAGGGGAAAGATTACAGAACTTGCGTCTTTTACATGACACAAAAAATAGATTTGGGGCAACAGAAGAAGTCGGCGTTTTCGAAATGACAGAGAAAGGACTTAGTGAGGTTAAAAATCCTTCAAAAATATTTTTAGAAGAAAAAATTGAAAGCCCAGGATCAGCAGTTACATCTATATTATCCGGCACTCGTGCTTTTTTGGTTGAAATTCAAGCGTTAATCTCAAAAAGTCCTTTTGGTTATCCAAAACGGACGGTTTCTGGTTTTGATTTGAGGCGTTTAGATTTACTTTTGGCTGTTTTAGAAAGAAAAATGAAGATCCCCTTATCTTTATATGATGTTTATATTAATATAGTAGGAGGAATGAAAATTGAGGATCGTGCAACCGATTTAGCTATTTGTGCCTGTCTTTATTCAGCTTTTCAGAATAAGAAAATTAGATCTAACGCGGTTTTATTGGGTGAGGTTGGTCTTTCCGGAGAAATCCGCGAGGTAATGCAGTTAAATAGAAGAACAAAGGAAGCAAAAGCACTGGGGTACGATCACGTTATTGGACCTATGGTACATTATTTAGAAAAAGCCTTAAAAATAGCAATTGAACCTTAAAAATTAGAGGAATAAGCTATAAATAATTGGAGGTATTATGAAAGCGTTGTATTTTGCGAGTGCTGCCGAGCAAAACAAGGTTCTGCCGGCGGTAGGTTCGTATTTATCCGACATTAATGTATTTATCATTCTTTTAGTCATTGGCATTATCAGTTTAAGTATCTTAAGAAGACTTTTAAAATTTCAATCTTCTTATGTTATCATTGGTTTAGTAGGTCTTTTAATCGGTTTAGTTTTAGGTGATCTTTTAGGTTCTCCATTGAGTCAGTTAGCAAGACCTTGGGGTTTGTGGGTGCCTATTATTGTTCGTATAGCAGTTGCAGCTGCCTTACTTGATTTTGCTTTATCTCAAGCACATAGCTGGACAAATTTTTTTGGTAGATTGTTTTCTATTGTAGCCAGGAGATTTGAAGAGGAAGACCCTAACCAACGTTTGAAAGAAGCAGAAATCATTGTTGACACATCAGCTTTTATTGATGGTAGAATCGAACAATTAGCAGAAACGCGATTTATTTTAGGTAAATTAATTATTCCTCGTTTTGTATTAGATGAAATGCAAAAAATCTCGGATTTAGGGGATGACTTGAAAAGGGCGCGAGGTAGGAGGGGGTTGGATGTTATTTCAAGATTGTCTAAAAATCCTCATATCAAAACTGAAATTATTGAAACAGATTTTAAAGAAAGACAGGCAGATAAAAAATTAGTCAAATTGGCTAAAGTTAGACATGCACAACTTTTAACCTCTGATTATAATCTAAACAGAGTAGCTGAAATTTCAGGTATAGAGGTTTTGAATATTAATGAGTTAGCCAATGCTTTGAAGCCGATTGTGCTACCAGGAGAAATGCTTAAGGTAAAGGTTGTAGCCGCGGGAAAAGAAAAGGGTCAGGGAGTTGGTTATTTGCCTGACGGGACTATGATTGTAGTTGAAGATGGGGAGAAATTTGTAGGAAAGGAAATAGATTCTTCGGTGGAAAGAATCTATCAAACCGTTGCGGGGAAAATGATTTTTGTCAAGCCAAGATAATTTCAACTAAATTGTTATCTTATTACTTTTAGAGCTCTTATTGCCACTTGTGTCAACGGCTTCTACTTCGTACTGCGAACCAACAGGAGAAGTTGAATCAGTATATGAAGGAGAGGTAATTAAATTAGCATTTAATTTACTTCCAGAACGGTAAATGTTATATCCTGCAACTGAAACATTATCTGTAGAAGCATTCCAAGTTAAGATAACAGCTGAACCTATCCTTGAGCCAGTTAAATTAGTTGGTGCAGTAGGAGTCTGTGTATCCCTTTCGACATTAATAGTTATTGAGGTTCTTTCTTTAAAGCCAACTTTGTCATACACCATAGCTGAAATTGTATGGCTGCCTTCAGAGAGATTTCTCGCATCGTAAGAATATGAATACGGCGCTTCGTTATCAGAGCCGACTAAAATATTATCAATGTAAAACTCGACTTTATCTACACCTGCTGGAGCGCTAACGCTACTATTAATATTAAATGTTCCTGCAACTAAAGCATTATTTTTTGGATCTGTAATTGAAATTGAAGGTTGATTTTCTTTGCCATGTGCAGTGCAGTATTCTGTTGGAGGATTAGAGATATAACCATTTGCTTGTGCCCATGCTCTGACCGGCGCTTCCCAATTTGGATTATCAGGCATTTCGGAATGAATAACTCGATATATTCTTTCTTCAATATATTCTGCCGGTGTTGAGTCAGTGGCTAGTTTGTCTCCGCAAAGCTTATCGATTTTAACCGTTCCTTTTGAAAAAGCTCTTTCTTTTGGTATTTGCCAAGAAGCAAAAATATCTTTTCTGGTATCTGCACCTTGTATCGGTAGTTTTGCTGTTAGTGCATCAACAACAACTTCTTGGATTGTGTCGGGTCGGTAAAATTCTTCGTTTTGTGTTCCTTCAAGAGCTTTTACCATGAAGTCGTGGAAAATTGGAGCAGCGGCCATTGCACCAGCGCCTCTTGTTCCTGACATTGAAGAGTTGTCATTATTTCCAACCCAGACACCCGTAACTAGAGATGGAGTATATCCCATTGTCCAAGCATCGCGAAAAGCATCAGTTGTGCCAGTTTTAGCCGCAACCGTTCTTCCTTGAATATACAGCGGGCTTCGTGAACCAAAAATAGCGGAACGAGCTTCATTATCAGATAAGATTGAAGAGATTTCGTATGCAATTTCTGGAGCAATAACTTCTTTTTTATTTTTATTTGGTTTCCATTCCTCTAATGTTTTACCTTTTTGGTCGACTACTTTCAAAATAGGAGTTGTTTCGTTTCTAGTCCCATTATTAGCAAAAACACCATAAGCAGAAGCAAGTTCTAGAAGTTTAACCTCGCCGCCGCCTAATACTAATGAAAGTCCATATTCGCTTTTTGGTCTGGTAAACGTAGTAATACCAAAGTCTTTAGCTGTTTTTAATGCATCATCTAAACCAACTAGGCCAAGCATTTTAACTGCCGGAATATTAAGGGAGTTGGCTAGAGCAGTTCTAATTGTGACAGGTCCACGTGTTTTCCCATCATAGTTATCCGGGTTATATCCGCCACCAAAATCGGTTTTTAAGTCGAATAAAACTGAAGCAGGTGCCCATTCTTTTTTAAAACCTGTGGCATAGACTACCGGTTTAAAAGACGACCCAGGTTGTCTATTAGCTAAGGTGACATTAACATTCCCGTCAATGTCTGTATTAAAGTAATCTTTTGAACCAATCATGGCTAAAATTTGACCAGTTTTAGGGTCTAAGGCAACCATGGCAGCATTTTTGGCACCGGCTTTTTTAAGATTAATTGGGCCATATTTGTCTACTACTTCTTGAGCTACTTTTTGTTTTTCTAAATCAAGAGTGGTCGTCACTGTTAATCCACCACTAGATACTATTTTCTCACCATATTTTTCAGCTAATATTTCTCGGACATACATAACAAAGTGAGGTGCCTGAATTGATTCACGACGAGGAACAAAAGCAATTTTATCACCTTTAGCTTTTTCTGCCTCTTCTTTGCTTATATATCCCAAAGAACTCATACGATCTAAGACATAATTTTTACGGATTTCAAGTTCTTTGGTATGAGTGCCGTAAGGAGAATAATAGGTGGGTGCCTTGGGTAAAGCAGCTAAAAGAGCTGATTCGGCTAAAGTCAAATCTTTGGCTTTTTTACCAAAGTATGTGTTTGCAGCCGCTTCAACCCCATAAGCATTAGAACCATAGGGGATTTCGTTTATATACATAGTTAGGATTTCATCTTTTGAATAAAGTATTTCTAGTTCAATTGATAAAATTGCTTCTTTTACTTTCCTGGCAAAAGTTCTTTTAGGCGTCAAGAGAGCATTTTTGACAAATTGTTGAGTTAGGGTTGATCCTCCTTGTATTCTATTACGGCCGTGACTCAAGTTATTTATAGTCGCCCTGGCAATTCCACTAAAGTCTATCCCGAAGTGCTTATAAAAGTTTTTATCTTCGACGGCGATAGTCGCATTTTTTAAATTATTCGGAATTTCGTCATTTTTTAAGATAATTCGATTTTCTTCTCCATGGATAGCATATAAAAGGTTTCCATTTCTATCTAAAATTTTTGTCGATTCCTTGGAAATTCTTTTTTGTAAGTTACCCGGGGTAGGTAAATCTTTAGAATAAAAAGCAACCAGAATGAGAAATATACCAAAAAGCATACCAAGGGTTTGAAGCAAGAACAAACCTAGTGGTTTGAACCCATATTTTCTTGGGTGTATAGAGCGTGTAAAAAGTTTAAAATAGTTACGAAAAAATTTAGTGATGCCCTTAAATAAAAGGGGAATTTTTTTAATCATCGGTTGTTATCATACCAAAAAGTGTTTACAATGTAAATTGTAGAAGAGTGGAGGAAAAATGCCAGACCAAAAAGATCTTTTAATTCGTGGAGTAGAAGAAATAATCAATAAAGAGATTCTGATTGAAAAAATTAAATCAAGTCGGAAGTTAAGAATAAAGTTAGGCATAGATCCAACAGCACCAGATATTCATCTTGGTATTGCTATTGCTTTAAGAAAAATGGCCGAGTTCCAAAAACTTGGGCATAAAATTATTTTTCTTATAGGAGATTTTACGGCAGCAATCGGTGATCCTTCAGGTGCGAATAAGACAAGGCCAATGCTTTCTAAGGAAGAAGTAGAACACAATGCAAAAACATATTTAGAGCAAGCTGAAAAGATTGTTGATATTAAGAAAGCTGAAGTTAGAAAGAATTCTGAGTGGTACAAAAAGATGTCTCTTGCCGAATATCTAAATATTAAAAGTAATTTTTCAGTTCAAAGAATTTTAGAGCGCGATGATTTTACCAATAGAATAAAAGAAGGCAAAGATTTAAGATGCCATGAGATAGATTACCCAATTTTACAAGCATATGATTCTGTTGTTTTAAGGTCAGATTTGGAAGTTGGTGGTACAGATCAAAAATTTAATATGCTAGCCGGCCGTCGTTTAATGGAGAAATCAAATATAGAACCGCAAGAGATAATGACCTTGAAAATTTTGGTGGGTATTGATGGGGTGAAGAAAATGTCCAAGAGTCTGGGTAATTATGTAGGGATTACCGAGAAACCAGAAGAGATTTACGGCAAAATTATGTCAATTCCTGATGAGCAAATTATGAATTATTTTGAACTTTGTACAGATATCCCTCTTTCTGAGATTAAAAAGATAGAAAATCCTAGAGATCAAAAAGCACGTTTGGCTTATGAAATTGTTAAAATTTATCATGGGAAAGATAGTGCGCAAAGAGCAGAGCAGGAATTTAAGCGTGTTTTTAGAGAAAAACTAAACCCATCAGAGATAGAGGAAGTGCAGCTTCATGGGGTGTGGAATATTGTGGATCTTTTGGTTAATTTAAAGTTTGCGAAAAGTAAATCAGAGGCAACTAGATTGATCGAGCAATGTGCAGTTAAGATTAACGGAAAAACAGAAGCTAATCGGTTTTTAAAAATTGAACTTAAAGATAGAATGATTATTCAAGCAGGGAAAAGAAGGTTTGTAAGGGTAAAAATAAAGTGAGGATTTTTGGTTAAAGGGGATCTGAAACAATTAGTTGAAAAAGCAGTAAAAAAGGCTTATTCGAACATTAAGATACCTGATTTTGATATTGAATATCCAAAAGAGGCTAGTTTTGGTGATTATTCTTGTTCTGTAGCAATGCAGATTGCTTCTATAGTAAAAAAGCCACCACTAGAGATTGCACAAAAGATTATCAACAACCTAGAAGCAAAATTTTTAAAGAAAATTGAACTAGCTCCCCCGGGTTTTATTAATTTTTATTTGAATGAAGAATGGGTTTTAGATAAAATTGATCAAATAATTCAAGAAAAAGATAAATTCGGCTCTCAAAATGTTGGCAAAGGTAAAAAAGTACAAGTCGAGTTTATTTCGGCAAACCCAACTGGTCCTTTACACATAGGGAATGCCAGAGGTGGTCCTATAGGCGATGTACTAGCGAGCGTTCTAGAAAAGTCTGGTTTTAATGTTAAAAGAGAATTCTATGTTAATGATGTTGGGAATCAAGTTGAAAAATTTGGCCAGACAATTATGTACTGGTATTTAAAGAAGAAAGACAAGAGTATTCCTTTTCCCGAAGATGGTTATCAAGGGGATTATGTACAAAAGATAGCCCACGAGATAAAGGATCCTAAGATAGTATCCACAGAGTACTTTGCTAAAGTGGGGATTAAAAA
Source organism: Candidatus Berkelbacteria bacterium (assembly GCA_026397155.1). Lineage (GTDB taxonomy): Bacteria > Patescibacteriota > UBA1384 > JAPLVJ01 > JAPLVJ01 > JAPLVJ01. Next base: position 4,434 of record JAPLVJ010000052.1, on the reverse strand, counting down.
GATGATGCAAGGGATCAAAAAAGACTGTCTAGATATGGGAATTCGTTTTGATAATTATATTTATGAAAGCGAGATTATAAAAAAAGATAAAACTACAAAAGTTATTTCAGATTTAATTAAGAAAGGAATGGCAAGGGAGAAGGATGGGGCATTATGGTTTTGCAAAAAAGGTGAAGAGCAAGTTCTGGAAGATAAGGAATATGTTTTATTGAGAAGCGATCCAAGAAGAACGCCAACTTATTTTACCAATGATCTAGCTTACCACATAGATAAGGTAAACCGTGGTTTTGATCAAGTGATTGATGTTTTAGGTGCTAATACTTATGGTCATATTCAAAAAATGATGCTAGCTTTAGAGACACTCGGGATTACTAAAGATTGGCTAAGAATAGTATTATATCAATTTGTGCGACTTAAAAAGGGAGATAATATTGAGAAAATGTCTAAGAGGCAAGGTACCTACGTAACAGCTCGTCAAGTATTAGATGAGGTGCCTAAAGACGTTTTTCGTTTTATGATGTTGCAAAAATCTCCTGGAACTCATTTAGATTTTGATCTTAAGTTAGCAAAGGATAAATCTGAAGAAAATCCTGTTTATTATATCCAATATGCAAATGCAAGAATTCACGGAATTCTTGCTAAATCCAAAGCACAATATCATCAACTCAAAGCAAAAACACCGAACTATAAATTACTTGTTCATTCGGCAGAATTGCAACTAGCTAAGCAAATTTTAAAGTTTCCCGAAATTATAGAAGAAATCACGCGGAGTTATCAGGTTCAAAAGTTAGCTTTTTATACTTATGAAGTGGCAGTCTCTTTCCATAATTTTTATGAAAAATGTAAGGTAATTGATAAAAAAAATCCTGATTTAACTACTTCTCGTATTGCCCTGATTCAAGCAACTCAAATAGTCTTAACTAATGCATTAGGCATATTAGGGATAAAACCGCTATCGAGAATGTAATGATTAAAAAACCCCTAGAAATTGTTTCCTTAATTTTAAATCCTCTCTTTTTAGCATTGATTTTAATATTGCTTGGGATTGAAGAGAGTAATTTAAGTAAGGAACACATGATGGTTTTTACTCTTGCAGCTCTAATCTTAAATGGTTTTTTACCAATATATTTTATTTATAGTTCTTTTCAAAAGGGAATAGTAATTGATGATACAGTTAAAAACAAAGAAGTAATTAAAAACCGTTCATCTATCCTAGCTAAGATAGTAATCATTTTCTTTGCCGAAATTATTGCTTTAAGTTTTTATCATAATCCAGAGCCTCTCTATGCGATTGTGTTTGCTCTAGCGTTATTAAACTTGGCATTATTCATTATTAACATGCGGAGAAAAGTTAGCCTACATGCCGCAGGTGTTACTGCTTTTGCTTTGGTTGTTTTGGCTCTATTTGGGTGGTCTTTCTGGTTGGTTATAGTTTTAATTCCAGTCGTGTTTTGGTCTCGTTTTTATCTTTTGAGGCACACAAAAAAACAGCTTCTTGCTGGTTTTTTTACTGCAATATTTATCACTCTGATTGTTTTTTATTATTTTAATCTTTTGGGGAAACTTTAAAGTCCAAATTCATATACCTTGGTGCCAGACAATAGGTAGATTTTTTTATTTTTAGGACTGACAGCGAAATCTTTGATATTTGTAATATTATTGATAACAAGCATTTTTTGATATTTGCCTGTTTTATCGAATTCTAAGATTTGATTGCCATCTAGTATATATAATGATTGTTGTTCTGGAAATGTAATGATTTTGATTGGATTTTTGATTTTTGAACCGGTTTCATTTTCTGGTATCCCATTGATGGTGAAATTATTAACTCGGCGGCCGGCCATAAGCTTTATAACAGTGCCATCATTATTTAGGACATAAACATAGCCGTCTAAGGCAAAAGAAATTGCTTTTTTTAGGTCAACATTGTCTTTATTGACATAGGCGCTTCCTTTTGAATAACCAGCAGCTGTTTTTTCGTATTTGTAAATTTGGCCCTGTTCTGGATTAAGTAGATATAAATTGGTAAAGTATGTGGCAATAATTTTTGCTTTTTCCCATCCTTGATCAAAAACAGTTTTAGCTTTTTCAACCTTATTTTCGTCGATTTTATATTCATAAACGCCATCATTTTCTTGATAAAAAACCAGTAGTTTTTCTTGGTCTTGAAAAGAGCCATAAATAAATTGTCCTGAATATTGAGGTAAGCTAGACGGGTTTGATTTTTCTTTATATATTTGGTTGGTTTTGCTATCAACAGAATAAATTGTTTTTTCAGCCAGAATAATTTGGGAAACAGTCGCATTTTTAAATACATTGAAATCAAGGTATTCTTTTGGGTCAATCCTAACAATGTTATTGAGTTTATCAAGTTTTGCATTAATCTTATCTGAGAGTATGTTGGCATCCTTATTATTCATTTGAGAAACTAGTTGTAGTGCTTCTTTGTAGTTTTTAATTGCTTCTTCCTGTTTTCCTTGTTTTACCAATTCATCAGCTGTTCTGGTTTTATCTTCTGCGGCCATAATAGTTTTTCTTTGAGATAGTAATTCACTACTTTGAAAACGGTTTTTTAGAACTACGGTAATCTCAAATATGAGAGCAAAAATTAGAACACCGGAAAAACCCACCAAAATCCATCTTTTATATCCAGCTAAAGCAGAGAAGATTTTGCTTAATCCTGTTTTTTGAGAAGTGGTTTTTGTCTTTGCGGTAATTTTTTGATGAGATTGATTAATATATTTTTGTGCTTTTGGTAGATTGTGCTTGGTTTTTTTATATAAAAATGAAAAGATTCTTTTGGTTTGTTTTAAGATCCATTTGAAGAATGAAGATAGATATTTTCCGCTCTGCATAAGAATAATTTTGGCTTTATCTTCATCTAAATAGATTGTTTCGGAAGATGAAACACTAGTTGGCGACCCACTTTCTATTTGTAAAATAAGAGCATTTGCCTTTTTGATTCTTTCTTTCTGAATTAGATTGGCAACTTCAGAACCAGCAATGACTTTTTTAAGATAATCGAGCGGCACTTTTTCAAAGAATTCAGGATTGCCAAGTATTAATCGATCCTTTTCTTTTAATTGGCCATTTAAAATATGAGAGAAAGTTCTCAAAGGATGGGTTTCTTTTGGTTGATCGGCAGTAATCTCGATTGCATTTCCTTCACGAATAAGAAAACAGGAAGAACTGCCTAAAGAGGTTAAACTTAACGCATCTTGATCAATTAATAGGATTATTGCTGAAAGGTTATCAACCCATTCGGTTTGGCCTTCTTCAGTTAGTTTGGCAAGGATTTCATTAGTTTCTTTTAGAGCTTCTTCAAAATTCTCTGAAAGTGAAGAATTCCTTTCAGAGAATTTATTCTTGACAGTTTGAATGATGCGATAGGCTAAAGCATTTGTTGGCAACCATGAATGTTTTGTTTCGATTAAAAAGTAAAGTGGGTGTTCACAGGAACACAAAAGAGTTCTATCAGCGATTTTATTTTTGTTTAAAAAAGAAACTGCTTTTACGACATAATTACTCATTTTATAAGACCTTCTCTACCATAGTCGTTTTCAAACAGTTGACGTTGTTTGGCCAAGTGGGTGTCCTGCCCTCTGACTTTATGTCAGGGGAACGCGGACTCCCATAAGATATAATTAGGGTCAACTTTGTAAAGACCATGGTAGAGATGTTTCCATTATAACATAGATTATAGCTCGTGATACGTTGAGATTTTCTTTGAAAAGTTGTATTATTTTCTCATCGGGCCATAGCGCAGTTGGTTAGCGCGCAGGGCTGGGGGTCCTGAGGTCGCGAGTTCGAATCTCGCTGGCCCGATTTTTAATATAGCGCTGCGGGTGCCCCGATAACTCGAGCTAAAAATGACATGATTGGTAGAATAATGCTTCCGATGATAGAGTAGCCAATTAAATACTGAATAAATATTAAGCCAAATAATATTGCAACTCCAAGTTGTTCAAAAGCATCAACGTTTATTTGAGGAAAAATTGCCCAAACAATCTTTGAGCCGTCGAGTGGGGGAACAGGCAATAGGTTAAAAACACAGATAGCTAAATTAAAATAAATAATCAAATTAATGATTACAGCATAAGGAATTGATGGGAAAATTCTTAGGATAATCGCAAAAATGAAGGCAATTACGAAATTAGAAAGTGGTCCGGCAATTGAAGTTAAAAATTCCCCGAGGCGAGGATTTTGAAAATTGGCTGGGTTGACTGGTACTGGTCGACCCCATCCAAAGCCGATAATCAATAAGAATATCATCCCAAGAGGGTCAAGGTGCTTGATTGGGTTTAGAGTTAATCGTCCTTGGTATTTAGCCGTAGGGTCGCCTAGATAATTTGCAATATAGCCATGCATAAACTCATGAACAGTAACAGCTATGATGATTCCTATGATGAAACCCAAGGTCTTGATTGGTTCGTT
>JAPLVJ010000054.1 GCA_026397155.1 Candidatus Berkelbacteria bacterium | reverse complement strand
AACAACTCTTAATACAACAGCATACTCAAACGGAGGATATACTTTAAAGGCCGTAGCTTATGATTCAAAACAAAGCACACAGAGCTCAATTAGCGTTACATTCAACAATGCCAGTGTAGATACGCAAAAGCCAGTGGTGACTGTTGTAGAGCCAACTGCGAATCCTTACAGTTGGACATCAGGTGATCTAACTATTCGTTTTAGTGCAGCTGATAATGTTGGTGTAACTAAGGTCCAACTATATATTAATGATTATTTGGCCGCCTCGGTTAATGCCAGCTCGATGTTAGCAATTTGGCCTTGGGCTAATGCCAATCCAGGTACCTATACTTTAAGGGCAAAAGCTCTGGATGCGGCTGGGAATTTTGGCGAAGCGAGTTTTGTAATTGTTAGGTAGCTTACTTTGGATCTAGTGGAATTTCAACGTTAATAAATTGAGTTTTCTCAATTTTAATAATCTCATTTTGATATATTTTTTTGAAGTTCTTAAAATCAACGTGCTTGCTTGGGAATGTATATCCTTTAGCCTCAATAGTTAGATAGTATTCTCCTTTAGGAAGAAGAACAGAAAATCGGCCGGTTTTATCAGTCATTTGAGCCATCTTCATTGTGTCATATTTTTGTTCATAGACATAAATAGTTGCTCCTTCAATTGGCTTTAATGTTTTAGAGTCAAAAACAAATCCGTATTGATTAATCTTTCTTCTTTGCATGACTATATAATATCCCAGACCGAGTGCGTATAGCCCCATCATTAAGTATTGCGGCCAAGTTTTTAAAATAATTGTGGAGAAGATACTAAAAACAAGGCCAAGTGCCATTAGAGGTATAATAGCAAAACTAAAGACGTAGACAATCCAATCAGCTGCGTTACGGGTTAATCTTATGAGTTTAGCTGAGGGTGTTGTTATGGCTGGATCCATTGGAATTGATAAATTAAGTCTGGTATCTTTTTCTTTGACTTCAATTGGTTGGCCTACATACCAAGAATCAGACATTTGTGAACTGCTTTTCCACATCTTCTTAACTAGAGGATTAGTTCCAGGATTAGTGGGGAAAACATAGCCTTTTTTGCTGACAGAAACAGAGTATCTGCCTGGTTCAACAGTAAAACCAAATTGCCCTGAAATATCAGACAATTGCGTTGAAACTAATTTGTAGTTATCACAGTTGAAAAGACGAAGTGTAGCTAAATCAATCGGCCGTCCAGTTATTGAGTCAAAAACAATACCCCACTGGCGCGATTTTCTTCTGATTCGGAAAGTTTGCAGAACCCAAAGAAGTGAATAGCTAAAATATTGGCCAGCAAATGGTATTGCACCAATTATGTTCATGATAAGGGCCAAAAGTCCCAAAGCAGCAACTGCTGTAGCAATCGGGGCAACTGTTCTAGCAATGCTTTTTGCCTGCTCGGAGGATAAAATATCCATTAAAGTTGCCTCTGACACACGCAGTCGAAAACTATTTGAAAAAGCAAAGTTGTCGGTTGTGTCAAAAGCTGAAAGTTCGGCGAAACCTTCTTTAGTTGAAGTAATACCATAATAGGCTTCGCCTTTTTCGTTGGTAACAGCTTGATAAGTTTCGATTTTATCTTCAGCGCGGTTAGAAAAGAGTTGTGTGTTCTTGTTGGCTAATCCATTTCTAAATTCATCGGTTACAAC
>JAPLVJ010000028.1 GCA_026397155.1 Candidatus Berkelbacteria bacterium | reverse complement strand
GTTTGTTGCTTCATCTGATAACAATATATTTATAAATAATACTTTAACTTCCAATATTGGTGGTTTTTATCTTGCTGATTCTAGTAGCAATATTTTGACTGGTAATACAATCAGCTCTAGTTTTTATGGAATTTCCCAGACTTCGGTTGATCATAATAATATTTCCTCTAACACAATAAGCTTAAATACTTATGGTATTTTTTCTCTTGATTCATCGAGCAACAATATTGAAAATAACCACTTTAACTCAAATACCTATGGGGTAACCATGTATCATGAATCGGAAATAAGTGCTTCCACAGTAAGCGGTAACGAGTTTTCGAGAAATGCTAACGCAGTCTTTTTTTACGGGGTAGAAAACCTAGATATTAATACCTCTTCGGGCAATCGATTTGTCGATAATAATACAAGCGTCACTCTTGATTTTGATGAAGCAGTAGCAGATGGTAGGGCGAAAGATGTTGGGGATTCGATTGATTTTGCTTTGTCGATGTTCAATATTGATGGCAGTTCCTGCACAGATTGTGTTGCATCGCTTGTGCTTAGTCCCCAGGAGAGTTCTTTGCTGTGGCAGCAAGAAGAAAATCAAATTGTAGGCAGTTTCACTGCTAGTCGAACCGGGACATATTCTTTGACGGTTACAGCAACTGACTCAAGAAACAATGCGACGCAACGAAATTTTTTATTTTTTATCTCAACAAATGGCTCAGAAACCACTAAATATTATCTGCGAGGGGCTTATCCTGTGCATGGTCAACCAGCTTGGATAGATAGTCGAGCGCTACTGCTTTCGCCGCCAAGTGGAATCGAGGAATGGACTTGCACAATATGGGTGCAGAGCTCTCCAGATGAGTTGCCGGACTATCCTCTTTCTTATCTTACGGCAATCGATGTTGGTGGTTGGTATAAATCCGGTGCAAATGCAGGGATTTTTGCTATAAGATTTGGCCACTATGCTTATGGGGATACTATTGATTCTGGAGGTCAAGATTTATTGGCAACGTCTAAATATAAATGGGCGGATAAAAATTTTACTGACCTAAACTGGTCTTTGGATTATCCTCAGGCATGGTATTGGTTGGAGCTCGCGTTGGGCGGAGAAGCAGGTGACGGTGGTAACCCTTACTGGACCACCTTTCCAGTCCAAGGTGATGCAGATTCGGTTAGTTGGGCGGCGCATCCCGGAGAGCCCTCCTATGCCGATTTTACCTATCAATACACTACTACCCCTGCAATCAAAACAATTTCTAATCCCGAGATCAATGTTCTCTCTGCCACCGCTCCAGTAGCCGATAGCTCTAGCGCATCCATTGTTCTCGACGGAACGGGATCAACTAGTTTGGTTTTGGATAATTACAAGCGTCCTTTTCTCGGCTATACCACCACCATCAGTTCTGACGGCACTACGACGTTGGCTGCCACTAATCTTACAGGCGAAGTAACCATTAACTCTATTAACATGGATATTATTCCTAATACAGGTTCGGTTGATGTCAATGTTACCACTTGGAATACGGGGGTAGGCGGTGACTATTCCAAAAAATGGACAGAAGAGGGGACGGGTGCGACTTCAGCTTTGCATACGATTGGCGATCTAAAACCAAACACTAAGTATGTTGTTAAGGTTGATGGTAATCGCTACCAGACTTTAATCTCAGATAGTGCTGGAAAGATTACCTTTACCTATGACAGAGGATACTCAACAAAAACCTTTGAAGTGGGAGAGGATGTCTCCACCCTACCCATAGTAGGACTTGAATCCCAAGGGCATGCTTCTATCTTTCTTATTCTAATTGGAATAGCCATCTGGGTCAGCAGAGTGAGAAAAAGAGAGCTAGAAGGGTTGCCTGGGGAAAGAAATTGATGCTAAAATGTATAAGTAATGATTGAGATAGAAAAAGTTACAAAGCAATACGATAAGTTAAAAGCTTTGAATAACGTATCTTTTAAAATCAAGGAAGGGGAGTTTGTTTGCTTAGTTGGTCCCTCGGGAGCAGGGAAAACGACCCTGGTAAGGCTTTTAATTTGCGAAGAAAAACCGACCTCGGGTCGTATTTTGATTGATGACCGCGACATCCATCTTTTAAGACGCAAAGAAGTGCCTCTGTATAGGCGCAAGGTTGGCGTTGTTTTTCAAGATTATAAACTTTTACCAACAAAAACAGTTTATGAAAATATTGCCTATGCCCTCGAGGTATCCGGAGTGTCGTCCAAGACAATCAAAGAAAGAGTGCCTAAAATTTTAGAATTAGTTGGCTTAAAAGACAAAGCCAAAAATTATCCAGATCCACTCTCTGGCGGCGAAAAGCAGAGAGTTGCCTTAGCGCGCGCTCTTGTTCATAGTCCAAAGCTTTTGATTGCTGATGAGCCTACTGGAAATTTGGATCCAGTAACTTCTTGGGAAATTATTGATTTGCTTTTTAGAATCAATCAAAAAGGAACAACGGTTATTTTGGCCACTCATGCCAGAGAGATTGTTAATGCTTTAAGAAAACGCGTAGTTACTCTAAAGGACGGCAAATTAATTTCTGATAAAGAGAGAGGAAAATATATTGTATGATGACGGGCGTAGTCAGAATATTTAAATTCGGTGTTTCAAATTTCTTGCGCAATCCCTGGCTTTCTATTGCTACCACTTTTATTTTTGCTTTAACTCTTTTTATTATTTCTGTCTTCTTCTTTTTGAATTTGGTGACCAATACAACCATTAAGGCAGTGCAGGAAAAAATGGATTTAACTGTTTCTTTTAAAGATGAGGCCAAAGAAGAAGAGATTTTTGACTTAAAAACTAGATTAGAAACTTATGATGGAGTCAAATCAGTTAAATATATTTCTAAAGAAGAAGCTATGGTTATTTGGCAGCAGCTTCCTGTTTCCAAGCGTGTTAAAGATTTGGTGACTGCAGACAAAAATCCTC
>JAPLVJ010000051.1 GCA_026397155.1 Candidatus Berkelbacteria bacterium | reverse complement strand
GTATTGCCGTAAAGAAATCCACAACTGGGGATAAAAATTAATAAAGATATTATTTTATATAATTGTAGAATGAGTAAGGAGGAAAATTGTCCAAAGCACTATATCGAAAATGGCGGCCTCAAAATTTTTCTGAAATTTGCGGCCAAAATCAAGTTAAGACGATATTGCAGAATGCCCTTTCGTCCGGTCGGATTGCTCATGCTTATCTGTTTTCTGGTCCGCGGGGATCAGGTAAGACAACAATTGCCCGCCTTGTGGCAAAAAGTGTCAACTGCTCTAGTTTTAAGAATGGAGAGCCGTGTAATAAATGTTCTTCATGCACAGAAATCCAAAAAGGACAAAGCTTGGATTTGATTGAGATTGATGCTGCTTCAAATCGCGGAATCGAAGAAATAAAAGATTTACGTGAAAAAATTAAGTTCACTCCTTCAAGTTCTAAATATAAGGTTTTTGTTATTGATGAAGTTCATATGCTTACACGAGAAGCTTTTAATGCCCTCTTAAAAACGTTAGAAGAACCACCGGCTCACGTGATATTTATTCTAGCTACAACTGAGGCCCATAAGATACCGCAGACTATCGCATCACGTTGCCAAAGATTTGATTTTAAAAGATTGTCAGCACAAGATTTATTAAAAAGATTAGATTATCTAGCCGAAAAAGAGAATTTAAAAATTGATGATGGTGCAAAGAAGACTATTATTCAAATTTCTTATGGTAGCGCGCGAGATGCCGAGAGTATTTTAGATTTAATTGTTAGCAAGGGTTTAGCTAAAATAACACAAAAAGATGTAGAAGAAATCTTAGGTAAAACCGAGATCGAAAGGATAGAGAAGTTATATAAATCTTTAATTAGTAAGGATTCAAATTCTGCCTTGACTATTCTTAATGATATTACAGAAGAAGGTAAAGATTTAAATCAATTCGCTGTTAATTTGATCGAATTTTTGCGCGAAGAATTAATCAAAGAACCATCAAGCAAACTTGCTTTATGGATAAGAATATTTTCCGAAGCGCAAAGAGAAATGAAAATCGCCTTATTTTTACAATTGCCTTTGGAATTAGCAATTGTTGAAATCTGCGAAGATGATTCTAAAAATGATATCAATAAGAACAAGAAGAGTGATAAGATTCTTGGATCGAAAGAAGAATCACCAAAATCAAAAGTAGAGGCATCAGCTAGTTCAGACATAGATTGGAGTGAAGTGATAAATAAACTGCGTCCGCATAATCATTCTCTTTGTTTTCTCTTGCAGGATGCCAAATTGATCGATTTTAAAAATGGCCAGTTAGTGTTAGGCGTTGGTTTTAAATTCCATAAAGATAAGTTAGAGGAACCAAAGAATCGTAAAATCATTGAGCAGATTGTTGAAGAAATGATTGGGCAAAAAATTAGCTTGCTTTGTCAGGTAATTAGGATTTCTCCCAAGATGGATTCTATAGCGAATATCAGTGAAACTAGTTCGGTCGATAATGTATTTGAAAATATTGAGGGCATTTTTGAATTAGAAGAACCCGGAAATTAATTTTATAAGGATAATATGGCAGACCAATTATCTAAAATTCCACCCCAGAACATAGAGGCCGAACAGTCAGTATTGGGTTCTTTATTACTTGATAAAGATGCAGTAATTAAAGTTGCTGATATTTTGACATCTGACGATTTTTACAAAGATGCTCACGGAGATATATATGATGCCGTTTTAGATTTGTATCAAAAAAGAATGCCTGTAGATATCGTTACGCTGACCGATCAGCTGGAAAAGGATAAAAAACTAGAAAATATTGGCGGCGCATCATATTTAACCACCCTGGTTAACTGTGTTCCTTCCGCTACGCGAGTAGTTCATTATGCTAAGATTGTTCAACAAAAAGCAACCCTAAGAAGATTAATTCAAGCTGCATCAAAAACACTTGAATTAGGTTATCAAGAGGATAAAGACATTGAATCTGTATTAGATGAAGCTGAGCGCAACATTTTCTCAATCTCAAAGAAGTTTATGAAGCAATCATTTGTCCATGTGAAGGATATTTTGGGAGAAAGTTTTGAGAGGATAGACAAACTTAGCAAACATAAAGGTATGTTGCGCGGAGTGCCAACCGGATTTGATCAATTAGACAACCTTTTGAGTGGATTGCAGCCTTCAGATTTAATCATTCTTGCTGGGAGACCGTCTATGGGTAAGTCCAGCTTCGCTTCCAGCATCATATTGAATGCTGCCGTTGAAGCTAAAGTACCTGTCGGATTTTTTTCGATTGAAATGTCAAAAGAACAGGTGGTTGACAGATTCTTGTGCGGACAGGCAGGAATTAATTCTTGGAAGTTAAGGTCAGGTAATTTGGAGCAAGAGGATTTTCCTAAAATAGGTCATGCGATTGGGGTTTTGTCTGAAGCTCCAATATTTATTGATGATTCAACGGCAGTTACTCCCATCGAAATAATGACAAAGTCAAGAAGACTCCAATCTGAGCACGGACTTGGTTTAATTGTTGTCGACTACCTGCAGATGATGTATGCATCAGGCAGGCGAGCAGCAGAATCGCGAGTACAAGAGGTATCTCAGATCTCACTTGCTTTAAAAAGTTTAGCAAGAGAATTAAATGTTCCAGTAATAGCTGTTTCACAACTTTCGCGCGCAGTTGAACATAGAGATAGCAAAATTCCACAGCTATCTGATTTGCGGGAATCTGGCTCTCTTGAGCAAGATGCCGATGTTGTTATTTTTATCTATCGTGATGAATATTACAACAAGGAAACTGAACGTAAAAATATTACCGATATCCTAGTCAAAAAACATCGTAATGGTCCAACTGGCGAGGTTGAACTGTATTTCATACCAGAGCAGATGAGATTTACAAACCTTGAAAAGAAAAGAGCAGAGTAGAAACTGTGGATAACTTGTTAATTTAAGTTCATATTTTTCCCTATTGACAAGATATTATATATTCTGTTATACTTATACAATTACTTTAAAAATAATAGATATTTTCCCATCCGGTTTTTCCTGGGTAATCTGATACATTTGACTACATTAGAAATCCAAATGTATCGGCCTGCCCGGGAGAATCACCCGGAGAGGAATCGGCACCTATGGCATCTATTGTCTTTGCTAAGGCAATAAGCTTTGGATTAGGATGATAGAGTGGTAGGAGCGCCTTTAAAAAGGGCGCCGATCTAGACACGTTTTAATAATCAAGAAATTTGAGCGTTTTGTCTTTAGATCATGCGCCCTTTTGTATTTTCTGTAGGTATATTCAGTATTTTATTGTTTATTGACATGGAGAATTTTTTTTGTTAGGCTGTTAAATGCGGATTGTCTAAACTAGGAGGAAATATTTTACGTCTTTGGCAAGTTTCGGTAATTACAATTTTACTCCTTGCGGTTTTTTTAGACAGTTGCAACTATGGTCTATTTTCTGGGAAATTATCTAACACCCAAAGTTCTATAGCAGACCATGTGCCACAAGATAATCGGCTTGGAAGAGAAGTAATATCAAGAGATTTCCGTGAGTTTTCAAATAGTGAAGTATATTATGGAAAACCCGGGGTTTTTTATTTAAATGAGATGCTTATCGATAATAATGTCGTGGTTTATCCTGAAGATATTATTAAGGTTTTTCCTGACCCTTCGTACGGAGTTGGTTCTAAAATTATAATATATCGTGCTCCACAAATTTCCTTATGGGATGGTAATGATAAGAAAATATATCGAACGTGGGTTAGAACAGTTGAAGAAGTTTTACAAGAGAAGCAAATAACTTTGGGAGACAAAGATGTTATTAATCCATCTATCGACACTCTTTTAACAAATGATTTGGAGATTAAAATTACACGCGTAGCCGAAACAAATCTTATCGAAAAAGATGATATAAACTTTAAGGTTATAAAGAAAGAAGATCCAAATTTAGAAAAAGGAAAAAGCAAGATTATCCAATCGGGTAAAAAAGGCATTAAAGAAAGAATATTTAAGATCAGAAGAGAAAATGGTAAAGAAGTTTCCCGTCAATTAATAGAAGAAAAAGTTACTACCAACGCCAGGGATCAAATTGAGGTTTATGGGACTAAACAGATTATTACGGTAAGATGCCTTTATAATGATATTGTTTCCCAGGCTGCTGCGAAGTATAACATAGATCCCAATGAAATATGTAATTTAATGATGAAAGAAAGTAACGGTCACTACAAATCAGTAAATCCTGCCGGACCCTATTATGGATTGTTCCAATACTCTCAGGGTTTTTGGGATATAGTTTCTTCAAAGGCTGGTAATGGTAACAATATTTTTGCTCCAAGTGCTCAAATCTTAAATACTGCATGGGCGTTGTCCAATGGTTACCGTGGTAGGTGGCCTTAAATTTTTCTAAACTATAGATACGGTTTTGCTCGCTTTTGGCGGGTTTTTTTGTTAATATTTAGCTAAATGCAACTTACTTCACCAAGCGTAGTTCAAAAAGTATTTAGAGAATACCATATTAGACCAAAAAGAACTTTAGGTCAGAATTTTTTAATAGATAAAAATAATCTGGAGAAAATTATTAGAACAGCCAATCTATCAAAGGAAGATATTGTTTTAGAAATAGGTTCAGGAATCGGCACTTTGACTGCTGAGTTATGCAAAAAAGCTAGATGTGTTTATGCTGTCGAAATTGACAAAGAATTAATCCCGATACTAAAAAATACCCTTAAAGATTTTAGTAATGTCGAAATTATACAGTCGGATGCTTTAAAATTTGTAAGTTACTTTAAGCCGGCAAAGAAATATAAAGTAGTTGCCAATATACCTTACCAAATAACCTCGCCACTTTTGGAGAAATTATTAACTACTGGTGATCAAGTATCTTTTTTAGAGTCTATTCTAATAACAGTGCAAAAGGAAGTTGGACAAAGAATTTGTGCTAAGCCGCCATCTATGAATAGACTGGCGGTTCTCGTCCAATCTTTTGGTAAACCGAGTATTATTTCTTATATTTCTGCGAGTTGCTTTTGGCCAAAACCAGAAGTCGACTCTGTAGTTATCAAAATTAACATTGTTCCCAATTCTAGTGTAGATCCAGGTCAATTTATAAAATTAGTCAAAAAGGGTTTTTCTCAAAAAAGAAAACAGCTGAAAAATGTTTTTGAAAGTCAAATTTTGGAAAACGCTGGTATAATGCCAAAAATGAGAGCTGAAAAGCTTGGAGTCAAGGACTGGCAAAAAATCTACAATGTTAAATATAAAGTAAATAAGGGTTTATGATGGGTCTTAATGAGATAGAAAAAGAAGTAAAAGAAGAAGTTGAGGAAGTAGACAAAGTAGTTAAAGAAGTAAAGTCTACTATTATTGGGAATTTATACCCGTACATATTTAGAAGAAGACGTAATATTTTAGATTATTTTCGATTAGCCAAGAATGGGACAATCACAGGTGCTGCTGATGACGATCCTTCAGGTATCATTACGTATTCTCAAGTTGGTGCCGTAACTGGCTTTGCACTTCTATGGTTAATTGTTCTTACCACTCCGCTTTTGATTGCTCTAGAAGATATGTCATCGAGGATTGGCGTAGTGACAAAGAAAAGCTTATCAAGTTTAATAAAACATAAATATGGTTATAAAATTGCTTTATCTATTGCCATAATTGTGGCGATGGGGAATATGGCTACTATTGGAGCTGATATTGCGGGTATGAGCGAGGTGCTTGGAATCATAACAAACGCACCTTGGTTATTATTTGCAGTTTTGATCACATTATTTTTTGCTTTACTTTTAATTAGAGGAAAATATTCGACAGTTAGTAGATATTTATTTCTATTAACTCCGGTTTTTTTAGCTTATGTTGCAACCGCATTTCTGATGAAGCCGGATTGGCATCAAGTTTTTAATTCTACTTTTAAACCGTTTGTTGGTGGAGGTATTGACTATTGGGTACTTGCTGTGGCTTTGCTAGGAACGACGCTAACCCCCTATGTGGTTTTTTGGCAAAATACTGAAGAGATCGAAGAGAAAAAGAAGGTCGAAGATTTAAATGATGAGGGTTTTGGTGTTAAAGCCGGAATGATTTACTGCAATCTTATTTCATATTTTATCATTATTACAACAGGTGCTTTGTTATTTAAAACCGGCGTCACAATAAATACCGCCAAAGATGCTGCATTGGCGCTTAAGCCACTGGCTGGAGAAGGTGCTTTTACGCTTTTTTCGATTGGTATTCTTGGCAGTGGCTTTTTAGCTATTCCAATTTTAGCTTCAGTTACAGCATATATATTTTCTGATATCTTTCACTGGAAGGAGGGTCTAGATAAAAAGATTATGCAAGCGCGGGGTTTTTATTTTGTTTTACTTCTATCACTCATCATTGGATTTTTATCTGTTTTTATAGGGATAAGTCCAATTAAAATGCTTGTTTATTCACAAGTTTTAAATGGTCTTTTAATGCCAATATTAATCTATTTCTTAATAAAAATCGCTAGCAGCTCAGAAATCATGGGCAAATATAAAAATAAATTATGGGTAAATGTATTTGGTTGGCTTGCATTAATAGTGAATTTAGGTTTTGATGTTATGCTTATTTGGCAGTGGGTAAGATAAAATGGGAAAATTATTTATTGTAGCAACACCAATCGGAAATTTAGAAGATATTACATTTCGGGCAATTAGGACTTTATCAGAAGTTGATTTAATCTTATGTGAAGATACTAGGAAAACGCAGATTTTGCTTAAATCATACAAAATAAATAAGCCTCTTTATTCGTATCACCAGCATAGTAAAATCGAAAGATTCAATTTTGTTCTTGAACAGATACAAATTGGGAAAAGTATTGCTTTGGTCTCTGAGGCCGGTACACCAGGAATAAGTGATCCAGGACAAAAGCTAATCAGCTATTTATTAGAAAGGCTGGCAAGTTTAGAGATTATTCCAATACCCGGTTCAAGCGCAGTTACGGCCGCACTATCAATTTCGGGTTTTCCGACTGATAAGTTTTTGTTTCTTGGTTTTCTGCCAAAGAAGAAAGGTCGTCAAAAAATTTTACATGAGATAAATAATTTTGCGCATTATACCATTGTTATTTACGAATCACCCCACAGAATATTAAAAACTTTAAGAGAACTATCCGATATATTTAAAGATAGAGAAATTGTAGTTTGTCGCGAATTGACTAAAAAATTTGAACAAATTTATCGAGGAAATATTTTAAATATAATAGAAAAGGTTAAACCAAAGGGGGAGTTTGTTGTTATCATTGAGGGTAAAAAATGATCAAGAATGTAACAATAAAAGTATATGGCCTTGTTCAGGGGGTAAACTTCAGGTATCATTCAAGACTAGAGGCAGAAAATCTTGGGTTGTCAGGATACGTACAAAATGAGCCCAATGGGTCAGTAACTATAATTGTAGAGGGTGAAGAAAGTAAGTTAAAAAAATTTATCGAAAAAGTTAAAGTAGGTCTTTCATATGCACAGGTGAAAAATATTATATGTAAATGGGATAACCCAAAAGACTTAAAAGGGTTCTTAGTGAGATTTTGATGAAAAAAGAGAATTATTTTATTACCACACCAATTTATTATTCAAACGATAAGCCCCACATTGGTTCGGCCTATACCACTATTGCTGCTGATATTTTAGCCAGATGGCAACGTGCAAAAGGGAGAAGAGTATATTTTCAGACAGGTGTAGATGAGCATGGAGCTAAAATGGCCAAAGCAGCTGAAATAGCCGGCATCAAAAATGTAAAGGAATTTACCAACAAAAGGGTAAAATTTTTTACAGAATCATGGAATAACTTGGATATTACATATGATCATTTTATTAGAACAACAGATGAAAAGCACGAGAAATATGTCCAAAATTATTTAGCGAAAATCTGGAAGAAGGGCGAAATTTACAAGGGAGTCTATAAAGGATTATATTGTCTTGGTTGCGAAGAATTTAAAGATAGGAAAGAACTTGTTGATGGAAAATGTCCTTTACATAATTCCAAGCCACAGAGTATTGAAGAGACAAACTATTTCTTTAAACTATCTAATTATCAGCAAAAATTGATTGATATTATTAAATCAGACGATTTAAGGATTGAACCACAACAAAGAAAGAATGAAGTTTTAAGTTTCCTCAAGAATGAAAAGTTAGCAGACATTAGTATTTCAAGAGAAAAGGTGGAATGGGGTATTAAAGTCCCTTGGGATAAAACGCAGACTGTCTATTGTTGGGTCGATGCACTACTCAACTACCTTTCTGCGGGTGAAAAATACTGGCCAGCCGACTTGCACCTTATTGGTAAGGATATTATTAAATTTCATTGCATTATTTGGCCTGCATTGCTTTTAGCTAATGGTTATCAACCACCAAAAAGAGTTTTTGCCCATGGCTTTTTTACATTGGAAGGAAAAAAAATATCCAAAACCATGGGAAATATAATCTATATCGAGGATTTATTGAAAACATATCCCAGTGATGCGATTCGTTATTTAATATTTAAGGAGATTTATTTTGGCCAGGATGGTGATTTTTCATTAGATTCTATTAAGCAAAGATATAATGCTGATTTAGCTAATAATTTAGGAAATTTAGTCCAAAGAGTGAGTAATATGCTAGTGAAATATTTTGATGGTCAAGTAGATCAAGTAGAATCATCGGCTAGAGAGTTAAAACAATTTGAAATAGTTGAGATCTGGGAAAAATTAGACCAATCTTTGAACCAGATAAAATTTCACGAAGCCCTAAAAGTCATCTGGCAATTGATAGATAAAGCAAACAGGTATATTGAGGAAAAAAAGCCATGGTCGTCTGATGTTTCTAGTCAAAAATTGATCCTAGGTAATCTTATTGAAATTATTCGAGAAATAGCAGAGATGATTCTTCCCTTTATGCCGAATATTTCTACTAATATTCAGAATCAATTTAAAGGACCAAGGATAAAAGCTGGATCAGCTCTTTTTCCCAGAAAAGAGTAATTATTGTTATTTTTGAGGGGCTATGTTTTATGCAATTATTGCTGCAATTTCTTTAGCAGCAAGTACAATTATGGATAAAATTGTCCTATCTTATCAGAGAATAGGACATCGTCAATTTATAATCCTGCTATTTCTTTTTTTGTTTATATTGACTGCGATAATCTATCCTTTCTGGGGGCATATTGATAGATTAGCATTTGATTTTCATTATTTATTTTTACTGTTTTTGGTTATTATTATTGCTTCAATCTATAATGTTCTATTTTATCATGCTATTGAAAAAGAAAAAGTATCTGAAATTGAATTAATAGTGATGTTGACCCCACTTTCAACAATAATAATTGCTTCAATCTTTCTACAAGTTGAACGTAATTGGAATGTTTTTCTGGCTGGAATTATTGCCTCATCAGCTTTAATCTTTTCGCACTTACGGAGGTATCATTTAACTTTTGATGCATTTCAAAGAGGGCTGTTAATTTATCTTATGCTATATGGTTTCGAAGCGGTTTTGGTAAAAAATCTTTTGTTCTTATATTCTCCCGTAGCGTTGTATCTCGTACGTACTCTTGGAGTTCTTGTTGTTCTCTCGATTTGGTTTTTATTTATTGCTCCGCGTCTAGTTGATGAACCAAAAGTAAGCTTTACAAAAATAAATAAGAAAAATTATATTTCTGTTTTTTTGATCGCTTTTTTGGGCGTTATATCTATGGTTTTAACTTACTATTCTTATGCTTATTTTGGGGTAATTTTTACTACTACCATATTAACTCTTTGGCCTATTTTGACCTATTTAGGAAGTATGTTTATCCTAAAGGAGCATATCAAAAAAAGAATTATCTTGGCCGCTGCAATAATATTATGTTCAATAATTTATGTTAATATAATGATGAGTAAATAGATGATTGATACTCATGCTCATCTCAATTTTGAGAAATTTAAAGACGATGTTGGGGCTGTTTTGGGGCGGGCGATTGATAAGGGTATAAAAAAGTTCATTGTTCCATCATCTAACCTTGAAAATTCTAAAAGGGCCGTTGATCTGGCAAGAAAATATCCTGAAGTTTATGCAGCCATTGGTCTTCATCCGATCCACGCTAAAGAGATGTCTATTAATGTTTTGCAGCATTTTTATACATTGCTTTCTGCCCCAAAGATAGTTGCGGTTGGAGAGATTGGTTTAGATTATTTCTATTTGGGGAAAAGTTCAAAATATGCCGAATATCCTTCCAAAGAAGAACAAAAAGTAGTATTGATTGAAATGTTAAAGATGGCCCAAGATACCCGGCTTCCGCTTATTCTACATTGTCGTGAAGCATATAGTGATTTGTTTAATATTATCCAAAACGAAGGAATAATTGGTCCGGGTGTAATCCATTGTTTTATGGGTGATAAAGATATTGCCAAGAAATTCTTAGATCTTGGTTTTTTTATTTCATTTACAGGCAATATTACTTTTGGTCAATCCTTAAATTCAATTGTTAAGTATGTGCCAACAGACAAGATTCTAATTGAAACCGATGCCCCTTATTTGACCCCCGAGGTATACCGCGGTAAAAGGAATGAGCCTGCCTATTTGATTGAGGTGGCGAGAAAAATTGCAGAAGTGAAAAAAATACCTCTGGTTGAAGTAGAAAGTGCTACAGACAAAAATGCCCAAAAACTCTTTAAAATTTGACAAAAAAGTTATATATGATGTAATATAACTTTGGTATGCGTAAAGAAAAAATAAAATATATTAATATTAACGAGCTTCAGTCAAATGTTTCTCAAATAGTTAAAGAAGCCAATTCTGGCTTTGTTTATAAGGTAATGAGATATTCTAAACCATCTGCCGTAGTTTTATCTAATAAAGGATACGAAAAGATTTTAAGTACACTAAATGAACTTCAATCGGCGTGTCGAAAGTGTGTATTGCATATCGATAAATTTAGGAGAAGAAAGTGAAAAGAATATATTTGGACTATGCGGCGACAGGCCCGACAAAACCTGAAGTTTTAAAGGCAATGGAGCCCTTTTTTTTACAAAAGTTTGGCAACCCATCTTCATTGCATAGCTTTGGGCAAGAAACAAGGGCAGCGCTAGATAAAGCTAGGGGGCAAGTAGCAAAATTTCTCAATTGTAAGTCAGGTGAGATATTATTTACTTCAGGCGGAACAGAATCTGATAATTTAGCAATTTTAGGAGTTGTTTTTGAATATTATCATCAAGCCAAAAATAAACCCCACATTATTACATCTTCAGTTGAGCATCATGCTGTTTTGCATACGTGTCAGTATTTGGAAAAAAAATCTGAGGCCGAAGTAACCTACATTAAAACTGATAATAGGGGTTTAATTAATCCTGAAGATATCAAAAAAGCAATGAAACCAAACACTTTATTGGTTTCGATCATGTATGCTAATAATGAAATAGGCACAGTAGAGCCAATAAGAGAAATTGGAAAGTATATTGAGAAAGTAAACAAAGACAGAGACAATAAAGTCTATTTTCACACAGATGCTGTGCAGGCAATAGAATACCTAAATTGTGATGTAAAATATCTTCATGTAGATTTACTATCGTTATCTGCTCATAAATTCGGAGGTCCTAAAGGTGTTGGAGCATTATTTGTTAAAGAGGGTACGGCAATAAAGCGTCTAATTCACGGAGGAGATCAAGAGTACCATAGAAGGGCAGGAACTGAAAACGTGCCAGGGATTGTGGGTTTAGCCAAAGCAATAGAGTTAGTTGTTCGCGATAAGAGCAAAAACGAGAAAATTCGAAAGCTAAGGGATAAATTAATTCAAGGGATCGGCAAAAAAATTCCAGATGTTATATTGACAGGTGATCCAAAAAACAGATTACTCAACAATGCCAGTTTTTGTTTTAATTTTATTGAAGGGGAAAGTATATTGATCAACCTAGATTTACAGGGAGTTGCTGTTTCGACTGGATCAGCCTGCAGTTCTGGTTCATTGGATCCTTCACATGTTTTAATCGCTTGTGGTTTTGACCATCAGACCGCTCAGGGATCATTAAGATTTACTTTAGGCGAACAGACAACCAAAGAGGATATAGATTATGTTTTAAGCATTTTACCTGATATTGTAAAAAAATTGAGGAAAATGTCACCTTTTGGGAGAAAAAATGTGGGAGTATAGTCAAAAATTATTAGATCATTTTAAGAATCCAAGAAATCTCGGAAAGATGGAAAATCCCGATGGCGTGGGTCGAGAGGGGAATCCCACCTGCGGAGACGTGATGGAGCTATTTATTAAAGTTAAGGATAACAGAATTGTCGATATTAAATTTCTCACTTTTGGATGCGTTGCTGCTATTGGGATTTCTTCAATCTTGACCGAGGTTGTTAAAGGTAAAACACTGGAAGAAGCAAGGAAAATTACAGCTTCTGATTTAGTTAAAGAAGCGGGCGATGTGCCTCCAGTAAAATACCACTGTTCTGTTTTAGGGATTCAAGCCTTAAATGGTGCAATAGAGGATTACAAAAAAAGAAACAAACAAAAATGAAAAAACGTATTGTTGTGGCTATGTCTGGAGGAGTTGATTCCTCTGTTTGTGCTGCTTTGTTGAAAAAGCAAGGTTTTGAAGTAATTGGTGTATTTATGAAACTATGGTCTCTTGATGAAAATAAGTGTTGCAATATTGAATCTTTAGAAGCTGCAAGAAAGGTGGCATCTATTCTGGATATTCCTTTTTATGTTGTTGATTTGAAGAAAGAATTTAAAGAATTTGTTGTTGACGACTACGTTACTGAATATTCTAGGTGTCATACTCCTAATCCTTGCGTAATTTGTAATAAGATTATTAAATTTGACTATCTTTTAAAAAAAACTCTTGATTTAGGAGCGTCACATTTAGCAACTGGTCATTATGTAAGACTAAAGAGTATAAATTCTACTCATCATTTATTTACTGGTATTGATGAAACCAAAGATCAATCATATTTTCTTTGGTCATTAACCCAAAGTCAGCTCAAACATCTTTTATTTCCTATCGGAGAATACAGGAAGCCAGAGGTAAGAGAAATAGCAAAGAGATTTGATTTGCCAACTGCCCAAAGAGCAGAATCTCAAGGTCTGTGTTTTGTCGGGAACCTAACCCAGGATCAGTTTCTAAAAGAGTTTATAAAGTTTAAATCAGGGCCAATTTTGGATTTGAAAGGAGCCATGGTTGGAGAACATAGAGGTTTACCTCTTTATACCATTGGGCAAAGAAAAGGAATTATTGGGTTGAATTTAAAGAGAAGCTATTTATGGAAAAAAGGAAAAACGCCCCCCCTTTATGTTGTTAAGCTTGATAATACAAATAACTCTTTAATAATTGGTGAAGAGCAAGATTTATATCAAAAGGAACTTTTGGTGGAGAAAATAAACTGGATTTTAGGAGTGCAGCCACAGACGAAGAGAATTGGAGCTAGGGTTCGTTATGGTCATCCAATCACCATGGCCCAAATTCATTCCCAAGGCCGTAGGTTAAAAGTTAAATTCACCCAGCCAATACGCGCAATTACTCCGGGCCAATCGATTGTTTTTTACCTGAATGATGAATTATTGGGTGGAGGAATAATAATCTAATATGTTGAATCTTGATACTAAAGTTGAAAATATGGTTGGTGTTGGTCCTAAGACAGCACTAAAGTTACAAAAACTTGGTATTGAAAAAGTTTCTGATCTGCTTTATCATTTTCCAGCCCGTTATGATGATCTCTCCAAGGTTACCCGGATAGCAGATGTAAAAGTTGGTCAGACTTGCTGTATTGAAGGAAAAATTGTTGATATTAAAAATCAGAGATCTCCCAAGAAAAGAATATTTATTACTCACGCTTTACTTTCTGACCAGGCGGGCTCTATAAAAGCAATCTGGTTTAATCGACCCTTTTTAACACGAGTTTTAAAAAGAGGTGAAAATATAATCTTAGCTGGTAAGCTAGAATATGGTCCTGCCGGCATTTATTTAAATAATCCAATCTATGAGAAAGAAGCAGGCATTCTACCTGTTTATCCTGAAACAGAAGGATTGAATTCTAAATATCTCAGGAAATTAATCAAATCTGCAATACATTTAGCAAGTCAAATTAATGATTTTTTACCCAACGAAGTGAAAAAACACCAAAATCTAATTGATATAGATAAAGCAATAAGGCAGATACATTTTCCGACTAATCAAAGTGTAATTCTTCGCGCAAAATCAAGACTTGCTTTTGATGAGCTATTTTTATTGCAGATCAAGATGCTCAAAATGAGGAAAGATTGGCAAGAGAATAAGGCGCCAAAGATGATTTTTGACAAAAAGACGATTCAAAGTTTGGTTAAAAAATTGCCTTTTAGGCTGACCGACGCGCAAAGAAAAGCTGCATGGGAAATTTTACTAGATTTACAAAAAGATATCCCAATGAATAGATTACTTGAAGGAGATGTTGGGTCGGGCAAGACAATTGTAGCCGCAATTGCCATGCTAGTTGTTGCCAAGAATAAATATCAGTCACTATTGTTGGTTCCAACTGAAATTTTGGCCATTCAGCATTTTGGCAGTCTAATTAAAGTATTTTCAGATTTCAACATTAAAGTTGGTCTTTTGACTCAGGGCAAAAATGAAATAAATGGTCATAAAGTTCAAAGAAAAGAACTATTAGAGAAAATCCAGGAGGGTAGAGTTGATGTTGTTGTTGGGACCCACGCTTTATTACAGGAAAAAGTAAGTTTCAACAAACTTGGTCTAGCCATTGTTGACGAACAGCATAGATTTGGAGTAGAGCAACGGGCAACACTAAGAAGAAAGTCATTTGCTCCACACCTACTTTCTATGTCAGCTACTCCTATTCCTCGAAGCTTAAGTTTAGCTATGTATGGGGATCTTGATTTATCTATCCTAGATGAAATGCCAAAAGGAAGACAAAAAGTAAAAACCTTCTTTATCCCACCAAATAAAAGAGAATCCGCATATAGGTTTGTGACTAAGCAAATTAAGAATCGTAGGCAGGTATTTGTAATCTGTCCTCTTATTGAGGAATCTGACAAGCTTGGAGTTAAAGCAGCGACAAAAGAATACCAAAAATTAAAAAAAGAAATATTTCCCGAGTATTCAGTCGGTCTCCTGCATGGAAAAATGAAAACAAAAGAAAAAGAAACAGCGATGCATAATTTTAAGAGTGGAAAATATGCTATTTTGGTTTCAACAGCTGTTGTTGAAGTTGGTGTTGATATTCCCAATGCAACAGTAATGATTATTGAAGGTGCAGATAGGTTTGGATTAGCTCAACTGCATCAGTTTCGGGGGCGTGTTGGGCGGGGGAAACATCAATCTTATTGTTTCTTATTTTCAGATAGTTCTTCAGAAAAAACAAAAAAGAGGCTATTATTTTTAGTTAAATTCCAAGATGGTTTTAAGCTAGCCGAGCAAGATCTAGAAATTAGAGGGCCAGGTGAGTTGTATGGGATTAAACAGCATGGTTTTTGGGATTTTAAAATGGCTTCACTCAAAGATGTCATTACGATTCAAAAAGCCAGAAAAGAAGCTAAAAATATAATGAAAAGCGGTTTGGAAAGTTACCCGGCAATTCTATCAAAGATCAAAGAATTTGAGGCTGGGCGTAAATTAGAATAATATGTCTGAAAAAATTGATCACAAGGATAGAATAATTGGAATTTTGCTTATCATCGCTATTTTAATTGGTGGTGGCGGGATTATTTATAAAGCACAGAAGCAGATCATAGGCGAGCCACCAGCGCAAATTCAAGCAGAACCCATCAATGCTGAAAATCAAAAGCCAAAATTGATTAATATTAGCACTGCTTCCCAAGAAGAACTGGAAAGTTTGCCCGGGATTGGTCCCACAAAAGCAAAAGCAATAATTGAATATAGAGATAAATATGGACATTTTGGGGTGAAAAAAGATATAATTAAGGTTAAAGGAATAGGGGAGAAGACATACGAGAAGATCAGCGGTTTAATTGAGATATAATGAAATATAAATAGGCTGGGGTGGTGAAATTGGTAGACACGTCAGGTTTAGGACCTGATGCCCGAAAGGGTTTGCGAGTTCGAGTCTCGCCCCCAGCAGTAATAATTTTTTGACAAAAAGCCTTTTTTAATTTAAGATATTATTAGTTATGGAGTAAATCATGATATTTAAAGGAGTAAATTATGTCAATAAATCTAATAGTTTATTTGGTACTCGCTGCTACGGGCGGTCTTGGGGTTGGATATGGCTTAAGGCAAACTTTGTTAAAAAAGAATGTAGAAGAGGCGAGTAAAAAAGCAAAGGAAATAGTTTTAGAAGCTAAAGATGAAGCATTAAAAATTAAAGAGGAAGCTAAAAAAGAAGAGAAGGAAAGAAGAGATTATCTAGAGGATATTGAACATAGTCTAAGAAGAAAAGAAGATAACTTAGAAAATAGATTTACTTCTCTTGAAGAAAAGCAAAAGGGGATTGAGGCTCGGGAAAATGAGCTATCTCTGATCAAAGAGAAATTAATTTCTGTTCGTAAGGAGCAGGAAGCTCTTTTATCTAAAATTGCCAAAATTTCCAAAGATGAAGCCAGAAAGTCTTTATTAGATTTAGTTGAGAAGGAATATAAAGAAGAAATTCTAAGAAAAATGAAGGATATGGAAGCCTTAACAAAGGAAGAAGCCGATAGTAAATCGAGAAAAATTCTGGCTGATGTTATTCAGAGGATTGCTTCCGAGCAGGCAACTGAAAATACCGTTTCGGTTGTAAATCTTCCTTCTGACGAGATGAAGGGCAGAATTATTGGACGAGAGGGTAGAAACATTCAAATATTTGAGAAAGAAACTGGTGTTGATGTTATTATCGATGATACCCCGGAAGTAGTAACAATTTCAGCTTTCGATCCTATTCGTAGAGAAGTAGCCAGAATAGCTTTAGATAAATTAGTTGCAGATGGAAGAATCCAACCTTCAAGAATAGAAGAGCAAGTTGAAAAAGCAAAGGAAGAGGTAGGTAGGAAAATGAGGGAAGCGGGCGAGCAAGCTGCCTTAGAGATAGGAATTACAGGACTTCCTCTAGATATAGTTAAGATTTTGGGAAGACTAAAGTATCGTACCTCATATGGTCAAAATGTCCTTAGGCATTCGGTTGAAACTGCTCATATCGCTGGAATTTTAGCTGCCGAATTAGGAGCCGATGCTTCTATTGCAAAAAAAGCTGGTCTGTTGCATGATTTAGGAAAGGCAGTCGATCAAGAAATCCAGGGTGCTCATCATCATATTTCAAGAGATATATTAAAAAAATATGGGTTTCCCCCCGAAATTATTCATGCAGTTGAAGCACATCATGATGATATTGAAGCGAAAACCGTTGAGGCCGTTATTGTTAAAGCGTCAGATGCAATTTCCAGTTCAAGGCCAGGCGCAAGAAGAGAAACATTAGAGACTTATGTCAAAAGACTTGAGGAATTAGAGGGTATTGCCAATTCGTTCCCTGGTGTAGATAAATCATATGCTATTGCTGCTGGTCGTGAAGTAAGAATTATTGTTAGACCAGAGGATATAGACGATCTAACAGCTGCAAAGCTGGCAAGAGATATTGCCAGGAAAGTTGAAAAAGAAGTTCAGTATCCAGGACAGATAAAAGTTAACGTGATAAGAGAAACAAGAGCAGTGGAGTATGCTAAATGAATAAACAAGATTTAACCAATAAGATTATTGAAGAGATGCCCCCGATCTCAAAAAATAGAGCAAAGCAAACACTTGAACTAATTGTCTCGACAATTTCTGAAGCATTGTCAAAGGGTGAAAGAGTAACTCTTTCTGGTTTTGGCACTTTTTACATAGCTCAAAGACAAGCCAGGAGAGGAACAAATCCAAGAACTAAAGAACCTATTACTATTCCTGCCGCTTCTATCCCAAAATTCAGACCAGGTAAAGATTTGAATAAAATTGCTAAATAGATTTACTTTTCTTCTTTAGAGATTGCTCCAACGGGGCAGTTTTCAGCACAAGTGCCACAGCCTTTGCATTTCGTGGAGTTGATCTTGAATTTTCCAGACTCTTCATTTCTTGTGCCCCCACCAAGAATCGAACTTGGATCTAGGGCTTAGGAGTCCCTTGTTCTATCCGTTGAACTATGGGGGCAATCTATCAGATTTATTTTATCATTAGGGAAGAGTATAATCAATCCATCGGGGATTAGCGCAGTTGGCTAGCGCGCAGCGTTCGGGTCGCTGAGGTCGCCGGTTCAAGTCCGGCATCCCCGAAATTATTAGGTAGGTCAATATGTTTATTAAACCATTCACAAAGCTCTCAATATTATTGCTTCTTGTTGGTATTGCTCTGGGGCTATTTTTGACAGCTCAATGGCGAGCAAAACCATCAAGAGTAACCAGCCCTATTTTGCCATACACAAGTTTAAGAGAAACTCGAGAAATATTACAATCAGAAAATGAAAATTTAAAAAAACAAATTAGTGATTTACAAAATCAAATTAATCAAGACCAAGAGTTGGTAAAAAAGGCAAAGGTAACCTCAAGCTCCTCAATAGATGAATTGGAAAGATTGAAAGATCAAATTGCACTTACTTCAGTAAAAGGGGATGGGGTAAGAATAGTTTTGGCAGATAGTACTTCTGGTTCTGCCACCACCGATTCAATTGTTCATGCTTCTGATCTAAGAGATATTATTAATCTTCTCTGGTCTTCTAAAGCTAGCGCCATTGCCATCAATGATCAAAGGGTTTCTGCCTCTACTTCAATTGATTGTATTGTTAATACAATTTTGATTAATAATGCTCGTCTTACTTCACCATTTAAAATTGAGGCAATTGGTAAGTCTAGTGAATTATTTAAAACACTAACAGATCCAAATATTCTTATTGATTTACAAAGGCGTACAAAACTAGGTTTGCAGTTTGAAGTTAAAACAGCCAAAAATATTACTCTTCCTGTATTCAATGGAAGCTATAATATTCAATTTGCCAAGATTGAGAAGTAAAATGTTAAGAAAAGATATTTTAATCTATTCATTAATTTGTGGGATTTTAGGGGCATTACTTGTACGTCAATTTTATGCTACAAAGGCAGTTGAAAAGATTAAAAAGGGTGACAAAAATCAGTTGCTTGCCCTAGAAGTATCAAGATTGATTAAAGCAAATGATGATTTACGGTCGGAAATAAAAGACCTTGGTGCCACATCAGAGAAATATCAAAAATCTGTAGAAGATAGAAAAAGCGCTTCAGAAGAGGTGACTAAGAATCTAGAAAAGTATCAGATTTTAGCCGGCGTGACAAAAATAGACGGTACGGGGGTTGAAATTAAGATTGATGGGGATGTTGGTCAAGAACAAATGGTAGATCTTGTCAATGCCTTGAGGAATATTGGTGTCGAGGGATTAAGTATAAATAATAAGCGTTTTGTTATCTCTTCTTCTTTTAGATTCATGGCAGATGGTTTATTCTTGGACAATACGAAATTAGAGAGACCTTATACGGTCATTACCATTGGTAACGCGGTTTTAATTAAAGAGGCGCTGGAGCGAAAGGGTGGGATTATTGAACAAATTAAGAGCAGTTCAAGGGATATTAAAATTGAAGTTATTCAAAAGGACAAAGTAATTTTAGAACCAATATCTTGACTAGGGAATCTTTAATCTTTAGAATTAAACATAATGACTAATACTAATCAAAAAATTTCAGTAGATATTTCATCAGCGGCTATCTTGAAAGTGTTTGGTATAGCACTTTTAATTTGGTTTTTGTGGTATATTCGTGAAATTATCATTGTTCTTTTTGTTGTTGGTATCTTAGTGGCTACCTTTTCTCCTCTGGTTGAACGTATGTATGGAAAAAAGGTGCCTAGAATACTCTCGGTAATATTGATTTATATTGTGCTTATATTACTTTTTGCTTTACTGGTTTACTTGATTGTTCCGCCAGTTGTGGTAGAAGTAAATAAATTAACTCAGAATTTACCAGGTTTTATTGAGAGGGTATCACCGATTTACTATCAATCGAAGCAATACTTACCTAGTTTTCAAAAAGGCTTAGAGAATATTGCTGGCACTTTAAACAGTCTGACTACAAATGTTTGGTCAGCTACGTTGACGATCTTCGGCGGTCTAGTTTCATTTGTAACAATTTTAGTTTTAACTTTCTATATGCTTCTTGAGAAGGAAAGCAGAGATAATCTTGTAGCGTCATTTTTACCGGTTGATCGAAAAGATAGTATTTTAAAGATCAGCCAAAAAGTAGGTCAAAAACTAGGAGCTTGGCTTAGAGGACAATTATTTCTTGCCTTAATAATCGGTATAGTCGATTTCATTATTTTAGCAATTTTAGGTGTGCCATATGTGTTGATATTAGCGATTTTGGCGGCTATATTAGAAATTATTCCAACACTTGGTCCTGTTTTAGCTGCCGTACCTGCAATTTTGATAGCATTGACGGTTTCGCCCTGGACAGGTTTAATTGTGGCAGTAGCCTACCTAGGAGTTCAGCAACTTGAAAACCATATTTTGGTTCCAAAAGTGATGGGAAAAGCGGTTGGTTTATCTCCAGTGATTGTTATAGTCGCATTGCTTATTGGAGCAAAAATTTTAGGCATTGCTGGTGCGATTTTAGCTATTCCAGCTGCAGCCGCTCTTCAGGTTTTGATATCTGAGTGGAGAAAATTAAGATCTAGTGCTTGATTATCTTTTGAACTACTTGCCAAATTTTGTCAGCAATAGCTTCTCTTGGGAGAATTTTTTTGTTTTGAGTACACTCGATAATATACCACTTATATCTCTTAACTAATTTTTTATATTGGTTTTCTGAATCTATTAAAAATTTTATATTTCTTTCATGGATATCTTTTTTAAATCCGCCAAGATAATCCCGGTGTCCTTTTTTATCTAATAATTTTTGAGCAGTTACAGCCGGAACATAGAGAAAAATTACTACATCTTCTTTGGGTAATTTATGAACTTTATATTCTAATTCCAAGAGCCATTTAATAAATTTATCTCGTTCTTTTGGTGCTAATTTGGCTGACTGGTGGGCTAAATTAGCAGGAACATATCTGTTTGTTAAAACAATTTTTCCTTGATTAAGCCATTTCTCTATCTGATTTTTTGCTAAAAGCCTATCCCCAGCATAGAGTAGGGAAGTTAAATAAGGACTAGTTTCATATGTATCGCCAAATTCACCAGTTAAATATCTTCCCACCATTTTTCCATAGAAAGAAGTATAATATCTTGGGAAATCTACTTTTTCTATTTTATAGCCTTCTTTTTCTAATTTTTTATGCAATAAATCTATCTGAGTTTTTTTACCAGACCCATCTGTTCCGTCTATGACTATTAGTTTCCCTTTTCTCATCTTTTCCTTTCCGAAGTAATAAAACTATAAGGGTAAGGGTTTTTTTCATCAGGCTGATGATCTTCGTGATTAGTTTCTTCCCATTGGCTAAAGTCTATTTCAGGGAAATGGGCATCCCCGTCAAAATCTTTATGAACAATAGTTAAGTATAACTTATCGGCTTTTGGCAACATTTGCGCATATAGCAAAGCTCCTCCAATGATGAATATTTCATCTTTATCTTTCAAAAAATTAAGCGTTTCTTCAATTGAGTGCGTTACATTACAACCTTTTGCAGAATATTCTTTATCTTGAGTAATAATAACGTTTTGTCTATTTGGAAGAGGTTTACCGATAGATTCAAAGGTTTTACGCCCCATCACGACTGTTTTTCCTGTTGTTATTTCTTTAAAGTGCTTCATATCTGTTGGTAAATGCCAAAGCAATTGGTTTTTGTCGCCAATTACATAATTTTCACTGATTGCTACAATTATCGAAATTGTCATTTATACAGCCATTTTAGCTTTAATAGGTGGATGGAAATTATAATCAATAAGTTTAATATCTTCCATTATAAAATTATCAATATTCTTTATTTTTGGGTTTAGCCAGAGTTTTGGAAGGGGGAGCGGTTTTCTTGAAAGCTGTTTTTTAACTTGATCAAAATGATTTAAATAAATATGGGCATCTCCGAGCGTATGAATAAATTCGTGCGGTTTTAAATTGGTAACTTGGGCTGTCATGTGTAACAGAAGAGAATACGAAGCAATATTGAACGGGATCCCTAAAAACATATCACAGCTACGTTGATACATTTGAAGAGAAAGTTTGTTGTCGGCGACAAAAAACTGAAAAAACATGTGGCAGGGTGGAAGAGCCATTTTGTCTAATTCTCCGGGGTTCCACGCCGAGACTATTAATCTGCGGTCGGTTGGGTTTGTCTTAATTCTTTCAATCACATCAGCGATCTGGTCAATTGTTTTTTTAGAGTTGGAAACTTGCCAACTCCTCCACTGGACGCCGTAAACTCGTCCAAGGTCGCCATCAAAATGGGCTTTTGGTTTCCAGTAATCTGACTCAGCATTGGCATCCCAGATGTGACAACCCATTTTTTGCAATTCCTTATTATCAGAACTGCCTTTAAGAAACCATAAAAGTTCCGCCTTTACGGAGTTAAATGCCAGTTTTTTTGTGGTTACGGCGGGAAAGCCGTCTGACATTTTATATCGCATTTGCATACCAAAAACGGCTCGTGTGCCGATCCCGGTGCGATCTAATCTATCGTTGCCGTTATCCATAATATATTTTAGGGCATTAAGGTATTCTTTCATTGATGAGCCTCTAGCAATACAATAAATGGCTGACAAAAAAAGTGCAAGTGGATTGATTCGATAGTTTAAGTCAGATATTATAAACATATGAAGAAAACAAAAAGAGATTTAGAATTCATTTATGAAGTTGGTGCCCTTCGCTTTTTACAGAGAAACTGGAAACAATTTTTGAACGCGGACTTTCAAAATATTTCCGAGCATACATTTCGTGTTATTTGGATCGCTCTAATTTTGGCAAAGCACGAAAATGTAAATAGTCATGAAAAAATTATTAAAATGGCCCTAGTTCATGATTTATCAGAAAGTCGTACTGGTGATGCTCATTATGTTGGTGACGAAAAGAATATTCAGATTTATGGAAAGAATACGATGAGAATAAATGTATCGAGGCCAAAATTGTTAAAGATGCTGATACTTTAGATGTAGATTTTGAAATACAAGAACAACAAGCAAAGGGACACAGATATAGAGAAATTTATCACACAATCAGACAAAAAGTATATAAAAAACTATACACCAAATCAGCTAAAAAGTTGTGGCGAGAGATTTTAACTTCAAATCCTCACAGCTGGCATTTAAATGCAAAGAATATATTCGATAAGTAGAATCAATATTAATCTATCCCTGGAACTGGGAATCTTAGACACATTTTTCTGATCTCGGCACGAATCTTTTTTATCTTTTGGTTCTTATCAATATCTTTTTGGAATTTGGCGATGTATTCTTTGCGTTGTTCCTTTTCTGGTAGGCGACGATCTTTAATTTCATCAATAACTTTCTTAATCCAATTACCAATTTTTTCCATCTCTTTTTCCCTCATACCCCGGCTGGTAATAGCAGGAGTTCCCATTCTGATGCCGCTTGGATAAAAAGGCGTTGATGGATCTTTGGGAACTGTATTTTTATTTGCTGTCATACCAGCTGCCTCTAAAGCGTTTTGAGCAAAAACTCCTCCGCCAGGACCCAAAATAAGAGTTAAATCTAATAAGATAAGATGGTTTTCAGTGCCGTTACCTACTAGTTTAAAGCCATTTTTTATTAATGTTTTTGCTAGAACTTTAGCATTTTGAACTATTTGTGCGCCATATTTTTTAAATTGCTTAGAGGATGCTTCTTTTAGAGCTACGGCAATCGCAGCTGTTTGATGATCGTGCGGTCCGCCTTGCAATCCAGGGAAGATTGCTTTGTCAATTTTATCTGCCAACTCAGGGTCCTTTTTAAGACCCTTATCTGTGACCATGATAATACCACCCCTTGGTCCGCGTAGTGTTTTGTGGGTTGTTGTAGTTATGATATGTGCATATCGTACAGGACTAGGGTGAACACCGGCAACAATTAGTCCAGCAACATGAGCAATATCTGCGGCGTGATATGCGCCAATACTATCAGCAATCTCGCCGAATTTTTTATAATCATATTTATAGGTATACGCAGTAGCTCCAGACCAAATCAATTTTGGCTTAAACTCCTTTATCAGTTTCCAGACCTCATCAAAATCTATTAGGCCGTTTTCTTTTACATGATAGGGGGCGCTTTTATAAAAAATGGCCGACGCAGATACTTTCCAGCCATGGGTAAGATGACCGCCGTCAGGTAAATTCAGTCCCATAATAGTGTCCCCGGGCTTACAAGTAGCCATATAGACAGCAAAGTTGGCCGGACTTCCAGAATATGGTTGGACGTTGACATGTTTAACACCAAATATTTTCTTAGCCCTTTCTTGTGCCAGATTTTCAACCATATCAATGTATTCATTACCGCCATAGTACCTTTTTGAAGGATAG
>JAPLVJ010000049.1 GCA_026397155.1 Candidatus Berkelbacteria bacterium | reverse complement strand
ATACCATCAATTGTTGACTGGCCTGTGCCATAATAGTTGTCAAATAAATGCTTTGTTTTATTATCATTCACCGCAATAATCGGATATTTTAATGCTTTGTCTTTTTCCATTGCTCTTAATCTAATAACACCAGTCGTTGTTTCTTCAGTCCCGACAATAATATGAGGAATGAGACGGGGGTATTTTTGATGAATTATACTAATCAAATCACAACCGTCGTCGATAGTCGCCAGTTTTGCTTGCCCGCCATAGCCTCGGCGAAGGCGGGAGCTTAAAAATTTAACCACAAGGTTTAGATTTTGATAATACTCTGCGGTTGTCTGGCCTTTTTTGGCAAAAACCTTAACATCCTTCTTAGCCAAAGCGGCCGCCACATCATCCTGAGTTGATAAAGGATTACAGCCGCAAATTGCCACTTCAGCGCCGCCAGCTTTTAAAGTTTTAACCAGAGCCGCTGTTTCCTTGGTAACATGTAAAGCCATACCAATAGCTATGCCTCTTAATGGTTTTTCTTTCTCGAATCTCTTTCTTACTTCTAACAAAGCGCTCATCTGGCTTTCAGCCCAAGCAATGTTTTTGTCTCCAGCTTTAGAATTCTCTAATTTTGCGGAAAATTTCATAACGTTCCTTAATATCGTCTAAATTGATTTTTATTAAATTTTCAACTCCAAATTTCTCGGTACAAAACGAGGCAATTGCACTACCATATACTATACCCTTTTTAATTGTTGGTAAATCAGTTTTTCTTTCTTTGGCTAAAAACCCAATTAAACCACCAGCAAAACAGTCGCCTGCACCCGTCGGATCTTTTGCATTTTCGAGCGGATAACCTGCTGCAGAAAAATGATCATCATTGGTAAAAAGTAGTGCTCCATGTTCTCCTTTTTTGATAACAACATAGTCTACTCCGAGGTTGAGAATTTGTTTTGCTGACTTGACTAGGTTTGGGGTGTCGGACAATTGTCTGGCTTCGCTGTCATTTAATAAAACTAAATTCGCTTTTTTAATTGCTTGCAGTAATTTTGCTTTTTTATTTTCTATCCAGAAATTCATTGAGTCAATTAGAACAAATGCTTCTTTTTTTGTTTGTTTTAGGACTTTCAATTGTTGTTCTGGATCGATATTGCCCAAAAGAACATAATCAGCATTTCTATAATTATTAGGTAAAATAGGATTAAATTGGGTAATGGAGTTTAGTTCAGTTTTTAAAGTTTTTGCCTCATTCATGTCGTACTCATAAAACCCTGACCAACGGAAAGTTTTTTTGCCGAATGATAATCCTTCTAAATCAATTCCTCTTTTTTTGAGTACTTGAAGGTTTTTTCTTGGCATATCATTGCCAACGATACTTACAATACCTGGTTTTATAAAAAAAGATGCTGCTAAGGAAGCATAGGCCGTGCTGCCACCAAGATTTGAGGTTGCTTTGCCAAATGGGGTTATTATATCATCTAGTCCAAGTGATCCAACAATGATCAAATCCATTGTTATGCCTTAATTCCACAAGCTTTCTTTATTTCTTGTTTTTTATTTGTTTGTTCCCAGGGAAGATTTAGCTCTGGCCGACCAAAGTGGCCGTATGCTGCTACTTGTCTATATAATGGGCGGCGTAAATTTAATTCCTTGATAATCATCCCTGGCCTTAAGTCGAAAACCTTTGAAATTGCCTTAGAGATTTGCTGATCAGTTATATCTTCTTTTGCTGTTCCAAAGGTATCTATCCTAATGGATAAGGGTTCTGGTATTCCTATGGCATATGCAATTTGAACTTCAACTTTTTCAGCTAAACCTGCTGCAACAATGTTCTTAGCCACCCATCTTGCAGCATATGAACCTGAACGATCAACTTTTGTTGGGTCTTTACCTGAAAAACAACCGCCTCCGTGTCGTGCCATTCCACCATAAGTGTCAACAATGATTTTTCGGCCGGTAAGTCCCGTATCTCCTTGTGGTCCGCCGATTACAAACTTTCCAGTGGTATTAACATGGTAAATCGTTTTTGAATCAAGGAGTTGTTGTGGAATGACTTTTTTAATCACTTTTTCAATAATTTCTTTTCTCAAATCTGTCATTTTCCATTCTGGATTATGCTGTGCGGCAATTAAAACCGTATGGACGCGTGAAGGCTTATCTTCATCATATTCAATTGTTACTTGACTTTTGCCGTCAGGCCTTAAGCCCTTGATAATATTTTGCTTTCTGACTTCAGTCAGACGTTGACATAATTTGTGGGCTAAAACTATTGGTAGGGGCATTAGTTCAGGAGTTTCGTTGCAAGCATAGCCAAACATTAAACCCTGATCACCTGCTCCAAGATTTTCCAGATCTTCTGAAATAATTTCACCTGTTTGGTCTTTTTCTCTGTAAGCATCAACCCCTCGAGCAATATCAGATGATTGCTCTTTTATTGCTACCATCACGCCCGATGTTTCCCACTGAAAACCATACTTGGCATCAGTGTAGCCAACATCTTTGATAACAGAACGGGCAATACTCGGGATATCAACATAAGTTTTGGTGGTGATTTCGCCCGCCACAAAACAAATACCGTTGGTAAGCAAAGTTTCGCAGGCGACACGGCCACGTGGGTCGTTTTCTAAAATCGCATCAAGTATAGCATCCGAAATCTGGTCACACATTTTGTCCGGGTGACCTTCGGTAACAGATTCAGAAGTAAAAAGTTTGGTCATGATGTTTATTTTCTGTTAAGATTATATCATATAAAATACCATGATTTTGAAAAAAAATAAATTTAAGGTCGGAATTGATGCCAGAATGCTGGGTTATTCAGGTGTTGGGAGATACGTTGAGAACCTAGTTAAAGAGCTTTTATTGATTGATAAAAAAAATCAATATGTTTTGTTTGTGCAAGAAGGGCAGGATATTTCAAATTACAAAAATTGTAAAATTGTAGAAGTAAATGCGCCGATTTATTCTACAAAAGAACAGACCAATTTTCTAAGAGCCATAAACAAAGAAAACTTAGACTTAATGCATTTTACCCATTTTAATCGACCTATTTTGTATAATCAACCATCAATTGTAACCATTCATGATTTAACTCCGCTTTACTTCCCGGGGAAGAAGAGGAGTTCTTTTATTGAGCAAAAAGCTTATCGTTTTGTTTTAAAAAATGCTCTAAAAAAAGCAAGCAAAATTATTGCTGTTTCAAATTTTACAAAAAATGATTTGATTAAGAATTTTCCTTTTGCAAAAGAGAAAATTCAGGTTATTTATGAAGGAGTGGATAGCCACTTCGCTTTAATTTCTAAACAAATCTCAAAGCCCTACCTTCTTTATGTGGGTATCTGGAGGGAGCATAAAAATCTACTCGGGTTGATAAAGGCTTTTGAAAAACTAAAAATATCTAATCTTGATTTAAGATTTGTCATTGTTGGAAAACCCGATCCATATTATCCTGAAATTCCAAAAGCAGTTGAAAGTTCTAAATTCAAAAAAGACATTATCCTAACTGGCTATGTTGATGACGCAAAATTGGCTCATTTATATCAAAACGCTACGGCTCTTGTTTTTCCTTCTTTTTACGAAGGGTTTGGTTTACCAGGTCTTGAAGCAATGACATTGGATTGTCCGGTAATCAGCTCAAATGCAACTTCTTTACCTGAAATATATGGTGAGGCGGCAATCTATTTCGATCCGCATAATATTAATGATATGGTTGACAAGATACTAAGATTACTTAATAATGAAGCCTTGCGAAAAGAATTAATTGAAAAGGGCAAAAAGCAGGTGCTAAAATATTCTTGGACCAAAACCGCAAAAGAAACACTAAGGTTATATAATTCATTACTTTAAAAGGAGTAATTATGCCTCTGGATCAAAAGTTTGTTTACTGGGCATTGGGAGGAGCTGGAATTGGTCTTCTTTATGGTCTTTATTTAATTTTTTGGGTTTTAAAAAAGCCAGCAGGAAGTTCTAAAATGCAAGAGATTGCCCAAGCTATTCAAGAAGGAGCTTCGGCCTATTTAAAAAGCCAGTATAAAGTTGTGGCTATTGTGGCCATAATTTTGGCAGGCATAATTTGGTGGAAATTAGGATATTTAACTGCCATTGGATTTTTAATTGGAGGGTTTTTATCAGCTCTGGCTGGTGCTATTGGTATGATGATTTCTACTCGAGGCAATGTTCGATGTGCCGAAGCGGCAAAGGAAGGTCAAAAGTCAGCTTTTTTAGTCGCGGCTAAGTCAGGTGAAGTAACTGGGTTTTTAGTAGCTGCTTTAGCCCTTTTGGCTGTTTCGGGATTTTATCTTTTTACTCATGATATTTATGCTTTAATCGGATTAGGTTTTGGGGGTTCGTTAATTTCTATTTTTGCTCGACTTGGCGGAGGTATTTTTACTAAAGCGGCTGATGTTGGCGCAGATTTGGTTGGTAAAGTTGAAACTGGAATTCCAGAAGATGATCCAAGAAACCCGGCTGTGATTGCTGATAATGTTGGTGATAATGTTGGCGATTGTGCTGGAATGGCTGCTGATTTATTTGAAACCTATGCTGTTACAACTGTTGCGGCTATGCTTCTTGGCAATATTTTGTTCAAAAGAGAAATTATTACCGTACTACCTTTAGTTCTTGGAGCAGTTGCTATGCTAGCTTCAATTATTGGTTCTTTCTTTATTTATATTTCTGAAAATACCAAGAATATTATGAATGGATTCTATCGCGGTCTTATTATTTCTGGTTTAATTTCTGCTTTAGGATTTTGGCTTGTCTTGAAAGATAAGGCAATCACCTCTGATTTGAATTTATTTTATTCTACCTTGATTGGTCTAGTTGTTACCGGTCTTTTGGTTTTAATTACAGATTATTATACTTCTAAAAAATATCGTCCAGTTCAGGCTATTGCCCAGGCTTCAAAGAGCGGACATGGCACAAACATTATTACTGGACTTGCTGTTTCAATGTCTTCAACAGCTTGGCCAGTATTGATTATTAGTGCTGGTGTTTTAAGTTCTTATGCGTTAGCCGGTCTTTATGGAGTTGCTTTAGCTGCTTTTGCCATGCTTTCTGTTATGGGAATTGTTATTTCAATTGATGCCTATGGACCAGTTTCGGATAATGCTGCTGGGATATCAGAAATGAGCAAATTACCAGAAAGTGTTAGAAATACGCTTGATCCATTGGACTCGGTTGGAAATACAACTAAGGCAACAACAAAGGGTTATGCTATTGGCTCTGCTGGGTTAGCTGCACTGGTTTTGTTTGCTGCCTACACTCAAGAACTCAAAGGCGATGTACAATTTTTGCTTTCTGATCCATATGTCTTAGTCGGTCTATTTATTGGTGCACTTTTACCTTATTATTTTGCTTCAAAAGCAATGTCTGCAGTTGGAAAAGCGGCTGGGTCTGTAGTCGAAGAAGTGAGACGACAGTTTAAGGAAATAAAGGGCATTATGGAAGGAAAAGTTAAACCAGATTATAGCAAGTGTGTAGAA
>JAPLVJ010000010.1 GCA_026397155.1 Candidatus Berkelbacteria bacterium | reverse complement strand
TCCTGTTGACCGGGCGTTTTTTTTATGCTATGCTTATTTAGTTTTTGAACACCACAACTAGGGAGGTGAAGTATGATGAGCACAAAAAGTCCTTTTTGTCTGAGGGACCTAAAGATCGAGAAGTTGGTTCTTCCGTTTGATTTACCTATGCCAAACACGACAATTCCAGTTCAGCAGCTAGTTACTCATAGTGGTTATGATTCTGACAACTTGGGGGCTCTTTGGGCCGGATATAACTTTGGTTCTCTGGCATTACCTGGCTTTGATGAAGCTCCAATTGATTGGTACTCAAGTGAGTATAAAGTACAATCAGCTGAGGCATGGGAAAAGCAAGGAGTCGTTCTTTTTGACTGTGGTGGTGGAAGGTTTGATCATGCACCACATGGTACAGTTCCTTTTTGTAGTCTGGACACCATCTTAGAGTTCTGCGGAGTCAACCGCAACCCAGAGTTGCAGGAGATGGTTCAGGATATTCGCGATGGTGATCTAAGAGGAACTCGAACAACCAGAGCCCACTTTGCTCATTTTCTGTATATCCAACACAAGTCTGACTCAAGGAAGTTGGTAAGAGCTGCGTTTGGGTACCTAAACTCCTGGTATACTAGAGAAATCGACCTTTTTTACATAGTTGCCAAAGAGTTCCAGGATAAAGCTATGATCCATACGTTTGGGGATACCAAGATTGCAGTAATCGAAACAGATGTTCGTCGCGTTGCTGGATATGCACTCTCCAAATTCGGAGGGGCAGTAGATGTTGTTATCCAACGACAAAGCGATGGACATTGCCAGGTGTTAGCCAATCAAGGCAAAGGAGTAAACCTCGCGAATGCTATTGGGGTTTTGCGTTATTGGAACATGGCTGCTGAAGGTATCGAAGTGACGTGTAGTCCTGAAGAGTTGACCTGTCCTGGAAGCTTTGAGCTTGCGCCATGGTACATGGCATGGAGCGCAGGGTACGACGGCGCCTGGGGGCTCTTTAATGGTAGTGATGCTGAAAAAGAGGTTAGGCCTACTGTACTGGATACTCAGACCATTCTCAAGGCGGTGGCCTTGGGGATAGTGCCAGTTTTTCACCGAGATTGTCCGCGAACTCACTGCATTGGTAATCAATGCGGATACCATATGTTCAACTTCGACCGATGTAGAGTGATTCGACGACTTAATGGTTGACAACAAGCGCCCGCCCGTCAGGCAAGTTTCATCTTGCTGGCGAGGCGGGCTTTCAATTTGCCTTAAATTATGTTAAAATAATAGTAATAATTCTTTCAAGGAAAATAGTCATGCCGATTAACTCGACTGAACTAGAAAAAAAACACAAGAGTGATCACAAGCTTCTTATGATTGAGGTGCCTCAAGAAAATGAGCAAAAGCCGCAAGCCGCCGAGGCAATGTTTTCAGCTCTACATGGTATTTTCAAAGAGCACCTTTCTTTTGAGGTTGTTTCTGAAAGCAAATTCATCCGTTTTTATGTTTATACCCCAGATAGTTTAAAAGATTTTGTTGAAAGTCAGATTTACGCTCAATATCCATCAGTTGAAATAAATGAAGTACCTGACTATACCGAGAATATTGAAAAAGAAAGTCACTGGGCTTTTTGCGAATTTGAAATGTCAAAAGACGATTTTTTCCCGATTAAAACTTTTTTGAACTTTGATGTTGATCCAATTGCTGCTATTACCGCGCCTTTATCAAAAGTTGCAGAAGGGGAGAAAGTTTGGATGGAAATTTTAGTCAAGCCAGCCAAGGAAGGATGGCAAGACGAGGGTATGGAATATGTGCAGGCTGTTAAAGCAGGTAAAGACCTTAAAGCTGGTTTTGGCAAAAAGTTTGCTCGGTTTTTAGGGGAATTATGGGATACTGCCACAGCCTATCAATCTGAATCCAAATCTTCTGAAGCGCCAGATCTACCTGGTCCTGTTCAAGAAGCATTAAAAGGAATTGAGCTAAAGGTAACTAAGCTTGGTTTTGAGACAAAAATTAGAATTTTATCTATCTCAGACAAGCCAGAAAAAGCCGAACATCGCTTAATGCAAGCAGCTGCTGCTTTTCAGCAATTCTCAATGATAAATCTAAACAGTTTTAAAAAAGGCCCAATTTCAGTTGATAAAAGTCAGGATTTAGAAATATATAAATCGCGACATTTTGATCACGGTTATATCTTTAATGTTGAAGAGCTAGCTTCAATTTTCCATTTGCCCAACTTGACTGTTAAAACACCGACTATTGTTTGGGCAAGAGCCAAAAAGGGCGAACCGCCATCAAATTTGCCCATAAAAGGTGAAATACCGCAAGATAATTTGACTGTTTTTGCTAAAACAAACTTTAGACACTTAACCAAAGATTTTGGCCTTAAACTTTCAGATCGTAGGATGCACACTTATTTAATTGGTAAAACCGGAACTGGTAAAACAAATACATTAGAAAGTATGGCTTTAGATGATATTAAGGAGGGCAGGGGTTTAGCTGTTGTTGATCCACATGGTGATTTTGTTGATTTTGTTTTAGATCGCATTCCGCCTCATCGTATTAATGATGTTATTCTTTTCGACCCGTCTGATTTTGAAAATCCAATTGGATTTAATTTGCTTGAAAATGTAGATCCTGATGCTCGGAATGTTGTTGCTTCCGGTCTTATTGGTATTTTCAAAAAGATTTGGGGAGATATTTCCTGGGGACCGCGCTTAGAGTATATTTTAAGAAATACAATTTTGTCGTTAATTGCATATCCAGATTCAACTATGCTTGGAATTATGAGAATTTTAGTTGATAAGAGATTCCGCACTAAGGTAATTAATAAAGTTGATGATCCTATTTTGAAGGATTTTTGGCTTAACGAATTTGAAAGATATGATCCAAAGTTTAGAACTGAGGCAATTGCTCCAATTCAAAACAAAGTTGGTCAATTCTTGTCATCAACAACAATCAGAAATATTGTTGGACAGCCACGTTCATCTTTTGATCTGAAACAAATCATGGATAAAAAGAAAATACTTTTGGTCAGTTTGCCAGTTGGAAAAATTGGAGAGGATAATTCAGCTTTACTTGGCGCCATGATGATTACCAAAATTCAGCTGACCTCAATGGAAAGAGCACATGTTGCAGAAGAAAAAAGAGTAGATTTTTATCTTTATGTTGACGAATTCCAAAATTTTGCTACAGAAGCATTTGCCACGATTTTGTCCGAGGCAAGAAAATATCATTTAAATATCACACTGGCCAACCAGTATATTGCTCAGATGCCTGAAGAAGTTAGAGACGCGGTTTTTGGCAACATTGGTACTATCATATCATTCAGGGTTGGTGCCCAGGATTCTCCATTTTTAGCTAAAGAATATGCGCCTGTTTTTGAAGAAAATGATCTGGTTAATTTGGATAAATATAATATTTATTTAAAAATGTCTATAGATGGTGTTACATGTCCAGCATTCTCGGCTATTACTCTTCCTCCAAGCATTGTGACTACATCAAATAAAGAAAAAGTGGTTAAATTAAGTCAAGAAAGATATACTAAACCGCGTGAATTTGTTGAAGAGAAGATTGCTGGTTGGATTGAAGAAGTTAGCGGAGGGCTTGCAGCTACTGATGAGACGACAAGAGAAAGAAGAAAAGAACCAAAAAAAGTTGAAATAAAAGAAGTCAAGGTAGGCGATAGAGTATTTGGAAATTTTGTTGATAATAATGGTAGAAATTGGTATGCGCTGATAAGAACCGAGAAAACCGTTACGCCTGATATAAAGCCACTTGAAGAAGGAAAAGTAGTTAAACTTAAAGAATAGAAGGGAGTTACAAGAGAATTCAATCCAGAATTCGCTCAATCTATTACTAATCCTAAAATACCTCGTCGGTCGTAAAACTATTCAAGTTACGTCGCGAGTTTTTTTATTAGATCTTGACCCCACTTCGCTCGTCACTCTCATGGTCTACGTCCATGCATCATGGTGTCGCTTCGTTAGGGGTCTGCGGGGCGTGGTCCGCCTTTGGCGGACTTTACGCCCCTTGACAGGGTTGTGCGACACATGGTAAATTTAAAATGTAAATCTCAAAATGCAAAATGATAGATCAAAATTCAAAATTATTTTTAAACTAACTTTTTAATTTTTTATATTTGATTTTTGCACTTGACGACGAGCATTGTGAGGAGGAACGTGGCAAAGCCATTATCAAACGCATTGGTAACTAAAATCATGGAAGAAAATGGCTGTTTTTCTTTAATTTATAGGCGTGATAGGCACCTTGATAGGGGAGGGAGGCGCATTTATTTCTATTTTAGACCTCATTTTGCAGTAACCATGAAAGATGATAAAAAGGATTTAATTGATCAAATTACAGATACAATTGATTGTGGAAAAGTGACATCAGGTAAAGGACAGGCGAGAGTTGATGTTTTTAGTCCAACCGACGCAAAAAAAATCATCAAACTAATGGATAAGCACAATTTTGAAAATCGTGCCAAGAAAAAAGAGTTTAGTCTTTGGAAAGAGGCAGTTGAGGTTATCACCAGAAACAATAAGAAAAAAGTTAATGCTGAAAAAGGAAAACGCGGATTTATTTCAACCTGGGCAAATTTTAATGAGAGAGATTTAAAAAGATTGTTTAGAATCAGAGAAGAGATAAAGACATATAAGAAGTGGAAGAAGACGGATTATAAATGGACGAATACATTGATGGCTAGGCCGTATTAAGGCCACACACTCTGGCATTGTGCGACATAAGTTCATTTATGCGCACATTTTTTTTGTTATTATTCAGTTATATTCAATCATTTGAAAATAGGGGAAAGGTAATACAAACAGGAAAAGGGGTAAATTGGGTAGTTAGAGAAAAGCTGGTAACTGAGTAGGTATTGACAATGGATTGTCGGGAATGCTAGATTGGTTTTAAGGTCATGTCAGACAATGTAACTTAACTGACATGCAAAGAGACAAAAATAAGACCTAAGTAAAGGTTAAAATATGTTTGATAAATTAGTTATGGAATATTTAGAACATCTTGAGATCGAAAAGAATTCCTCTATCCTCACCTTGCGCAACTATCGTCATTATTTAAATCGCTTTTCAAATTGGTTGAAGGGTCACTCACCTAGCCTACACAGGGATGTCACTAAAATTGACCTAGAGACGATTAGAAAGTATCGCCTTTATTTATCTCGCCTACAGGACAAAAATAAGGGATCACTTAAAAAATCCACTCAAAACTATCATGTTATTGCTCTTCGCGCTTTCTTTAGATATTTGATTAGAAAAGATATGAAAGTTTTAGCACCAGAGAAAATTGATTTGCCAAAAACTGAAAGTCATTCGTTAAAGTTTTTAAATCATGAGCAGACTGAAATTTTACTTGCGCAGCCCGATACATCAAATATTATTGGCTTGCGCGATAAAACAATATTAGAAATATTGTTTTCTACTGGTTTGCGTGTAG
Organism: Candidatus Berkelbacteria bacterium; assembly: GCA_026397155.1. Taxonomy (GTDB): domain Bacteria; phylum Patescibacteriota; class UBA1384; order JAPLVJ01; family JAPLVJ01; genus JAPLVJ01. The sequence goes on along the minus strand of JAPLVJ010000010.1, from coordinate 12,865 downwards.
CTGAAATTGCCAAGTTAAATACAGATCAAATAAACTTAAAAACAAAAGAATTTGGTGTAATCGGCAAAGGCGGTCGTGCACGAGTTGTTTTCCTTTCTGATAGTGCCTGTGAATGGATATTGAAATATTTACAAGCCCGCAAAGATGAATATAAACCTCTTTTTGTGAGATATTCTAGAGGAGTTGATGTAGAGAAAAAAGGCGAAAACATGCGTTTAACCACTCGTACAATTGAAAGAATCGTTGAAAAATACGTCAAGAAGGCTGGTTTATCTGTCAAGGCGACTTGTCATACCTTAAGACATACTTTTGCCACCGATTTGCTTCAATCTGGGGCTGATTTACGCTCTGTTCAAGAACTTCTTGGACATAAGAATATTTCAACAACCCAGATCTACACTCATGTTACAAATCCCCAATTAAAAGCAATTCACCAAAAATTTCATCACAAATTCAATAAAGAAAAAGAATAAATTGTTCTAATTTTTAATAAAAATCAAGTAAAACTTATCAATGTCGCACAATAAGTATCAATCCATTATTGTTATTTGTTTCTCTGGTGACGTTTGATAGAATAAGATGTTAAAGGAGGTGGTGTCCCTTGAAGGTACGCCTAGTGTTTTGCACCTTAATTCTTCTAATTTCTAGCTCTAGTTGTCTTGCCCACAAAGGATCTATCCATGTAAAATCAGAAAAATGGTTTGATATGAACTCTTACTACACTGATCTGGTGTTAGCTTCTAGTATCAGAGGCGAAACAGTCAGGTCTATGGTCAAACGAACAAGCGCCACTGCTGGAACAAATGGAGGATTTATTGTCAGGGTGAAATATCGCGGAAGGATTACTGCTCGCTTGCCTATTGGGCCTGTAATCTACAGATTTGATGATGTTTCAGCTTGTCATGCTCCTTTAGGTCGCGGTTGCGTTTATCAAGATGAGAGATTACATATTGGCCAATGCTGTACAAAAGAAGAAGTCTTTTATGCTTTGGATGCCGGACCCTTGCTGATCAAGGATTCAAAACCAATCAAGTTAGACAAAAGGTTTCAAAGCGACATTCTTGATTCCTTCAGTGCTCGCAGTATTATTGCTGTAAAAGGAAATAAGTTCTATTTCATGAAAATAACTGGACACCTTACTGACATTCGAAGATATCTTTGGGAAAAAAGAAAAATGGATTTTGCTGTTTGTATGGATGGCGGTAGTTCTAGTTCGGATGATGCAAAAGTAGCCAATGCCATTGTTGTTTTTCCAAAAACTAGACCAGTTTATGAGCAATTCAAGCAAAAGTATTTTCCTTCAGAGTGGACAAAAGAGCTAAAACCAGAAAAGACAATAAATGCGCCTGATTCTACCAGCAACTAGGCGCTTTTTTGTTTTACAAAAGGAAGAGGCCGTCCGGGTGGACGGCCTCGTGTTCAGGAGAGAGAGGTGATGCATTGTTGCATGTTGCGTGTTGCTTGTGTTGCTTGATGCCCCTTGGCAGGGGCGGTCATGCCGCGCGTGCGCTCTATGCTCCGGTGTAAGTGAAGGATACCGGTCTTGTCGCCGCTGTCGAGGCGACCTCGCGCTGCGCGTCGTAGGCCATCTGGCTCATCTGGTCGGGTCCGCCGGCTATCGTGATCAGAGCACAGTTGAGTACTGGTGTGCTCACGAGGACCAGGATCTTCTTGCTTGCATGCGCCACGGGGGAACCCGAGCCGATGTTGAGGTACTGCAGGTACTGCATCTCGCTTACGATCTGGGTGTTGCCGGAAATGTCCGCTATCTTCGTGTTCTGGCTTACTGTAGCCCGAAGCAGCGGGGTACTACGCATGATGGTCGTGCTCTTCACTGTCGTTGTCGCGCCGTCGTTCTTCGTGTTGGTCGCCAGAGACAGCATTGAGCCGGAAGCGCCCATCATCCTCTGCGGCGTCTGTCTGATTAGGACCCCTCCATCGTTTCTTGTCAGGTCATTCCCGTTGGCAGGTATGCCGATTCCTGACGGGGTCTGAGCAACGTCCTTCTTGACGTCTGTGTAGAAGTAGAAGTTGACTTTCGCTACCATGCCGGTGGCATCTGCCACTGGTAGCTGGCTGTTGAACTCGGCCGGGGAGACCATAATGTCGTTCGATGGTCCTTCCCGCGCCGCAGGTACTACGTTCCTTGCGAAGACCAGCACTGCTACGATCACAACGATCCCGATGGTCAGCAGTCTCTTCATGAACGTTCCTCCTGTGTGGTGTGCTACTGCTCTGCTACTGCGGTGTTACGCTCTCTCTTACCTGAATATTGAAACATGTCAAGTAGCCCCGCTACATAAAAACGGAACCACTCGTACATGACATTGTGAAGTACTATCCTAATGCATTATATCAAAATTATCTGTTTTGTCAAGAGTTTTTTTTACTCATCAGAAAGACGAAATCTCCAAAGCGAAATCAAAAACATAATTACAATCCACATGCCGACAATAATAATATTCAATGGATTGGTAAAAGGCGAGGTGTCTTCTAGTCCAATTTGGCGAATCATTCTAAGAAGCGGCGCTAATGGTAAATATTGGACAATAGAAAAAAGCCACTTTGGTAACTGGTCAATAGGAAAGAAAACTCCGGCTAAAAACATCATTGGAATGGTGATAAAAATTGACATTCCTTGGGCCGAATCAGTGGATTTGGAAAGAGCGGTAACAGTAAAACCAATTGACTGAAACAAAAGTCCACCAAGCAAAGCAAAAGCGTAAATCAATAGTATATTTCCATAAATGTGAGCGTGAAATCCATAGTGGCCAATCGCTAGAATAAAACTAACCTGAATCAAGTTTAAAAACAACCGCGAGAGGATTTCAGCAACAATAAACTTCCAAGTTTTTAAAGGTGTGGTGGTAATCCTTTTTAGGATTTTATCTTCGCGGTAATTTGCCATGGTAATTGCTATTCCTTGCACTGAAGCGTTCATTAAAGCCAGACCAATTAAACCCATTAATATAAAATCAAAATAACTTAGGGGTTTTTGGGTTGTTTTCTCTTCATTAACGGAAAAGCTTGGTTTAATATTGGCAATTTGAAAGTCGCTGGCGACCAAAAACTGATTGGTAAAACCTATTATCCCTGCTACTATCTGTGCATTGCTGGGGTCTTCAATAATTTTGATCTGACGGGGCGCGTCGGGTGACATTTCGCCGAATTTTTCAGGAACAACAACAATTGCTCCGATTTGATTTTTCTTTAGTAAATCTCTGGCTTCTTGTTCATTGACATCTTTCTTAACTTTCAGGATTCCTGATTCATTAAGAGCTTTTTCATAATTTTGTGCGAGTGTTGATTTTGAGTTATTTATTAGGGCGACCGTGCCGACAGTCACGCTTCCGCCACCAAAAAAATAACCAAATATGACTGTAAACAATAGAGGGAAAGCTAAAGCCCAAAAAAGCGCTTGGCGGCCGCGAACCATCATTTTTAAATTAGTGATGAAAAGTTTAAGCATTATTGCCTTCTTCCTCTTCGATTGATTTGCCTGTCAATTCAATAAATAAATCTTCTAGTGTTGTTTGGCCAACAGTTAGGCTTTCTGGGTTTTGTTTTTGAATCATGCCGACTGCTTTATTTAAGTTACTCTGAGTGTGTAATTTCATTTCATAGTGAGCGGTTTTGCCCGGCAACTTTTTTACGTCGTTTTTGTCAATAGCGCATTTTTGTTCTAAATCTTGAGTAAATTTTGGATTATCTTTTTCTAAAATAAACTCAATTTTGTATGGATGTTTGGCTTTTCCAATTAATTCGTGCGTTTTGTCCATAGCCATAATTTTACCTTTTTCCATAATGGCAACGCGATCACAGAGCATCTCTGCTTCTTCCATATAGTGTGTTGTAAGGATCAGGGTTTTGCCTTGTTTTTTAATTTCCGAGATAATATCCCAAGTGTGGCGGCGTGCTAAGGGATCAAGACCGGTTGTTGGTTCATCTAGGAAAACAATTTCTGGGTCATTGATTAAACTGGCAATAATAGAAAATCTTTGCTTCTGTCCGCCAGATAAATTTTTTATGTATTGATCTTTTTTGTTTTCCAATCCAACCATTTTAAATAACTTTTTTGTATCCACTTCTTTATTATAAAAACTGCCAAAAAGTTCTAAAATTTCGTGAAGTTGTAAGTACTCATAGTAAGCGGAAGATTGCAGCTGGACGCCGATCCTCTCTTTAATGCCCAGTAGGTTTTTGCGGACATCCATACCTAAAACTTTAATCTCGCCATTGGTTGATTTTCGTAAACCCTCAATAATTTCCAAAGTTGTTGTCTTGCCGGCGCCATTTTCTCCCAACAGACCAAAAATTTCTCCTTTTTTGACACTAAAGGAAATATTATCTACCGCAACCAAACTGTTGTATTTTTTAGTTAAGTTTTTAACTTCAATAATATTGCTCATAATAAAAACACTCTATCATTGTAGTAAAATTTTTATTTTGTGTCAACCCACCTTCACTTTCACATTTACTAACAGTTGCGGTGAATTGCCAGTAACTTTGATAAAGGGCGGAAAGCTACGGTTGGGTTGATAGCTCCGTAGCATTGCGAAGGGCTATCAAAGCATTAGCTTTTCTTTTTCGGTAGTGATTTTTTCAATTTTGACAACCTTTGCTGCTCTAAGAGCTGCATAAATAATTAAGCTAAAAAATACGGCTACATGAAGTAGAATACGATTTATCCACACCAAGAGTTGAAAAATTAATACCCCAGCTGCTATTGGTAAATAGTCAGAAAATGGTCTTAAGAATTGATTAACTTTTGTAAGGGTTAGTTTGTCTAAAATTTCTGGGTTTTGAGCAATTATCTCTTTGCCATTTAGATTCAAGTTGTCTAACCCAAGTTGCTCAAGTATTTGATCGCGGGCTTGATTAGATAGAAGCGTATCTTTGTCTTTTTTAATAATTAAATTTAAAGTTTGGTCAAGAGTAAGATTTTGATTAAATCCAGGAACAGCCATACTCATTACCTTTTCTTCCATAGAAAGTGGGATTTTTAGGCCGTTTTTTAACTCTTGCCCTTTTGGTGAGTAATAAAACCCAACACTAATGATTAACGCCATCACCATAAAAAGCCAGTCTATTCCTTTGGGTATAATATCTTCAGCTGCAATTTTAATTCTTAAAGTTTTTTCTTTCTTTACTCTTCGATAACCCCAAATCATTGAGATAATCATTAATGTCGCACAAATTAAATACGGCACTTGGATTCCCCACAAAATGAGGAAAATCAGTGCAGAAATTAAAGTGCTAATCAAAACAAAATTAACGTTTTCAAAAAGAAGAGAACAAACGCCCCACCCTATTGGCAGGATAAGTAACCCAGGTATGATTAAGAAGATATTTTTATATTCTCCGATTAGAGCTATTTTTAGTAAATAAAAAGAAGCTAAGGAGATAATTAATGTCGTAAAAATAAAGTAAACCTGTTTTTTCACACTTATTGCCCTGTATCTAAAGGATAAGCTTTAATAATTAATCTTTTTTGATTAGTCCCAATCGGCCAGCAGGTCATTAGAGTTAATTGTTCTCTTTTGGTTGGGTCTAAAACAGATGTGTCATTTGCTTCTAGGATCACTTTTTTAAAAACAGTATATTGATATTCCTTGTCCTGATAGTAAATGATGATTACATCGTTTTTTTTGAGTTCATTTAATTTGGCAAATATTGTTGCGTAGGGACCAGTGCCAAGAGTGCTACTGGAATGACCAAATATAAAAATATTACCTCCCTCTGTTGGTAAAGAGGTGCCTTTATAATGAGCTAATCCTTTTTGCAAGGCTTTGTTGTAAATAGTTTTGTTATTGCCATCAACGTTTTTAATTATAGGTGCCAGTACATTGATCTTTTCAATTTTAATGCCAAATTGTTTTATTTCTGCTGATATTTCTTGATTATCTGTTTTTGTTGGTTTGGGTAGAGTGGTTGCTGTTGTAGTTTTAGTTGTTTTTGGGTAGAACATTAACCATCCATAAATTCCAGCGCCAATTAGAACAAATACAAAAACAATAATGACAATCCAAAATCTCTTTTTTTCGTACTCTTGAGGTAGAATAGTCAATCTAAACAAAATACGCCTCTTGTTTATTACACGAGAATATAAAATTATTATCTTGCTTGAATTTCATTAAAAATTTGGATTAGACTAAATTTTTAGTCCTTCTGCAACCTTCCCGATTAATGGTAATGGCTTCATTTGTCCCTGCAGGGCGTTGATTAAGCCCATGATAAAGAGGACAAAAACAAAGATTCCGATCGCCCAACCCACAAAAGGTATCCAGAAGACAAAACCCGAGATAAGGCTTAGAACAAAAAGAGCTAATCCCTGTTTGGCATGATACATAGCGAATGGCGAATCCTTTTTGGTCAGCATTGGGATAAGGAACAAGATCCAGATATAGGCAATAGCTGCCATTGCCTTATTTTCTTCAACATCTTTGCTGCCAGATGCAGGGGCTTCTTTTGGTGTTTCTTCAGGTTTTTTAGTTTCTTCTTCCACAGGTCCTCCTTTTAATTATTATATTTACGACTTCAATAAAACAATTATAACATAAAAATCCTTGTCAATAAAAAAAGCCCTACTGTTCTATAGCTTCTACAGCGGGCTGCTACTCTCTAAGTAATTACTTATAGTTGGGTCTTCTTTCACCTTACGGTAGACGAGCAAAGTGCTGGGGTTTTGTGCTCTTTCAAGCGCGTACATAAACCCATCTTTGTCACTACGTCCGTGTGTAACAATTATTGGCACTGGATTTTCCTCGCCAATGCCAAACAGATATGCGCCGCAGTATTTCCGCCAATCTAGTCGGTTTAGCAGAATACGGGAACTTCTCGCGAATAAAGCACCAAGGAGCAGTTTTAGTGGGTTTCTTGCACACTCTTCTCTTGCTGTTTCTTTGATTAGATTTATTGCTCCCTCGGTTGTTTTGAGTATTGTATTTCCAATAAAGCCAGAAGTTACGGCAACATCAATGTGACCAGTAAATAACTCGTGGGGTTCAATATACCCTCCAAAAGAACCTTCTAAAATAGTGCCAAGAATGTTATATGCTTTATGAATTTCCGGTAGACCTTTTCCTATCTCCTCACCGATATTAACAAGGGCAACAAATGGTTTTTTGTTGAAAAGGGTTTCTGCTACCACACTGCCAACAAGAGCACCAAAAACTAGTCCTTTGCTATCCAATCTTGCCGAAGCGTCGACATCTACTAAAATTAGATGTCCTTTTGGTTTTGGGATAATGGCTGCCAGGACCGGCGTTGTTTTCTTATGACTAGGCCGGCCGAAACAGTGCACTGCTTCTATAACAATTAAACTAGTATCTCCTGCTGAGACGAAAGCTGCATTTGGGGTACTTTTCAACAATTCAAATGCTTCTTTGTATGGTTTTTCTGCATCATATAGAAAAACGTTTCGGTTGCACAATATTCCTGGGTTTACTTTCTGCTCTTTACTGTGTACTAGATGTACTTCAGTCTCTGAGTGTGATTTGGCAAACTCTATTGAAGCTTCTACTCTTTCGAAAAACCGATTATCGTCGCCTGACAACTCAACTATCAGCGCTTCAGGGATTGGCATGGTTTTTCACCCCCACTTCGTTGTGATGTGCTCGTAATAGATGAAAATAACACTATTTTAGGCGTAGTGCAAATATTTAGAACTGATTTTTTCTATCTTTACTTATTTCCCAAAGTAGCTTCGGCTTCTTTTTCCATTTTGTCCAAGCGAGTGTAATAATCAGAAAATTCGTTTAAGTGAGCTAAGGCAATTTTGCCAGTTATTAAAGGATCATCATTGGTTACATTTGTATGAGAATCAATAAGGCCATGTTCGAGTTCGACATCCATACCCATTCTAAATTGCTCAACATCAAATTTATCCCATTTTAGACCCAACTTTTCTGCAATTTCTTTTGCCTCTTCTGTAGTAAAACTTTTTTTTGGTTCCATATTTCTCCTTTACCTCGAGCTTGTCGAGAGGTTTATATCTTTATTAATAACTTTTGATAAATGTATAGATTTTCGTCATTAAATAAAACAAAACAAATTTCATCAAAACAGTCATTTTTTTTAACAAAGTTTTTAATAGTTTTAATAGCGATTTTGGCTGCTTCTTGTTTTGGAAAGCCGTAGAGACCGGTGGAAATGGCTGGTAGTGCAATTGTTTTAATCCGGTATATTTTGGCTAGTTCCATGCAGTTTTTATAGCATTCAGTTAAAAGTTTTGCTTCTTTGTTATTTTCATGGCCATAAACAGGACCAACAGTATGGATGATAAATTTAGCTGGTAAACGATAACCACGTGTAATTTTTGCTCCGCCAGTTTCACACCCGCCGAGTGCTTTACATTCTTTAGAGAGCTGTGGGCCAGCCGCGCGGTGAATTGCACCATCTACTCCGCCACCGCCAGATAGTGTTTTATTGGCTGCGTTGACAATAGCATCAACTTTTTGTGTTGAAATGCTATCTTTGATTGCTGTTATTTTGATCATTTTAATCTAATCTATATTGGTTTAGATATTTCTTATAATTTTTTCCCTCAGAACAGTATTTTGATAATTCTTGCCAAAATACCTTGGAATGGTTTGGGTGATTTAAATGAACAAGCTCATGATAAATAATATAATCAGAAACGTTTTTAGGCAAGAGAACTAAACGCCAGTTAAATGATAAATTTTTCTTTGAGCTGCAACTTCCCCATCTTGTTCTTTGGTCTCTAATATAAATGTGGTTGAATCTAAAGTTACCAAAAGCGGCTAATTCTTTTGCGCGTTTTGTAATCATTATTTTGGCATGCTGTTGTAGTTCTTTCCCCTCAATTTTTTTGCCATTTTCTATTAGGTATTGAGGCAGGTTTGTTTTATGAGTTTTTATTTCTCGCACTCTTTTTAATTGTTTTTCTATCCAGGTTTTTTTTTCTTTTAGAAAATTATTAATTAGCAAATGGTTGCCTCTTAATCTATAAGGGATCACTAAACGCAGACCGTCTTTAGAAATACCAAGGCTCAGATAACGAGATTGAAAGCTACCATAAACATAGCATGTTTTCCCCAAATTTAAAAAACCAGGATTGATCGTTCCTAATAGAACTAATTTTCTCATTTAATCAAAGTCCTAATTCTGAATCACTCAAAGTTTTATCAGAGAAATCACTTTCATTAACAGAATTTGCCTCTTTGTCAATTTCTTTTAGCTCATTATCAATTTCTTTAGCTTCAGGGCTTGTATTTTTGGTTGTTACGGATTTATTTGTCGGTATTTGATTGTCTTTTGTTTTTTCAAAATAGTTTTTCCCAATCATATAAAAAGGACAAATAGCAGCAAGAATGACAATTATAAGTATCACGATTGTAACTAACCAAGTTTTGTTAGTTGATTTAAGTTTCATATTTACCCTTTATTTCTGTTTTTTTAAGTCCGTCATATCTTTTCTAATCTCTGTGCGGTAATATTTACGAATGTCTGATGCGTCTTGGTGGACAATTTTTAACAATTTTTTAGCTTCAACTAAAGTATCTTTAAATTGGCCTTCGGAATGACCGCAGGCAAGAGTTTGTGTTTCACGAAGTTTATTGATATAAGTTGAATAATCTTTCGTAAATTTGTCAATTTTGCCATTCAAAGTGGTGAGATCTGTCTTTATTTTTGATGTGTCATAACCTTTTTCATCAAATTTTTTAATAAATTTTGTGATTCTATCTTTTAGGTTATTGTAAGCTGACACATGCTTTTCTTTACTGCTATCAAACTTAGTAATTTTATTGGCAATTTTTGCCTGGATAGAAGCGCATTTATCTTCAATTTTTGTTTGAACCTGTTCTCTTGGAGTTGCGAAAGCAGCACTGGTTAAAATTAAAAAGAGGATAGTAGCTATTAACCAAGTTAGTTTTTTCAATTACTCCTCCTTTTATAAAATATTATAGCATAAAGTAGCTTCTAGGTCTTTTTTTCAGGTTGAGAGTTGCCGTTAGTTTTTTCTTCAACATCTCTCTTTGCTCGTAGGTAATGCGGGTTTGTTTCTCGAAACCTTCTTGCTATACGTGTCTCTTCATCTTCTGGTTCTTGTAGTTTAGGCATGTCAAAATCAGTCAAAATAGGTTGTTCTTTTTCACTCATTTTTATCTCCAGGTTTAGCATACCACAAAATCAGCTTGAACTAAACTGATTTTGTGTATATTCCTTTAGAAAAAACTTACTCTTGTTTAGGTGCTTCTTCTTCTGGCTTCTCTTGAGGAGCTTCTGGTGCCTGTTTTCCTTCGGCTGGTTCTTCTGTTTTTTCTTCTGGAGCGCCTGGTTCTGCATTCGCTGTTTCTGCTTTTTGTTTGCAGCCGCAGGTGCAGTCTTCATCACAAGTGCAGTGCTGAGCACAGAGATTTGGATGACACGAACATCGATTATTGTCATCGATTGGCACGCCGCATACTTCGCATTTGTCCATTTTGCCTCCCATTAATTTAATTTTTCGTATTTTAATACTATCTTACATTAAAAATTATTTCAATATTTTATCTCATATCTTGGTTTACCAAAAGGGATTCGATCTGGTGCTGCTTCATCAGTCTTATCCATGCTGGCAGAATAGATTGTATTAGCACCGTATTTATCATTAATTTTATCCACAACCTCTGAAAATTGAGATTGTTTTTCTGTTTCGCTAAACAAAGAATACTGTTTCCTACTCTTTGTTAAATTATAGGAGTATAAATAAATATGAATCGGTGCGTCTTTAAAATCAATTTTAGAAAACAAATTTAAAGCTAGGCTAATCAAGGTTTTATTATCTGAAAAAAGATTAGATGTAGTCCATTTTCTTATTGTTGTATGGTTTAAAAATCTGATTGACAAAGAAAGTCCTTTTGCAAAGAATTTTTCTTTTCTTAAACGGTACCCCAGCTTAAAAGCAAGTTTGATCAAAACTTTTTTTACTTCCTCTTTTTTTCTAAATTGCGGCGGCAAGACAAAAGAATGCCCCATATTACGCGTTTTACTTTGATAGTCATCAACTTCATAACCTTTTAGACGGAGGTACCAAACCTTGCCCGGATGGTTAAAAAATCGAGTTAAATATTCTTGAGGACTTTTATAAAACTCTAGGGCGGTCTTGATTCCAGCGCAGTGAAGAGCTTGCTCCATTCTAATGTTGATGCCAGGTAAATCAGTTAATTTTAATTTTGAATAAAAATCCCCAAGTTCTTTTATAGAAACACAGAAAAAGCCGTCAGGTTTTTTAAATTCAGCTGTGACTTTAGCTAAAAACTGATTTGGTCCAACACCGATTGAGCAAGTTAGATAATTTCCGATTTTTCGTTTGATTTCTGATTTAATTTTTTGAGCAATCTCGATTATTTTATTGGAATTTCTTTCTTCTATCTCGAGTGGAACAGCCATTTCATCAATGCTTAGAATTTTCAAAAAAGGGCTGAATGACTGCATTACTTTAACAATTTCTTTATGATAAAGATGATATAAAAAAGGTCGTGCTTCCAGGATTTTTACTTGTGGATAAATTTTAATTGCTTCACCTACCATCATACCTGTTTTAATGCCGCATTCTTTGGCTTTTCTTGATGCTGAAATAACGCACCCTGTTTTGCCTGTGTAAGGAGCAATAGCTATTGGTTTATCACGAAGATTAGGATTTACTTGCTGTTCTATTGAAGCAAAAAAAGAATCCATATCCAGAAATAGAATTTTGTAATCTTCAATTTTCCACAAAGGCATAGTAAGTCTATTATACCAAACAAACACCGAACAAACAAGAATAACCCCACTTCGCTCTTCGAGCTTCGTTAGGGGTGTTTTGCGCCGCGAAGTTTCGCAACACAAAACAAAGCCGGCAAGCCCACCCACGCACATTCCATCATCGAAATAAGCTTGCGCTTCCGATTACAGAATGTGCGGGGTGAACTTACCGGTCAATGGTCTTCACCACCCCGGAGGTGAGGTAGGATGGTTACGACTTTATATCGTAGCAAAAAACCCTTAATTTGTCAATAGTAGAACTTGACAATAAGTGAAATTTATGTTATACTTCCCACTTATTAAAATGAGTTATACAAATACAACAAAACAATTTGAATCAGACTTTGGATATTATTGGTTGAGTAAGTTTACTCAAGTTGTTTTGGCTATCATACCTGGATTGTTTTTTGGCTATTTTTATCCTATATTATTTCAAAATCCGCTTGGTTTTTCTATTCTTGCGGCTTTTTGTTTAATTATCAGTTTTGCCATCCATGAATTTGTTGGAAAAAAGATTTATGCCAAAGATGAACCCCATATCCCTCGTTATTTAGCTTATATACTAGGATTTTTGGCTATTAATATTCTTAATTTTAATAATGTTAATGCCCTGTCGGCAAATTTAATTTTAACCACAGTTATTGTTCTTCAATCTGTATTTATTGAAAACTTTATTTTCCTTACAGTAGCTTTAGTTTTGTCATATTTAACTCATATTTTTTATATTTTTTTACCACAAAGTGCTCGTTTTAGTGATACTGTTAGTTCTTCTTCTAGTGTTGAGCTTATCTTTTTAGTCGTTTTATTCACTTTATTTAATTATGCTTTTTATAGATTACAAAATATCAAAGAAATGGAAGAAGCAGAACACAAGGATGAAATTGATGTAATTAGAGAAATTGCTTTTAGAAAAAAGATTAATAATGTAGGCGCAGTTATTAATACTTTGGTTTTTGGGTTGCTATTTGGCTACACTCTAGCTGGTGCTGATACTTATTTGTGGGGTTTAGTCACTGTTCTTTTAGGTCTGATTTCTTTAGTTATTGGCTGGTTCTATTATCATCGATTTTCAATAAAATCTTTTTCTATTATTTGGTTTTTGCTTTTTGGATTTTAC
>JAPLVJ010000009.1 GCA_026397155.1 Candidatus Berkelbacteria bacterium | reverse complement strand
TTCGGAGAGGGTGGGATTCCTCCTCGCTCCGACTCGGAGCCTGGGCGCTACACACAGAAAGTTCCCTATTCGGTCGCTTTCTACTCGCGCCCTTCGAACCCCAACGCAAAACAAGCAATTGTTTTGCTCCCTTCCTCATTCACTTCGTTCATTCGGAGAGGGTGGGATTCGAACCCACGAGGCGGCTTTTAGACCACCGACGGTTTAGCAAACCGTTCCCTTAAGCCACTCGGGCACCTCTCCTTATAATCATCAGAGGGGGTGAGACTCCCCAAATGTTTCACGTTTGGGGTTTGCTTAAAAGCAAATACGAACTCACTCTTGTTAAAACGGAGGAGAGAGGATTCGAACCTCTGGTGCTCTTACGAACACACTTGTTTTCAAGACAAGCCCGATAAACCACTCTGGCACTCCTCCACGCAATGATTCTACCAGATTTAGCTTCGAAAATCAATTTTATCACCCTTTTGCCAACACCAAACCCCATACCCGACTTGCTCCCGTTTTTTTCAATACCTTAGCGCACTCATTCATGGTTGATCCAGTTGTCCAAACATCATCAATAAGAATAACAACTCTGTTCTTAACTTTACTCCTATCTCCAACAAAAGAAAAAGTGCCTCGAATATTTCTCTTGCGTAATACTTGATTTAATTCTGTTTGAGATATTGTCTTTTTGGTCTTTATCAAGCTGTCTTTTAAAATTTTAAGATCCAATTTATTAGCAATCTTCTCTGCAAGGAGAACCGCCTGGTTAAAGCCTCTTTCTGATTCCCTTGAAACATGCAAAGGCACAGGAACTAAAATTGATTGATCAATAAAACTGAGATTGATCTTTTTTAAACTTTTAATCTCAATCTCAGACAATGGTTCTGCCAGCTCTTTTACACCATCATACTTGAAAGCATGAATTGCCTCTTTAATTGGTCCTCGAAAATAAGCAACTGAAATTAAACCATCTAAAAAAGAGTTCTGCATCCTTAAAAAAGGCACTTCATAGTAGTCAATGCTATCAATACATTCTGGGCAAAACCAACTATTTCCCTTACCGCAAACAACACATTTTTTGGGAAAAACAAGATTTAAGATAAGATTAATTATTGTCTCTAGCATATTGACTTGGCCTTGCTATAATTATATACTAAAAGTGCATTACTAAAAATTAAGGAAACGGCCCCACTTCGCTTCCCGCTCTCGTGGTTTACATCCACGCATCGCGGTGTCGCTTCGTTAGGGGCAGGGAGGGGATATGGCACAAGAAGAAGAGGGCTTAGAAGAATTTGAAGGGCAATTAGCTATTGATGTAAGCCAAACAGATAATGAAATTGTTATTCAAGCTCCAATTGCTGGGGTTAGACCAGAAGAGCTGGAAGTTTCTATATCAGACGAGATGGTCAACATAAAAGGAGAAAGAAAATCAAAAACAGAGGTAAAAAAAGAGAATTACCTCTGTCAAGAATGCTATTGGGGCACTTTCTCCCGTTCGTATCTACTACCCATAGCGGTTGACTCAGCCAAAGCATCCGCTTCGATAAAAGATGGTATTCTGACAATTACTATTCCAAAGCTTGAAACTTCAAAAACAAAAGTCCTCAAAATTCAAACTGAATAGAACTATTGACATTGAACTAATTTCTTTCTAGAATCCTAAAATTGGGTAGGTAGGAGTATATATGCTATGTCAAAATTGTAACCTTAGGGAAGCCACGGTTACTTTAATAAAAACAAAAAACAATGAGCGGCAGACGCAACATCTCTGTCATGCCTGCGCTGAAGAAGAAACTTTTTTTGGCCAGTCAATTTTTGATAATCTATTTGAGTCCACTTTTTCTGACTTCTTTAATCAACCAACTTCCAGAGCAGCCATTGCTGATAGGATAAAGCAAACCGAAGAATCAAAGAAAAAAGAAAAAAGATCAACTACACCTTTCTTGGACCAATACTCAAGGGATTTGACTGTTCTTGCTGCTGCAAACAAACTTGACCCTTTAGTCGGCCGACAAGACGAAATCCAGCGCACCATTCAAATTTTATCTCGTAGAACTAAAAACAACCCTGTTTTAATCGGCGAACCCGGGGTGGGGAAAACAGCAATTGCAGAAGGTTTAGCAATTAAAATTACCGATAAACAAGTGCCAGCTCCACTCCAAAATAAAAGAATTCTAGCCGTTGATCTACCAGCAATGGTCGCTGGAACAAGGTTTCGGGGAGATTTTGAAGAACGATTAAAACAGTCCATAGACGAAGTAAAAAAAGCAGAAGGAGAAGTAATTCTTTTCATTGATGAGTTTCATAATGTTGTTGGCGCCGGAGGCGCCGAAGGAGCAATTGATGCGGCTAATATTCTAAAACCAGCCCTAGCCAGAGGAGAACTTCATTGTATTGGCGCAACCACTCTTTTAGAATACCGAAAATATGTTGAAAAAGATCCAGCCCTTGAAAGAAGGTTTCAACCAGTATTAGTTGCAGAACCATCAACAGACGAAACCTTGGAAATCTTAAAAGGTATAAAAGATAGATATGAAAAGTACCACAAAATTAAATATGAGGATGAAGCTTTGGCTGCCGCTGCTTCTTTATCAGCAAGATATATTGCCGACCGCCATCTGCCTGATAAAGCTATTGATTTAATTGACGAAGCAGCTGCTAAAGTCCATCTGGATAATAAAAAAATAGTCAAAAGAGAAGACATTGAAGATATTGTCTCTCGTTGGACCAATATTCCAATTTCTCAACTTAAAGAAAAAGATTTAGATAAATTACTAAACCTAGAAAAAAGAATCCACCAAAAAATTGTTGGTCAAAATGAGGCAGTCACTGCAATTGCTGAAGCGGTCAGAAGGGGGAGGGCTGGTTTAAAGCATCCAAATCGCCCCATTGGCTCATTTATCTTTCTGGGGCCAACTGGCGTTGGTAAAACCGCCCTGACAAAAACATTGGCCGATGTTTTGTTTGATGATGAAAACGCCTTAATTAGAATTGACATGTCTGAATATATGGAAAAACACAATGTTGCTCGTTTGGTCGGCGCTCCACCAGGTTATGTTGGTTATGAAGAAGGAGGACAATTAACTGAAAGCGTACGGAGAAAGCCATATTCAATCATCCTTCTTGACGAGATTGAAAAAGCTCATTCTGATGTTTTCAATATTTTGCTGCAAATCTTGGATGAAGGAAGACTAACTGATTCTAAAGGCAAAACAGTTGATTTTAAAAATACTATTATTATCTGTACTTCCAATATCGGCTCTCATTTAATTCAGGAAAAAGGAGTCGAGAGAGTAAAAGAAGAATTGAATGAGCTATTAAAAACTACCTTCAGGCCAGAATTTTTAAACAGAATTGACGAGATTATCTTCTTCAAATCACTCTCAAAAGAAGAGATAAAGCAAGTTGTTAACATACAACTTGATGAAGTAAAAACGCTTCTTTTGGGACAGGATATTGATCTAACAGCCAGCGAAGAAGCCAAAAACCAATTAGCTAATCAAGGATATGATCCAATGTTTGGTGCGCGTCCTTTAAGAAGATTAATTCAAAAAGAGATTGAAAATCCTTTGTCCACAAAAATTCTTGAGGGTAAATTCAAAAAAGGTGATAAAATTAAAGTAAACTATAAAAATAATCTGTTTACTTTTGAGTAGGAGATAGGGTGGAGTTTAAAAAAGCAGTTATTCCTTGTGCAGGAATAGGAACGCGTTTTCTTCCAGCAACTAAGGCGATCCCAAAAGAGCTTTTCCCAATTATTGATAAACCAATAACCCAATTAATAGTTGATGAGTTTAAAAGATCGAATATCTCAAATATTACATTTGTAATTAATAAAGAAAAAGAAGCAATCAAAAATTATTTCTCTTCTGATAAAAAACTAGAGGCAATGTTAAAATCGCGCCAAAAGACAGATCTTTTAAAGGAAATTAAAAAAATCAACGAGGGTACAAAATTTAACTTTGTCTATCAAAATGAACCAAAAGGAAATGGGGATGCAGTCTTATGTGCTGAAAAAATGATTGGGAATGAACCATTTATTGTCAACTGGGCTGACGATCTCATTATTGGCGGCAAAGTGCCTTATTTTACCCAATTAATTGAGGTTTATAAAAAATACCGCGGCATTGTTCTTTCTGTTGTCAAAACTGACGAAGCCGGGCAGAGAAGGTATGGTATAATTAAGCCAAAAAGAATATCAAGCCGTGTTTTTCAGGTAATTTCTGTTGTTGAAAAACCAGGGCCAGAGAGAGCACCTTCTAACTTAGCCCATATTGGCGGGTTCATTCTCACTCCAAAAATATTCAAATTCCTAAAAAAAACTAAACCAGGTAGAGATGGAGAAATATGGTTGCAGGATGCTATTAGTGAAATCTCTAAAAAAGAACCAGTTTATGCTTATGAATTCGATGGACAGTATTATGATGTTGGAGAAAAACTGGGTTTTCTTAAAACAATCGTTAAAATGACTTTACAAAGAGAAGATTTGAAAGAAGATTTTCAAAAATTCTTAAATAATTTATAAATTTAAGCTACGAGGGGTTTTATGAATAAAAACATCTTAATCGGAATTGGCGCCTTTGTTTTTTTATTAATCATTATTGTAGTTATTGTTCTGGTAACTGGAAATAAAGATACATCAGAATCCAGTAAACTAACCTATCCCAAAGAGCCTGTTACTTTAACTTATTGGCGTCTTTTTGATGATGAGGATTCCTTTAAAGACATTCTCCAATCATATAAGGAAAAACACCCAAATGTAACCATCAACTATGTCAAAAAGGATTTAAATACATATGACAATGACCTTTTGAATGCTCTGGCAGCTGGTACTGGACCAGATATGTTTGTTTTATATCACGACTCAGTACCAAAACATTTGGATAAATTAACACCAGCACCTTTGGGTTTTGAATTTGTCCAAAGCGAAAAAAAGGCTCCTGAAAAAGATCAGCCAACTCAATTCAAAGAAGTGTTTGTAAAAGCAACTTATGATAATTTAATTTATGACAATAAAATCTACGGGATTCCTCTTTCTGTAGATAGCTTGGCCTTGTATTACAATGCAAATATTTTTCAAAAAACCCTAGATTCTCTTAATCAGTCAACCATTGGAAGTATACCTGGCCCGATTGATCAGAACAACAGAAACGTACAGTTACTTTCTTCTGGACCACAAAACTGGTCTGACTTTATTGAAGTAGTAAAATTATTAACTCAAAAAGATGCACATGGAAATATTACCCAATCGGGCGTTGCTTTGGGTGCGGCTAATAATGTTGCTAAAGCTTCAGATATTCTTTCACTTTTAATGATGCAAAATAATGCTCCGATGATCACTACCGATAAAAAAACCGCCAGTTTTAATCTTTCGGTTAAAAAGAATGATGGCAGTTTAGTTTATCCTGGCACTTCTGCTTTGGATTTTTATACCTCGTTTGCCCAACCAGGTAAAGAAACATACACCTGGAACGACAGTTTCTCTGATTCAGTAGCTGCTTTTGGTGAAGAAAAAACAGCCATGATTTTTCACTATTCTTATTTGCAAGCTGTGTTAAAAAAACAATACCCTAATCTTAAATTTGAAGTAGCTCCAATGCCACAAATTAAAGGAATTACAGAAAGAGTTGACTATAGCTATTTTTGGCCAGAAGTTGTTTCCAAAAACACTAAGTATCCATTAGTTGCCTGGGACTTTTTGAGGTTTGCAGCCATCTCCAAGGGAATAATCAAATCTACCCAAACACTTCCTGCTTCTCCAGCAGGCTCAAATGAAAATGAAAAACCAACTGCTTCCCTAGAAAAAGCAAAAGAATCTGCCCAGCAAACTAAGACAGCCTACTTGGATGGGTTGCAGGGTACACAAGTTTTTAATGCCCAGGGCTATACAGCAACAAATTGGCACAAGGGCGGAGAACCCCAGAAAATAGATGAGGTATTTAAAAATATGATTGATGCTGTTATTAATAAAAATCAACCTTTGCAATCTGCAATTGATGCAGCCGCCGCCTCTATCACTAATATTCTAGGTTTAGCTGAACCATTGATTGAAAGAGAAAAACCAAAAATATAATGAAATTGATTTTTGTTAAAAAAATAACTATTGGTTTTATTTTATGTTTAATTGTTTTTTCTTTTGCTCAGGCAGCTCAAGAAATTAAAAATGTCAAAGCTGTTCGAGACGGCTCTAAAATTGTAGTTACATGGGATGCGGTTTCGGGTATGGAATACTACAAAGTATTCAAAAAGGATGGAAATATCTATCCTGTGGGGGGTAAAGTTACAAACACCTCATTTACCATGCAAAATGCCCAAACCAGCAGTGAATATGTTTTTAACGTTCGCGGTTATACAAGTGATACAAGCAGCGCTCCTGATGCGCAGGGTCAAACATCAGTTACTTCTGCAAGTAGTGGATCTTCCAGCAGCTCTAGCTCAAGCACTTTGGGCGAAGGTGTTGAAGTTGGCGCCAAGTTTCCGGGCGAACCATCAGGCAAAGTTGGTTTAATTGAACATATCCGTTATGTTCACGCTTGGGCAGCCATAATTGGTTCTTTACTCGCAGTTTATATGATTGTTTTTGCTGCTTTTAAATATGCCACTTCCTCAGGTAATCCAGAAGCGCTACAAGATGCCAAAGATACTATTATTGGTGCTCTTGTTGGACTAGCAATAATTATTGCAACTTATTCACTCTTACAATTTATTCTTGGCGAAGGGAATGTAGTTGCAAAATGATTAAAATATTATTTAAACTTTCCTTAACAATAATTCCTATCTTTTTGTTTACTTCAACAGTTTTTGCTGCTGATTCCACTCAATATAAAGTATCCAGCGAAACAAAAACCTATCTTGCTACCGCTAGCTCTTCTGTATCTTCACCTTTAGAAATAACTGACTTTACAAAAGGTAAATTAGACAATCTTGGAGGGGGTAAGGGCTGGGCTTTTGGGCTGTTTGTATCTGTGATAACATGGCTATTGGGAGCAGCTGGAGCTTTTGCAGTTATAGCCATTGTCTATTCTGGAATCATGTATATTATGTCAGCCGGGAATCAAGAGCAAGTAGAAAAAGCGAAAAAGAACATAACTTGGGCAGTTACTGGACTAGTTTTTATTGCCATATCAATATCAATGCTTTATTGGATTTATAAAGCATTTACTGGACAGGATTTACCGCCATGAAAAAATTTTTAAATAAATTAGCAAAAACTAAAATAATATGGGGGTTTTTTCCTTTACCCAATCGCCCTGATTGTAAAGAGTGGTCTTGCGCCAATATAGATGACATTGAAAACATAATTAGAGTCTGCTTAAAAGGATTTATTGGGTTCTTTGGCGCTATAGCTGTACTCATGTTTGTCCTTGGCGGATATTATTATATTACTGCTTTTGACAACGAAGAACAGGCGCAGAAAGCAAAAAAAACAATCACCTGGGCGTTTATTGGCTTATGGGTGGCGTTGCTTGCTTGGGTTATTGTTACTTGGGTTTGGGATATTTTGGCTGGCGGCGTTCCTCCAAATATTACCCCTCCTTAATTTATAACTATTGACAATTTTAATGGTTTGTTTAATATATAATTAGAAGAAAATAAAATTACAAAACTAAATGGAGGATTAAATGAAAATTCTAAAAACTCTTCGTTGGGCATCGCTTTCTGGTTTATTAGCTCTTTTGCCTCAAAAGGCGTTTGCTCTTAGTGCAAGCGACCTTCCTGGTTGGGGACTATATAAAGGGTCATCGAGTACACCTTCAGCTCTCATTGCCAGTATAGTTACTTATGTTCTTTATTTTGTTGCCGCTATTGCCATTGCATACTTAGTTTATGGCGGAATTAGCTATCTTACTTCAGCTGGCAATGAAGATAAAGTTAAAGCAGCTAAAAATATTATTTTGACTTCTATAATTGGCCTTGCTATCATTGCAATAGCTATTTCTATTGTTTACTGGATGGCCGCTGCGCTACAAACAGGGAGCTTACGACTGCAACAATAATATATTCTACTCTCTTGTTACTCTAAACACTTCGGGGAAAGTAGTTATTCCAGATATTACTTTCAAAAGCCCGTCTTGCTCAAGAGATAAAAAACCTGCCCCGTGTGCTTTTTTAACTATTTCAGACAAAGGAGCTTTTTGAATTAATAATTCTTCAATTTCTGCATTGGGTATCAAAATTTCACCAATAGCTATCCTGCCTTTGTATCCAGTTTTTGAACAACTCGGACAACCTTTTCCTTTAAATAAGGTGCTTGGGATCTTAACCCCAGGCAGTTTAATTTTTAAATAATCAACAAACCTCTTTTCTAAAATAAAGCTTTCTTTACAAATGGGGCAAATTTTTCTGACTAAACGCTGAGCCATCACTGCATTTATCGAACCTGACAAAAGATAGGGCTTGATGCCAATTTCAACTAATCTGACCAACGCGGCACAAGAATTATTAGCATGAAAAGTAGATAAAACCAAGTGGCCAGTTAGTGCGGCTTGCAAGGCAATGTTAGCCGTCTCAGAATCTCGAATCTCTCCGATCATAATAATGTCTGGATCAGCTCTTAAGGCGCCTTTTAGTCCTTCGGCAAAACCAAATCCTTCAATTGGATCTACTTGTGATTGAACAATACCCTCAATTTTATACTCAATTGGATCTTCCAGAGTAATGATTTTGACATTTGGTTTATTTAATTCATTTAAAATTGCATAAAGCGTAGTTGTTTTTCCGGAACCCGTAGGACCAGTATTTAAAATCATGCCAAATGGTTTTTTAATTACTTTACAAATTTGCTCTTCAATTTCTTTCTTAAATCCTAGTTCTGATAAAGTATAAAATTTTGCTTCTTGCTCTAAAATTCTTAAAACTGCGTTTTCTCCATAAGCAACCGGCAAAGTTGCGCACCTGAAATCATAATGTTTATCTTTAATTGTCTGACCAAATCTTCCTTCTTGAGAAACTTCTCTGACATTTAAATCCATCTTGGCTAAAAATTTGATGCGTGAAAGCAGATTTTTATAATTTTCTCTAGGAATATGAGCAACTTCCTGCAAAACCCCGTCAATTCTATACCTTATCCTTAAATCTTTTTCCTGTGGCTCTAAGTGAACATCAGAAGCATTATTCAAAACCGCTCCTTCTAGAACTAAATCCAAGATTTTAGTAGTTGAAGCGGCTTTTAATTGGTTCGCCAATTCAATAAAGTCAGCCATTGCCCCTCTTTATTTTTTATTTTATCATTCTCTTTCTCAAATCTCTATCTCGATTCTTTCTTCGGAGGAGGCAGGATTTGAACCTGCGTGCCCCTTGCGGGACCGTCCGCTTTCGAGGCGGCGCCATTAAACCACTCTGGCACTCCTCCAACTTCTATTCTCTTTTTTTGACTGTTATCAATGTTCCTTTAGCAGTACTTTGTATACCATCATTTTTTAAAATCATGTATTGTTGAACGATTCCGACTAAAGTGGTCACAACCCAATATAGCACCAGCGCGCTAGGAAGTTTTAATGAGATCATAAAAGTCATTGCTGGAAAAATATAAATCATTTGTTTTGAAAACATTTTTTGAAAATCCTCCATTTGCTGGCCCTTGTTGTCTTTTGATGATTCTTCATTTTTAGCTAGCTGTTTTCCCTGATTTGGCATCATCATCTTAGTTTGCCAGAATAAGGTTAAACCAGCCAAAATAGGCAAGATATATAGTGGATCAAATGAACTCAAATTAAGCCAAAGAAAATGCGTATTAACTGACTCTGGCCGATGGACAAAAGGATAGAGCAGACTAAAATCAGCATATTTAGAAAAGTTGAAAAAAACGCGATAAAGGGCAATAAAAATTGGAAATTGAATTAAAAGCGGCAAACAAGAGGTTGTTAGCGGATTAACTCCATGCTCCTTGTATAGCTCTAGGGTTGCTTGAGTCATCTTTTTCTTATCATGCCCATGGTCATTCTTAATTCGCTCTAAGTGCGGCTGTAATTCTTTCATTTTCTTTTGAGCTACAAGAGATTTATTGGTCATGGGCAGGAGTATTAGTCTAATCAAAATTGTCAAAGCAATAATAGCAATGCCTAAATTATGGCCTAAATAATTATAAAAAATAATTAAAAGGTTAAATAATGGTTGATATAAAATAGTATTCCAAAAACTCATTTTTACCTCACTGGATCATAACCACCCTTTGACCAAGGGTTACATCTTAATATGCGCCTGAGCCCCAAAAAGCTTCCTTTAAACGCTCCATATCTATTAACAGCTATATAGGTATATTCTGAACAAGTTGGCTCAAAACAACAATAGCCATTAGGGAAAAAAGAAGAGATAAATCCATGGTCTGGCGACAAAGTTTTTTGATAAATACGTATTGTTTTTAAAGCAACTTTTTTACACATTAAGTATCTCTTTAATCTCTTTTTCTAATTCTTGAAATTCAATCTCTTTTTTAAATATTAGAACGTAATCATACCCTGATTTTATCTTATCACTTATGTTACGAACTATCTCAGAAGAACGCCTTTTAATTAAATTCCTTTTTGTTGCCTTACTAATGGCTTTTTTTGAAACAACAAAACCAAATCGTGAAGTTTGTTTATGGTTCTCAAAAAACCTAAGGGTAATATTCTCACTCTTTCTAGTTTGGCCTTTTTGGTAAATTTTTTTTATTCTTAATGCTGGAACTCTTTGTTCTTTTTTAATCATTTACTTAGTTAATATTCTTCTTTTCTTTAAGCGCCGTCTTTTGATGATATTTTTCCCGCCGCTAGTTTTCATTCTAGATAAGAAACCATGTTTTTTCTGTCTTTTTGCTTTTTTTGGTTGATAGGTTCTTTTCATTATTGCCTCGCTATAACACTAAGATTATACACAACTTATCCACTCGTGGCAAGACTTAAACACCATTGAATGATGAGGATAACTTTGTTAAGCTGTGGATAGGGGTAAGTAGATGGATCAAAAAGACCTTTGGCAAGCAGTTTTAGGAGAACTAGAAATTAATCTTTCTAAAGCCAGTTTTACGACCTGGTTTAAAGATACTTTTATTTCTTCTTTTGAAAATGGAGTTGCAGTTATTGGTGTTCCAAATTTATTTCATAAGGAATGGTTAGAGAACAAATACAAAGATGAAATCTTTAAGACCTTGTCTAAACTTTCTTCTGATAAAATAAGTGAGGTTAAATACAAAGTTATTACAAAAAAAGAAATTGCTCTACCAAAAACAACCCCCTTTATTGCTAAGAAAGAAAAAGAAGCAAAAGAAGTCACCCTTAATCCTCTTTATACTTTTAACAATTTTGTAATCGGCAGCTCAAATAGGCTAGCCCACGCCGCAGCCAAAGCTGTAGCAAAATCTCCAGGAAAAACCTATAATCCTCTTTTTATCTATGGCGGCGTAGGGTTAGGAAAAACTCATTTAATGCAGGCGATAGGGAATGAACTACTGGGAAAAGGAGGCGTTGAGGTCCTGTATGCAACATGTGAGAAATTTACCAATGAATTTATTCAATCTGTCCAATCTGGAAGGGCAAGCCACTTTAAAAATAAGTATCGCAATATCGACATTTTACTGATCGATGATATTCAATTTTTAGCCAATAAAGAAAGCACCCAAGAAGAGTTTTTCCACACCTTTAACACCTTGTATCAGAATAATAAGCAAGTTGTTATTTCCTCGGACAGACCTCCAAAAGCCCTTTCGTCTTTGGAAGATCGGCTAGTTTCAAGGTTTGAAGGAGGTATGGTTGCCGATATTTCACTTCCTGATCTTGAAACTAGAGTAGCTATCTTAAAAAGAAAGCAGCAGGAAAAAAATTATTCAATATCAGACGAGATTTTAGAATTAATTGCTGGTAATATTGAACAAAACATTCGAGAACTAGAGGGCGTATTAACAAGACTAATTGCGACTTGCCAACTTTCTGGCGAAGAGCCAACAATGGAACGAGCCAATCAGATATTAGGAAGCTATAGTTCTCAATCTAAAAATAGTTTAAATTCAGAAAAAGTGCTAAATGAAGTAGCTGATTTTTATGGCCTTAAAAAAGAGGACATACTTAATAGAAAAAGGGATAGAGATTTAGTCCACCCAAGACAAATCGCCATGTATTTATTGAGACGAGAATTAAATTATTCCTACCCCAAAATTGGTAAAGAATTAAAAAGGGACCACACTACAATTATTCATGGGTGTGGGAAAATAGAAAAAGCTATTACTCAAGATAATGGTTTAAAGCAAGAAATAACATTGATCAAAACAAGGATATACGGAGATTGAGTTGGGGACAAATTGTGGATAATAATATACCCAGTTTAGGAACAGTTTTTTAACAATCAACAAACAGTTTATCCAGAAAATTATAGAGCAGTTTTCAATGTTTCCGTATTCAAAAACATAAATTCTGCTGTTTATCCCGACAATTAACACCCCTTACTATTGGTATTACTATATTTATTATTAAAATTAAGTATATTAGGCACTGTGGATAAGTGTAAAGGAGTATTAAATGAAACTATCTTGTACCCAAGAAAATTTAAACAAAGGACTTAATATAATTGGAAGATTAGCAAGGCCTCAGGCAACTCTTCCTGTTTTATCTAATATTTTATTAAAAACTGAAAATGGAAGATTAAAACTTTCTGCAACAGATTTAGAAATAGGAGCTAATTGTTACATTGGAGCAAAAATTGAAAAAAATGGTGCGGTCACAATCCCAGCAAAGC
The DNA here is from genome assembly GCA_026397155.1 of Candidatus Berkelbacteria bacterium. Lineage (GTDB taxonomy): Bacteria > Patescibacteriota > UBA1384 > JAPLVJ01 > JAPLVJ01 > JAPLVJ01. Next base: position 3,604 of record JAPLVJ010000009.1, on the reverse strand, counting down.
TCTTAATTGAGTATGTTTCCATGAGCGAGGATAAAAGAATAAACCTAAGTGTTTCATTTAATGTTTTGAGCCTGGAAAGTGATAAAGGCAAGGCGAAAATAAAAGGCATAGATGCTTCTGAATTCCCTTTAATTCCTGAAATAAAAGAAAAACCTTTAATATCTCTGCCCGCCAATCAGCTAAGAGAGGCTATTACACAAGTTTCTATTGCCCCATCTTTAGACGAAACAAAACCAGCCTTATGCGGGATATGTCTAAAATTATCAGACAAGCAAGTAAAATTAGTGGCAACTGACAGTTTTAGATTAGCAGAGAAAATAATCTACTTAGATAAAGAGGTTGAAAATAAAGAGATTATTGTTCCAGCAAGAACGCTTATAGAGGTATCGAGAATAGTTTCCTTGATTCACCCAGCCTCTATCTCTATTATTGTTTCGAAAAACCAGGTTTTATTTATTATGGACGAAGTTCAAATAGTATCTCGGATTATTGAAGGTAGTTTTCCTGACTACGAACCAATTATTCCAAAAGAAACTGAGACTGTAGCAATAATAGAAACAACTGCTTTCCAAAACACTCTAAAAATCGCCAACTTGTTTGCCAGAGAAACCGGAAGTAATATTAAACTTGAACTAAACAAGGATAAGATTATTGTTAAAGCAGTATCAGCTCTTCTTGGAGAAAATATTTCTAACACCCAAGCAGAGATAAGTGGACCAAAAGTAGAAATAACTTTCAACGCCAAGTTTTTATTGGATGCACTTGCTGTTATACCTTCGATGAAGGTGAGTTTAGGTGTATCAGGAAGATTGAATCCGGGTTTAATTAAACCAGTGGGGCAGAAAGGATATACTTATCTTATTATGCCCTTGCAAACGGAATAATAATGACAATTGATGGTATTAAACTTTTGAATTTTCGCAATCACAAAGAGTTTAATGCTGATTTTGACAGAACAAATATTATCTTAGGCCCCAATGCTTCTGGTAAGAGCAACATTTTAGAAGCGATTTATCTTCTTTCTACAACAAAATCTTATCGTATGGTTCAAAATCAAAACCTTATTTCATTTGAAGAGTCTTTGAGTAAAGTTGAGGGAGACGTTGAAAAAGAAGGAAGAAAATTAAACCTCGAAGTCATCTTGATGCTGGATAAAGAAACAAAAAGAATTAAAAAACAAGCCAGAATAAACAAAAAATACTGTTCTCTTATTTCGCTTCTTGGAAATTTTCTAGCTGTGTTATTTACCCCTGAAACATTGGATATTGTTCTTGGAACTCCCTCAATTCGAAGAAGATCTTTAGATTTTATTCTTTCTTCTGTTTCTAAAAAATATACTAAGGAACTGATCAACTTCCTTCATATCTTGAGACAAAGAAATGGACTTCTATTAAGAATAAAAGAGGGGCGGACCAAAGTCTCTTTACTTGATGTATGGGATCAAGGTTTTGTTCAAGCAAGTTCCTATATTCAAGAACAAAGGAGAATATTTTTAAAGGTTATTGGCCAATACTTACCCGAAAAACTTAAATTAATCTACCTTCCATCTCCTCTAGAAAATCTTGAAACAGCTCTAAAAATAAATAGGGCAAAGGAAATTGATTATGGCTTTACTTTAGTTGGTCCGCAAAAAGATGACTTTATTTTTATTTGGAAGGAAAAACCACTTGTTTTGTTTGGCTCAAGGGGAGAAATCAGAGAAGCAGCAGTTCTATTTAAGTTGGCAGAATGGGAATTTATTAAAGAAAAAACTGGTTCAGTGCCTGTTTTGTTGCTTGATGATATTTATTCCGAATTGGACAAAAGAAAGAGAGAAAGTGTCGAAAAATTACTTGATAAAGGGCAAACTATATTAACAACAACAACCTTATCATCATTGAGCCCCAATACGATCAAAAGATCAAAAATAATCGAGATAAAATAGGGAGAGCTGTGTGGCAAAAATTTTCAACACTGCTAGATAAAAAAATGAAAAAAAAGGGAATTGCCAATTCTCTTTTAGCGTCAAGAGTTTGTTATCAAGCACTGATTGCTTCTGATGGTTTATTTAATCCTATTTCATTTAAAGACGGAACTCTTCTAGTTGGTGTTTCCAGCTCTGCGTCAGCTGCAGCATTGCAACTTTCTAAAAGCCAAGTAATACAAAAAATTAATCATAAATTAGACCAAGAGATTGTCAAAAATATCAAGATTAAAGTTGAGAACTAATATCCAATATGAACATATTGCCAGAAGGTGTCAGAAGACATCACTCCTCTTAAGCCTCTCTCGAGCGGTGTTTTTCCGTAAAGTCGATAGATATCTTGTGCGTATAAATCAACGTCTTCATTCCTGAGAGTGAGAATTTGAATCGGCTTCATCGAAGGCTCGTTCAATTTATCGGGCATGGCTAGAAGTGCACCAATCATCCTTTTGACTGAACACTGCGCATGTCTTTGATAAAATGGAAAATCTTTCTCGCCTTTGCCGGAAAGTTTTTCATAACCGGCCGAGCTTCCACTACCTAAAATAGTGGAAAATAGTGATTTTATTAAGTCGTTGTTTGCCTGCGTTCCAGAAGATGCAGTTTTTTCACAAATTGGTGTCTCGCCAAAAATCTCTACTTTGGTCGTGAAAAAGCTTCCAACAACCACTATAATTAATGCCGCAGGATTGCCAGTAAGCAAAAGCGTCACTAAAGCCGAGCTTGTTCCAGGGGGGAGACCGAGTTTTTGATCTAATTTAGACAATGTTTTACCAAAGACAAGATTAATCGCCAAGCTTATTCCTATTTCTTTGATATTATCTAAATTTGTGCTGGCAGCACCTTTGGCTTGGGTAGCTTCTGCTATCTTAGATGCATCGCCAGCCGCTTTTGCCACTTGGAAAGCATCTTTAGCTGTTCTATAAGCATCAAGTGCTGTTTTATACGCCTGGTATTGTTGATAAACCTGGTATGTGCTTCCGACCGGAATGCCAAAAGTTTTATCAGCAAATTTAAAAACTTGATTTTCGGCCCAATCAGTATAAATATTAGTTAAATCTTTCATTCCTTGTTTTAAATTTTCACCTCCCTGCGCGGCCTTGAATAAAGCAGTCGCGGTTCCGTCCTGTACTTTAAACCCAAGGATTTCATGATTATTTAAATATCTGTCAATGTTGTTAAAAATTCCGCTGTTGGTTAAGTTTTGGAAATTCTCCGGTGTTTTGCCATTAATATAGTTAGTAAAGGCAGCCATTTGTTCAGAAGTAATTGAAATTTCTCCTTTGGTTACTTTTGAAATTAAATAAGATCCCATCATGGTTGTTCTTTCTTCAGGAGTACCTTGATACATTGCTTTAGTAAAGCCAAGAGGAATATTTTCATCAACTTTATCAATCAAATAAGCATCCTGAACTTTGTATTGAAAGTCTTTTCTGGCTTGATTTCTTAATTCTTTTCTAATCTCTTGTTGATATTCAGTAGTTAAAAGTGTGCCCTTAAGGCTGTCTGGCGCTTCAGGGTTTTCAGATTTGTATTTTGTCCAGGTTTCTTCAATGATTTGATCCTCGGCCACTGGGTCGCCATAAAAAGCCCTTTTCGCATCTTCATAGGTAAATATGGCACTAGGTATATTTTTCTTGG
>JAPLVJ010000044.1 GCA_026397155.1 Candidatus Berkelbacteria bacterium | reverse complement strand
ATCAATCCAATGTACCAACAAATTCTATTGCATTATGGCCTGAAAATCCTGCTAAGTCTGCAGAAAGAATAAAAAAATTAATTAAGAAAGAATTTAATGCTAATGTAGGAATTATTCTATCTGATTCTCATTGTTTGCCTTTGCGTCTTGGCACAACTGCCGTAGCAATTGCTATAGCGGGTTTTTTGGGGGTTATTGATTTAAGAAATAAGGCAGATCTCTTTGGCAGAAAATTGAAGATTACTTTAACAAATGTGGCTGATCAATTAGCTTCTGCTGCTAATATTCTTATGGGTGAAGCTAGCGAGCATATTCCTGCAGTTTTGGTAAAAGATGCGCCAATAAAGCTGTCTTCAAAAAGTGCTAAAAAACTAACTAGAGCTCTAATTATTCCAAGAAATGAATGTCTGTTTAGAGAATACAATAAAAAAATATGATACAATAATACTGAAAGGTGTTGTCATGAAGTTTAATCGTAAAAAATTATTATTTGTTGTTTTGTTTATTATTTTGGGTCTAATCGCTTTAAGGATTCCGTTTACCCACATTGTTGGTTCTAAAAGTACTTTTACTGCATTTGATTTTATGGCTCCAATAACAGGCGGCTTTTTGGGAAGCTGGTTCGGTGTCTTGGCTGTTCTTGTAGTTGAACTAATTAACTTTTTTATTAAAGGTATGCATCTTGATGTGACTACTTTTGTCAGATTTTTTCCAATGCTTTTTGCTGCAATTTACTTTGGTACCAAGAGAAGAGAGATTGGATTAGTTCCTTTAGTTTGTATTGTTTTGTTTTTAATTCACCCGATTGGCAGACAGGTATATTACTATCCTTTGGCTTTCTGGTTGCTTCCAGCTCTTTTGGTTTTATTAAAAAAAAGATTGCTTGCTAATAGTTTGGGTGCAACTATGACTGCCCATGCTGTTGGTTCTACTGCCTTTCTTTATGCTTTTAACCTTCCTGTTAATGTTTGGAAGAGTTTGATGACTATAGTTCCTTTTGAACGTCTTACTTTTGCTCTTGGGATAGCCTTGAGTTATTTAGTGATCAATAATGTTCTTAACTATCTTGTTGAGAAGCAACATATTTCTCTATTCCAGCCTCTTGTTAACCAGAAATTAGTATTTAGTAAAGCACTCATATCTAATCTATAAAAAAAGACCAGCCAATTTTGGCCGTCTTGTTGTTTAGAGATGCTTTGTGTTAGCGAATTACTGCATAAGGATCTACAATGCCGCAGGTAGGTATTCCGCAGTTGATTCCATGGTATTGTTCCGTAGGAAATTGAAGTTCTATTGCAGCTAATTCTAATGTTACTAGGTGGATAGCAGGTACCCTATCACTACAAGTTGAGTCTGTGAGTAAAGTTGTATTAGTCCTTAGATATTCGAGTTGCTGGTTATAATACCATAATAGGTATCCTTCTATGGTAGTGAATCCTCTTGTTTCTTTTTTCTTGTGTGTTCTAAACCAAGACGTACTTCTATCAACAAGAGATAGTCCCGGTTGGAATTGAATAATATAAATACCTGAATCTGTTTCAGATCTATGAGATAGATTTCTGCAGTCGTCTAGTGGCTTTTGGAATTCATCAATTCTAATCAGCGAGCGTAGATCTTTTGGTTGAAGGCGACTATCAACCAACATCAAACTAGTATACCCTGCATATGCAAGATCATTTCTCCACACATAGCTTTCCGCAACTTGTATAAGTTTGTCGCTATAACTGCTTGAATCATCTCCGACCTTTTCCGGTACATTTTCTTTCATTAGCATCCTTGATTGCATAAAAAGCTCGCCACGATATCTATTTGGAATATGATCATTGTCTATGATTCGAAGCGCCATGTCGGTCACCCCCTTGTTTCGTTGGAAATGTTCTGATATTATGAGTCTAAAGTAGTAATAAAAATAAGTCAATTAAAATAAAGAGGGTAAATGAATAATCAAAAAAAAGGAAAAGATTTTAAATATGGTGATGTAATGGAACTTGATGGTAAAAAATGCATTGCTTGCGGTACTTGTGTTAATGTTTGCCAAAAACAAAATGTTGGCTGTTTAAAGTTGGAACAAGTAAACAATAAAATGCAGTCTGTTCCCCATGACGAGAATCCCTGTATATCTTGCGGGCAGTGTTCTCTATTTTGTCCAGCTAACGCTATCGAAGCTGAAAGCTCTATCAAAGAGGTAGAACAAGCACTTGACGACCGTAATCAAAAAGTTATATTTCAATTCGCTCCGTCGATCAGAGTCACCGTTGGTGATGAATTTGGTTTGGCGCCTGGTACAGTTACAACCGGCAAAATAATTACTGCTTTACGCAAACTTGGTGCTGATATGGTTTTTGATACAACAACCGGAGCTGATTTTACGACAACCGCAGAAGCACTAGAAACATTAGAAAGAATTAAAAATAAGAAAAACCTGCCGTCTCTTTCCTCTTGTTGTCCGGCTTGGGTAAAATTTATTAAAACCCGGCATCCAGAACTTATTCCTAATTTAGTGCAAGCTCGTTCGCCCCAGGTTATTTTAGGAGGATTAATTAAAAGAGATAATCCTGACGCTTTAGTTGTTTCAATTATGCCCTGCACAGCCAAAAAAGCTGAAATTCTACAAAAAGAGTTACTAATAGATAAAGTTAAGCCAGTTGATTTTGTGCTTACAACAAGGGAATTTGCTTTATTTTTACGTCAAAAAGGCCTTAATTTAGCCAATTTAGAGGATAGGCGGCCTGATACCTTATATGGTCTTGAAACAGGCTCTGGAGCCATTTATGGGGCTTCTGGAGGGGTTTTAGAGGCTGTATTGCGTACAGGGTATTATTTGGCTATGAATAAACCTCTGGACAAGCTTGACATAGAGGAAATCCGTGGTTTAGAGGGTATTAAAAAAATGTCTATTCCATTTGATTCCTTTACTGCAAATGTCATTGTAGTAAATGGGCTTTCTAATATTAAACCAGTTATTGAACAGATAAAACAAAAACCAGACTCTCTTACCTGCGTTGAGGTAATGGTCTGTCCTGGCGGATGCATTGGCGGCGGCGGACAGCCCAAAAACATTACAGATGCAATTAGAAAATCAAGACAAGAGGCATTGTATGTGATTGACAAAAAGAATTCTTTTCGTTTGGCTCACCAGAATCCTATTGTTAAGAAATTAATTTTTGAAGAAATGGATATTTTTAACAAAGATAAAAAGTATTTTTACAGAGAATATTAGACTGTCAGTAATAATTTTGGAGGATTTATGCTAACAAAAACAATGTCTATTAGTTTAACTAGTATCAGAGTGGCAGTATTTACTCTTTTTTTAAGTATCAGTGTTGCCGCGCCACTTTTGCATAATCAGTTGATTACAGGTCCGATTGTTAATGCCATGCTATTTTTAGCTGTTATATTTTTGGGCGCAAAAGAAGCAATGATGATTGGTTTATTACCTAGTTTGATTTCGCTTTCTGTTGGACTTTTGCCTATTGTTTTAGCTCCAATGATACCATTTATTATGGTTGGCAATGCCTTACTTGTTATTGTTTTTGATATAATAAGGTCTAAGAACCAATGGCTTGGTTTTATTGGTGCGGCATTAGTAAAATTTGTCTTTATTTTTGGCTCAAGTACGATCGTCATCCATTTGTTAGATAAGCCGGGTCTCGTTGCTAAAGCCACACAGATGATGGGTTCTATCCAACTTACAACTGCTTTGATTGGAGCACTGCTTGCAAGTGTTGTTATAGGAACTATTGATAAAAGTATTTTTAAGACGAAATAAATGGATGAGCCCTCCGCCGTAGCGGAGGGCTCATGATGTGTGCGTCAGCCGAAGGAAACGCGGTATGGAAGTGGTTGCCCACGAACGGAAATCAAGCAGAGATGACTTTGAGCGCCTTCGGGCGAGAAGACACGAACGTCCTTCCTCGCCGTAAGCCGGCCAAAGAACTCTCCAATTCCGTCTGGTTGACTTGGTAACCCAGGCCGATAGTCATCTGGGCAACGTCGTTCGTCGAACGGGAGTGGCTGATCATTCGCTCTGAGGAAGTTGAGGGTGGCAGTGTGAAGATGTACCACTGCCCCTTCGGTGGTCGTGATTATCCCCACCACCGAATTGCATCCTCTTGCAGCGAACTTCAGCCATTTCAGGGTACTTCTAATGTTCGTTCCGTTTCCCTTCAACCCAATGCCTCCTTACGAGTTTTGTGCTGCACTTACCGGAAACTAACCGTCACCTCCTTCTCCGTGGATTTTGTATATCAAATGTGCAATTTCGCTTTATTATATATGAATTGATACTAAAAGTCAATGTTTTGTAATAACCTCTCGATTGAGCTCGAGGTAAACAAACGTGGAGTTTGCCCCTCCAAAACTCCACTGCATTTCATTTGTAACGAACAAATCCTAAGAATCTGTTGTACCAAAACCACCGCGATCTTTTTTCTCCATTTTGTCTATTTCTTGCCACTGGGCTTGGTCAATTTTGATGAAAATGCCTTGAGCTAATCTCTCTCCCCTCTCCACTGTTACTGTTTTACTTGTTGAGTTAAAATATTGAGCTAGAATTTCATCATTGTCGCCGCAGAAATCCTGATCAATAACGCCAGCTGTAATAATCAATCCCTTCTTTTTTGCTGTGCCAGAGCGGTCTTTTAACATAAGCATATATCCGTTGGGAATCTTGATAGTTACATTAGATGGAATGCGTTCAATCGAGTGCGCAGGAATTTTTGTTGTTACTCTTGTTACCAAATCAAAGGCAACAGCGCCTTTAGTTTCGTATTTTGGCAGAGGTAAAGTTTTGTCAATTCTTTTAATCTTTACGTTCATTTTTTCTCCTTAAATACCACGTATCTCGACATATCTAATATATTTTTTTAATATGGCAACAATTTTCTCTAGCCCCTGATAATTTAAAGGTTTAATTTTCGACTGTTTTCCATCAAGTGTTTTTTCATTGCGAAATTGTTGGATGTAATAATGTATTTTTGAGGAACGAGGACCAAATATTTTTTTAAGCCATTTGCCAATTGACTCAAAATCTTTCTCTGAAAGTAAGTTTGGGGCAACTGTTGTCCTAAATTCGAATTCAATTTTTGGATTTTGGGCAATAAGCCTGATTGATTTTTCAATGTTTTTGGTGTTGATTTTTGTGCCTGTGATTTTTTCGTACTTATTTAAAGGGCCCTTAATATCCATTGCTATACAATCAACTAATTTTTGTTTAATCAATTTCTGAAGCATTTCTGGATTTGTACCATTTGTTTGAACCTGAATAAAAAGTCCTGTATTTTTAATCTCTTTTAGAAGATCTGTTAAGCTTTCATATAAAGTTGGTTCTCCGCCAGAAATAATTACACCATCAACCCAATTTTTCTTTTTTTCCAAATAGCTGAAAATTTCTTGTTTATCAACTTCAGGTAGCTTTTCTGGATGCAAAACCAATTCTTTGTTATAGCAGTAGCCACAGCGAAAATTGCATCCACCGACAAAAATCATTGAAGCGATTTTTCCAGGCCAATCTAATAAAGTAATTGGTATGAATCCTTTAATTGGTAAGTGCTCTTTTTTCACTTTGCTATCTCTTTAAATATCTCCTCATCCTCAAAAGTACCCGGCCAGGTTTTTTTCACCTTTCCATCATCATTTAATAAGATTAAGGTTGGCGTTGCCATAACATCTAAACTTGCGGCTTCGGCAAGTCCTTTTGGTGTAGAGATGTCATGGTATTCTACTTTAATTTTATCTTCTAATTTCTTTCCCAGTTTTTTTGCTGGAGGGCAATCAGGGCAACTGGGTTGAGTAAAGATTTTTAAAGTCATTCTTTCTCCTTTAGATTATATCCTCCCTTTTGTCTGTCCTTAAATTCTGCTTTTTTGCCTGGGTTCCAGTTTTCTATTTTGGAATAATACCCAACAACACGAGACACACCATAAACATGTTCTGAACCGCATTTTGGACATTTAACTTTAATTCGTGCTTTTTCTTCTGAAACTTTTGTTTTCGTACCTTTTTCTTTTTCCATATTCCCTCCATCATTTATTTATCTGTTATACCCTGGTGTTACACTATGGCAATCATTACAAACCGTAAATTCAGGCGAGATAACGAGTTGAGAAGATTGTGTATTGAAGAATGTTTTTTTAACCAAATTTTCAATACTAGCTGTTGATGGTAATTTTTCACCAACAAAGCAATGCGTAATAGAGCCGCTTTCGATTAAGGTATTAAATTTTGCTTGACCTTCAATCCTCTGGATAATATCAATTGGTGCATCAGCGGTATAGTGAACAGAGTTAGTATAATAAACAGTGCCTGATTTTAGATCACCTCGTACGTATTCTTTGCTTTCCGGGTATTCCATTAGATCAACCTTAGCTAAACGCAAAGAGGCAGATTCGGCCGGTGTTTCTTCCAATGATATTTTCAAACCTGTTTCTTTTTGTAGCTTTTGAGATTTTAAGTATAAAGCAGCTATAATCTGAAGGCCAATTTTGTGCGCTTGTTCACTGTCATGAAGATTTAGACCGGTTATGAATTTAACACATTCATTTAATCCAATCATGCCGACTAAATAGGTTGATTTATCTAAATCAATATATGGGCGTTTATCTTGAACAACTCTGCTGACTGGCCACATGGGCAGCCCCTTTTCCCGGCCTATTCTTTCAATAAATCTTCGTTTTTGAAAATGAGCTTTCATGGCAACGTCCATCATTTTTTCAGCTTCTTTGATTACATTTTGAACAGATGGTCCACCGTTTCTTTTTGCTCGATAGGCAGCTTGAGGCAAATTTATGGTAACTATTTGAAAGCCGCAAAATCGTAGTGATTCTGGGTGATTCAATATGTAAGGATCCGTCACCTTTTCTCTTAGCCGACAACATTGAGAAAGAATGGCATCGTTTCCTCGATCAAAGATGAAGTAAGGCGAGCCGTTTTTTGAGGCGACTTTACAGGCATATTGGAACAGCTTATATTGTTCTGGATCTTTAAAAGTGTCATCGCCAATGTGCAGATCGCATTTTGGGAAAAAGAATGGTTGGCCGATTGCATCACCCCCTTCAAATGTTTCTAGTATTGCTTTGGCAAATCTTTGGGTTTCTTTAGCAAAATCTCCATATCTTAGGATGTGGCCATTCTTTGGATCAATGGGCCTGTCGTTTTTATCACGTTGAATCTCATCAACCTTTTCTATCTGGCCATTGTTGTATTTAATTATGTACTTTCCTTTTGGTCCAATAGCTGGAACATCTTTGAGGTATGAAGGAATGCCTAGATTAATATTGTAATCCAAAAATAGAGTTTGACTTCCTCTTGAGAAGGCATTTTGAGAACCAGAAAAGATAATATATTGTGCTTCTTGTTTTAATTGTTTATCTGTTAACTCGGTTAAAAATGGCGCATAGAAGATATTAAAAAATCCAATTCCAAGCGCGCCAGCATAATAGGCTTGCATGGTGGCTAGAAACGTATTCAAATGGCCAGTTAAAGTACGGGCATGTGTGGCGGGTTTTGAAACTGAATTTAGGGTTGGTAGATCTAAACCGTATTTCTTGATAAAGTCCAAAGAATGTCCGGAGCAATAAGTCCGAATAGGATATCCAAGATCATGAAGATGAATTGCCCCTTTTAGATGTGCATCAGCTACATCAGAAGAAAAAATATTCTGTAGGGCATATTGTTTTAAAATTGTTTCAGCAATACTTAAGTTTATTGCCTCGGGATTATTAGCGGCAATATTACTGTTCTCCAGTGTTTTAGAAAAAATAAGCTGGGCAACGTCATAAGTTGGCATACCCAGGACTTTCTGCTTAACTAGTTTTTTAGTCATTCCTCTTTCAAAAAGTTCGTTATCAACAAGTGCGCGAATTAAATCAGTAGAAACATTTTTTAGTCCAGCATCAAAAATTTTCTTTTCTACGCTTCGGGCAATTTCTTCAGCTTCTTCAGGCAACAAATTTGCTTCGCGAATTAGGGCGTCAGTAATGCGCTCCCTATCCCAAGGTATTAAGGTACCTTTGGTTGTAGTTGCAACAAGCAGAGAAATATCGGTTGAGTCAGCCTCTTTACTTTCCTTAAAAACTTTGATAATTTCAGGCAATTGAGATTGACCAAAAGGCAGCTTAATCCTAGAATACTGATCTTCAATTAAGCTGAGAATTTGCTGGATCGAGTCATCTGGGATATTAAGGATTTCCAGCTCCCTCCTGAAAAATCTAAGATGTTTATCTTCCATTTCCCCTCTTGTAGTGTTAAATCTTATTCATTTATTTAATATTTTATGAACTTCTTTGTCAAAACTTTCAGCTGATTTAAATGCTCTATAGATTGAAGCAAAACGGATATAAGCTACATCATCAATTTTTTCTAATTCTTTCATTACTATTTCACCAATTAGTTTGCTGCTGATTTCTGGTTCCTTGAGTTCAAATAGTTGTTTTTCAACATTGTCAGCAGCTTCAATAATTTGTTCCATGGAAACTGGTCTTTTTTGGCAAGCCTTTTGTATGCCATTGATTACTTTTTCTTTTGAAAAAGGTTCTCGTCTTTGGTCTCGTTTGACCACTGTTAATTTGGGCACCTCGATTCTTTCGTAGGTGGTGAAACGAAAATCGCATTTTAAACATTTGCGTCTTCGCCAGATTATCTTTCCATCGTCACGTGAGTCAATAACCTGAACTTCATCTTTTTGACAATTTGGACACAACATCTTGGGCACCCTTTATTATTATAACCCCAACATACGGGGTGTAAATACCTAAAAACTGGGGATAACTTAAAAATAAAAAACCTTGTTAAAAAAACTAGGTTTATTGTAATATTTAAAATTTACTTTAGTTTTCTTCTGATAAAGGCCGGAACTTCGAGTTCTGCTTCCTCTTCTTTTTCTTTCTCATAAGCTGTTTCTTCGGGAGCTTTTTTCTTTCTTTCTTCACTTTCGAAGCCAGTGGCAATTACAGTTATTTTTACTTCGCCTGACATGGCTTCATCGATTATTGATCCGAAGATAATATTTGCATCTGGATCAGCGGCTTCAGTAATAGCTTTTGCTGCTTCGTCAATTTCGTACATGCCAAGATCCGGACCGCCGGTGATATTAAACAAGATGCCTTTTGCACCTTCAATTGAAAGTTCCAAGAGTGGTGAATCAATCGCTGCTCTAGCTGCTTCAATGGCTCTGTTGTCGCCTGTTGCACGGCCAATACCCATCAATGCACTACCAGCATCAGAAAGAATTGTCCGGACGTCGGCAAAGTCAACGTTAATTAAGCCATGTATAGTAATAAGATCAGAAATACCTTGGACACCTTGGCGCAAAACATCATCAACAACACCAAATGCGTCGTACAATGTGGTTTTTTTGTCAATAACTTGTAATAATCTGTCGTTAGGAATTGTAATTAATGTATCTACTTTATCTTTCAATTCCTCAATGCCGAGATCGGCGATCTTTTTTCTTTTACTTCCTTCGAAAGTAAAAGGCTTAGTCACAACAGCAACAGTTAGTGAACCTAGCTCTTTAGCAATTTCAGCGACCATCGGACCCGAACCAGTTCCTGTACCACCGCCAGAGCCATAGGTGATAAATGTCATATCAGCGCCTTTCAAGGCATCATATACTTCTTCTTTGTTTTCTTCAATAGAGCGGCGTCCAATTTCTGGATCCTTTCCAGATCCCAAGCCTCGCGTGGTTTCCTTACCGATCTGGACTTTTATTGGAGCCTCACAATGGGCTAATGTTTGAGCGTCAGTGTTAATAGCTACAAATTCGATTTCTTTTAATTTTGTATGAATCATGCGGTCAATTGCCGAGCAACCGCCACCGCCAACACCAACAACCTTAATTTTAGCAAGGTTTCCCATACGATGTGATTCCGTGTTGTTCCCTTTTTTCTCCATTATGACTCCATCTCCTTTAATTTAAGATAAGTCCTAAGGTAAATATTGTTTAAAAAATTCTTTAATTTTTTTAGGAAGACTTCCAATTGAGCTAACAGAAATCTTCGGATATCCTGATTTTCCCTCTTCGATGCCCCACAATACTAATCCGACAGCTTGAGCATACACAGGATCATCTACCTTGTCAACCATACCGGAAAATTCAATTGCTGGCAGACCGATTTGAGCAGGAAGTTTGAGTATTTCTTTAACCACGTCAACTAGTCCATGCAACTTTGAGCCAGCGCCTGTTATTACCGCACCAGCAGGTAACATCCCGTCTCGGTCGATTTTTCTTAATTCCTCTTTAATTAGTTGAAATAGCTCTGATATTCTTGCCTCAATAATCTCGGCAATATATTTTTTGGAAACCTCCCCTTCCTCATTTTTGTCAATTTTAGATAAATCCAAGCTTTCTTTTTCGGCAACTTGAGAAGGATCACAATAACCGTGTTCTTTTTTTAATTTTTCTGCTACATCCAGTGATGTACGTAATCCGATAGCAACATCATTAGTAATATGTGCAGAGCCAATTGGTAGGACAGCTGAATGAATCAAGTCGCCTTCTTCAAAAACAGCCATTGATGTGGTACCAGCACCAAAATCGATTAATATTACGCCTAATTCTTTTTGCTTTCTAGACAAAAGTAATTTTGATAATGCCAGAGGTCCAAAACAGAGCTCGTTAATCGTAATTCCAGATTGATAAACGCATTTTGTTAAATTTTTTATTGCTCCTGTTGCGACGCCAATAACATGGGCTTCAACCTCTAATCTGACGCCACTCATTCCTATCGGGTCTTTAATTCCTTCTTGTCCGTCAATGATGAATGTTTTAGGTACAACATGCAATATTTCTCTGTTTGGTGGCAGAGAAACAGTGCGTGCTGCTTCAACTGCTCGTTTAACGTCCTCTTCTGAAATTTCTCCATCTGCCTTGGAAACAGCAACAACACCCTTAGAGTTTTCAGAAGTAATATGAGCACCGCCAACGCCAACAAAAGCATTATCGATTAAAAAACCAGACATTCTTTCAGCATCTTCCAGGGCGGCAGAAATAGCCGAAACTGTCTCTTCAATATCAACCACGATTCCTCGCCTCAAACCAAAACAAGGAGCAAATCCATATCCAAGTATTTCGGTCATCCCTTCTTCGTGGGTGCCTAGACAGCAAGCTACTTTAGTACTTCCAATATCAAGACCAACAACAAGATTTTTAAATCTTTTTACCATTTTCTCCCTCTTTATTTTAAAGATAATTTAAGATTAGGTTAATGTCAAGGATACTCTATCCTTAAATGATGCATACTGTTTAAGGTATCAGCAAATGTGTTTTTGAGTGTAGCCAGTTCTCTTAGAGAAAATCCACAATCATCGAGCTGTTTTTCTGACTCTTTGTCTAAAAAGATATCTTCAACTAGCTTTTTGTTATCAACAGAATTATTTTTTACCCGCGCCACAGCTTCAATCGAATCAGCTAACATCAGTATGGCTGCTTCTTTTGTTTGGGATTTAGGTCCATCATATCTAAAATCACTTTTCTTGATTCTTGAGGAATCTTTCTCTTTGGCTTCTTCGTAAAAATAACTACATAAAGAATTCCCGTGATGTTGGGCAATCATATTTATTACTTCCATTGGTAAGTGGGCGTCACGGGCCATTTTTATTCCATCTCGAACGTGGTCGATGACTATTTTTGCTTTTTGAGTTGGAGATTTTTCTTGAGAGGAGTGATTATTTGTTTCCTTCATTAAACCCTGATTTTCAATAAAAAAGGTTGGATTTTTTAGCTTGCCAATATCATGAAAATAAGAGGAAACTCGGCAAAGCATACTATCAACCCCAACCGCCTTGGCTGCTTTTGAAGTAAGATCAGCGACTAAAACACTATGATGGTAGGTGCCTGGAGCTTCCTTGGAAAGCCTAAGAAGTAAAGGATTGGTTAGATTATTTAATTTATAAAGACGCCTAATGTGAATTAAATAGGTAGAAAGTGACGTAAAATAGCCGCCGATGACTGTAATAGCAATTGCTGACGATATTATTGAGGCAAGAAAAAGTAAAAAAGCAACCTTTAAATCTAATGCATCGGCAAAAAAAACAGCCAGGATAGCCAGCATAAAATTGATTAAAAATATTGAACCGATAATTAAAATACTCGACCTTAGAGATTTTTCCATTTATCCCCTCTTTAATTCTTCTATGGCAACTTGGCTTACTTTTGAACCATCTGCTCTGCCTTTAATTTGGAGCATTGCCTCTTTCATTACTTTTCCCATGTCAGAAGCATCTTTAGCATTAGTTTTTACTACAGCATCTTTAACGATTTTCCTTAATTCTTCATCGCTAAGTTGTGCTGGTGCATAAGTAGAGATTATTTTAATTTCTGTTTCTTCTTTTTGAGCTAAATCTTCTCTTTTGCCTGCTTTATATTGATCAATCGAATCGCGGCGTTGTTTTATTTCTTTGTTAATAAGCTGCCATATTTCTTCTTGAGATAGTTCATGTTGCTTTTCAATTTCAAGATTGTGTATGGATGATTTTAAAAGCCGCAAAGTTGAGGTTCTTAGTTCATCATGGTTTTTTAGCGCATCTTTAAAGTCAGAATCAATTTGAGAGATAATATTGTTCATTTGATAAGAAAATTATTTTTTAATTTTTTGATCATTATTTTTCTTTGAGCTGATTCTCTTCTTTCGCGTCTAGTTGGAGGTTTATTATAAAAACGGTACTCTTTTACTGTTTTTAAGAGCCCGCTTTCTTGAACAACTCGATTGAAACGCCTGAGGAGCGCTTCTGGTTTTTCGTGGTCTTTTTTTGTTACTTCAATCATAATAAGCCTACTCAATCAATATACACAAAAAACAAAAAAATTTCAAGGGTTTATCTTCGGTCATAGTAAATGCAAATGGAGATGATCTACTATTTGTCCTGACCAAGGACCAGTATTAATGACTAGGCGGTAGCCGCTTTGAGCGATTTTTTTTGCTTTAGCAATTTTTTTAGCCGTAAACATCATTTTGCTGATAATGTCTTTGTTTTCTAATTCATTGATTGATTTAATGTGTTTTTTGGGTGCAACTAAAACATGCGTTGGAGCCGAAGGGTTTATGTCCCAAAAAGCAATTACATCTTTATCTTCATATTCAATGCGAGCACTTGCTTCGTGATTTATAATTTTGCAAAAAATACATTCCTTTTTCATCATTAATATCGTATCAAAGCCTTAAACTATTGACAAGGTCTTAAAGTTGTGCTATAATCTTCTGTCCTTTTCGAAGGTGTTCGAAGGGGATTTTTTATTAGAAAAAGCTTAAAGAATAGGAGATACATGATTAAAACTATACAAAACATTTTCTACAGATCAATGGCAATTATGGTAACTATTCCAATTACACTTGGAAACACAGTACCAATGCCATCTCAGTTTGCTCAAGTAATTGAAACTGAGAAAAATTCTACAGATACAAAAGAAGCCGAGACAAAACTTGTCTTGGATACCAAAAATCCTCTTGTCATTGTTGCAAAAGAAAAACAGATAGAAATTAAAACCGTTGAGTCAAACTTTGACAAGGAACAAAGATTGGCAAAAGAAGAAGCTGCTAAACTAGCTGTTCTTGGTAAGAACATTCGCAGAGACGTGGTCTCTCGTGAAAGAGTAAGATACACTCCTTCTGATCCTGACCTAGCTCAAAAAAGAAAATTGGTCCAGGAAGCGGCTGCAAGGTATGGTATTCCTTGGAAGGTTCTTGAAGCCGTCTGGCAGGTTGAAACCGGTAAATCTTGGGACACTGGCAAGCAATCTTATGCTGGTGCGGCTGGACCTATGCAGTTCATGAGAGGTACTTGGGCAAGATATGGTGTTGATGCTAACGGTGATGGTGTTGCTGATGTAACTTCTGCTCATGACGCTGTCTATGGTGCTGCTAACTATTTGGCTGCTAACGGTGCTGGTTCTGGTGATCTTCATAGAGCGCTGTTTGCCTACAACCACTCTGATTCCTATGTAAATAAAGTTCTCTCAATTGCAAACAGCATCTAGTAAGACAAAAGGACCCTTCGGGGTCCTTTTGTTGTATTAGTCCACCTTTGGCAAATAATAGTCATAGATTGTAATTGGTATTGCTTCAGCTTTTTCGATTTTCTTGTTTTTAAATGTAATTTTTGCTATCTCACCTTTTTTTGTTTTTTCTGACCACATTTGGTCAAAGATAAAATTACCCAAGCTATAGAAAATATACCCTTCTTTGTACTTTTCATAAGGTTGAGTAACATGAGGGTGATGACCAATGACCAGAGAAGCACCGTAATCTATTGCCATTCTTCCAACAGTTTTTTGACGGTCGCTTGGTGTTTGTTGATATTCTGTACCCCAATGAAATGAAACTATTACTATATCTGCTTTTTTCTTAGCATCTTTAATGTCTTTTTTTAATTGATCTTCGTCTAGCGGATTTACACCAGGCTTTGTGGCTAAAGCTTTATAGCTATCTGGTGTGATTGAAGCAGACATGTCGTCATATCCCAAGAAGGCAAACTTAATGCCATTTTTATCAATAAATTTTGCTTTAGCTGCTTGTGTGGAATTTTGTCCAGCTCCTATGTACTCTATATTGTTTTCCTTAAGAAGATTGAACGTGTAATCCATTCCTCTGGTGCCTCTGTTACCAAAGTGGTTATTAGCTAGAGATAGAATGTCAAAGCCAGCATACTTTAATCCCTCTATTGTTTCTGGTTCTGCTTTAAATACCATTCCTTCTGTTACTCTTGGTCCTTGATTGTCAAAAGGGCTTTCTAAATTCCCAAAAGTAATATCCGCACTATTTAGAATTTTTCCTGTGTTTAAAAAAGGCGCTTTTGGGTCGTTCTTAATTCTAATCTTTTCCCCTACATGTCGAGATAACATGATATCGCCGACCGCAATAAATGTGTTTGATATTTCTTCGTTTTGTTTCTGGGATTCCTTTTGTTGGTTGTTTGCTTGTTTAGATTGGGTATTTTGTGATGATTCTTGGGGCGTGTAATAGCGGTTTATACCAAAATACCCCGCTATTAATAGAGCGATTATTCCAAGAACAAATATGAACTCTTTTCTCATATAATTTATTCAACCGCAACAGATGTATCATTGTGGACAATCTCTATCCAAGTTTGTCCGCGGTTCAGTTTAATTTTTACTCCCGTTGAATCATAAAACCAGGTTCTTGAAGTCCGAGATTCTTTTTTCCAAGTTCCTTCAGTAACTTTTCCGTCCATAATAATTTTAGCTTTTCCAGAACCGATTGTTTCCATCGATTGAACCTGTTTGCCACCAGAATTAGTAATTAATGAGCTATTAACCCATTGGATTAAGATATTCTTTGTTTTAATTTCAGGAGTCTTACTCTGACTTCGCTTATAAATGTTAGCCGCTGAATCATAAATCCATTTAACAGTGTAGTTTGCTGAAGAAAAATTAATTGTTACTGTTTGTGAGGTTGGCCTTGAGGAAGTTGTGGCATCATCTTTAAAGCTAAAATTTTCATAATTACCTGTCATATCCCACTTATTTTTCCTAGCGATATCCCATAGTTTTTTGGTTGAGGTGTACATGGTATGTTCAGTTGCTTTTCCTGCTTGTGGTTCGCGCCAAAAAGCTTGGCTGCCGTATTTGAACTGGTCAAGATCCAAAATGCCGTCTGTTTTGATTTTCTGAAGACCATCAGCACTACCTCCAACATGGACGTAGAAAGCATTAAATTCTGAAGCCCAATTAATATAGTAAGTGCGAGCAGAACGTACAGGGCCTACCTTTTCTGGTTCATGGCAAGCATAAATGGCTAGAAGCCTGGTAATTCCTCCTTCGGCAATAGCTTCATAAATTATTGAAGCATCGATAAGGCCAGTCTGCGGCCGGGCATCAATATGGTTTTCGATCATTATTCCAAGCGGATGTCGATTAGCTAAGTCAACAGTTGTTTGGGTGCCATCTAACTTACACTCGACCTTTTTGGTTTCAGTCGACTTGCCAATTTTGGGTAAATGAATGCTAGATGCACCGCCTTTTTTGTAAAAGTAAAAATAATAAAAAATAGCTGCACCAACAACTACCACCCCCAAGATTATAAGTAATACTTTTATTCTACGGCTCATAGCCCCTCCAAAAAAGATTGATTATTTATTTAATAACAATAATAGTTTAGCAATTTTTTATCTTTCAAGCAAACTAATTGCTTTTTCAATCTCATTTACTTGATGAAAATTTTCTTGCCATGTTTTAGCTACAAAAGCAGCAGTTGATAAACTTTCAAAAGGATTTTTTATGTTTTGGACCCAAAAAGCAGCTAAAATCCCGAATAAAATCTCTAAATTTTTAGGTTCAAGAGCTGTAATAACAATTCTGTTTTGTCTGGCAATAAATACTTTATTCTTAATAACTGTGACAGCAATTAGGTTTTTAGAGTTTTTGAGTAATTGCTCCAAATTATAAAAGGGGTTATTTAAAATCTCTGTTGGAGTTTTTTTAAGAATATGGCAAAGAGTATGTAGGTCTAAAAAGATAACTGTAGGGTTATCTCGATCTAAGAAAATATCGATGTTTATTAGTAATGGATCAACTAAAAAATAGAATATGGGCATTCTAGTTAATGCTAGTTTTTGGATTATTTCTTTTGTTTCTACACTTCTAGTTAATCCAAAACCAAGTACTAAAAGTTCATACTCATTTATCTGTTTTTTGATAGTTTCGAAAGCACTACTTTTAAAGCTTGAGTTTTTGGTCGAGGGTAAGGGAAGGTGAAACTCTGGCGGTAGCAAGGACTGGTAAGTGTTTTTTAGATTATCAGGATAGCCTAAGCTTATTTTTTGAAGTTGAAAATTAAAAAGAACCTCGCAAAAACTGAGGGTCTTTTTAATTTCTCTTTCTCCGCCGATAACCAAGACTCTACCTTTTTTCTGGTAGATATTAAGAGGTTTCTGCCAGAGAATATTTGAAAAAAGTAATTTATCTTGAATTATTGGTTTTATCATAAAACTATGGTGTGGTTGGACCCGATGGATTTTCTTCTTTGTCAGAAGCAGGCGTTTCTGGTGTGGATGTTTCTGTTGCTGGAGTTTCAGTCGGAGTTTCGGTTGGCGTTGAAGCAGGTGTCTCTGGTACAGGTGTTGGTTCTGTAGTTGGTGTTTTAGGTGGAGTTTCTGTTTGTGGAACCTCTGCAATTGGGGTTTCTTCTACTGGTGGTTCAACTGATGGTGCTTCTACGGGCGGTTCGGTTGTAGGAATACTAGTTGGTGTTTCTACAGGAGGTGTTGGTTCAGCTGATGGTGTCTCAGCTGGTTCTTCAACAGGTGGAATTGGTGCTTCAGCAGTAGGAGCTCCTGCTGCTGGTGCTTCTGCGGGTGGTTCTGTTTGTGTTCCATCTTTAGATTGAAACATTCCAATAGGACAAGGCGATGTTTCTCCTGTTACAGGTACACCATAACACGACCCTTTAGTAGGATCATTAGGATCTGGTGTAAAAAATTTACAATTTGCACATTTTTCTTCTGCCATATTTCCTCCATTATATTTATATCATAATAAAATAAAAAATCAAACACTATATTTTAAATTCTTGCCAATCAACTTTTTTATTTTCAATTAATTCTTTAATTTTCCTTTGTTTTTCAGATAAATTAGATTTATTGACTTTAAATTCAACAAAGACGACACAATCATCTTCGAATTGAATCCCGTCAATTGGTGTGCCAATAAACCTAAAATTTGAGGGTTCATACGGATAGTGTTCCATAAAAGGTAAGAATTGCTCGGTCATTTTACCGTATTTTGTTGATAAACTACGCTTAGCAAAGTGGATTTCCCTTAATTTTTTCAAAAGGTGAAGACAAAATAAAAACAAGATAAGTGATATGAAAAACAAAATTACAATAATTTCGGTTGCCGGAATATCCATTTACTTCATTCTATCATATCTTTTCTTAGTTTGGAAGCGCACCAACCTGATAATATGGTGCTGGGAAAGTTTTGACGTGATAGTTGTAGTCTTTTGTGATAGTAGCCACTTTTGTGTAGATTACTTCTTTTGTTTCAGATTTAGGTTTTGTTTTAAAAATCAAAGAAAAACCAAAAGATATAATCACAACAAATATGAAGCTAATAATCCCTGTAATAATAATTTGATTCTTATCCATATTGTCTCCTATAAAACCTGAAATTATAGCATAAATTAAACATAAAATCAAGGGATTTGGGGTAAAAATATTGCAAAATTCAAAAAGCAGAATATAATCTATCTAAAGCACCTTACATTCTAAGGCGAGGTGATGCAAGATGAGTGGATCATGTACGCCAGTAGTGTTGATGCGGATATTAGAAGCGCAGAGAAATCTATATCTGAAACCCAAAGATAGAATCATCTTTGTACTAGATGAAGGATATTGGGATGCTCCAATACGCAATCTGTTTGATAGATGGCCATATGATATTGAAACAATACCAGCAATTCGGAGGTCGAATCAGGATTTTTGGGTTGATCAAGATTTGGTTGTTGGGAAAACTGTAGCTTGGTTCATGACGAGTTTTGACGTTTCATACTCCCCGGTAGTTGAAGCAATGAGGAAGCACGGCATTTTTGT
This sequence comes from Candidatus Berkelbacteria bacterium, assembly GCA_026397155.1. Taxonomy (GTDB): domain Bacteria; phylum Patescibacteriota; class UBA1384; order JAPLVJ01; family JAPLVJ01; genus JAPLVJ01. The sequence goes on along the minus strand of JAPLVJ010000044.1, from coordinate 7,218 downwards.
CATTTCTAATCCAGGTATTACTCCTGACTGGATAGACCTTATTAGTTCAGGAATGAGTAGTAAATGTCAGTATATGGCAAGCTTGATTTTGTGGGCAATCGGCGAAGTGAATAGTGGAGTCATGCGTATCACAGCCCGGGACGGAACAGACCTAGGATTAGACATCCCCGCCCAAAACTGGAAGGTTGATGCTGGGAAACGTGACAATACGATGACCTGCGGAGTTTTTGGTGAATTGAGCACACCTCCTCTTTCAGGTTCTGGTAGATTAGTGCTTGGATCCGGTGATTTTCTAACCGACCCTATAAATCGAGTTGAAGAGAGAATTGTTCTTGATTTCAAAAATGGTGAGCTGGTCGGCGTGAGCGGCAAGCTGCAATCAGAACAACTATTAAGTACCCTAAGATCTACTCAAAATCCGCACAATCATAGGATCGGTGAATTCACAATTGGACTAAATCCTGCTAGGCCAAAAGAGATTTTTAGATCAGTTGTAGCTGAAAAACTGGTCAATGGCGTACATATTGGGATAGGCAGTCCGCTGAGCATGAATCAGAATTCACCTGATTTTTCTAGATTCAAATTTCCAAACTATTGTGCTGGTGTGCATATTGATGCTACCAAGTTTGGAGCAACTGTTACATTTACTGACAGTAGACGTAACATTACCACTCTTCTCAAGAGAGGTAGACTTAATTTCAATTTCTAGCACATTGTGGGACTAAGCCGGTCCCTTTTTTTATACCAAAAACAAATAAAATTATTATTGAGAAAACACTCAATTTAAAAATCAAGGTTTATTCAGCTGCTTTATAAACTATTGCGCCTTCTTTTGTTGGCTGTTCAACCTTTAGCCCGACTGATTCGCCTTTCTTGGCTTTTTCAACCTTTTCGTGTTCAATCTGCATTGACTCTACTTTTTGAGTAAAGTCAGCAGAATGACCAACAATGTGAATACTCTCACCTACTTTTAGTCCAGCAGATAAAGCAACAACCGCGACCCCGATATGGTTGAAATAATGGGCGATTTTACCAATTTGTTTTTCTTTTGCCATGGGGCCTCCAAAGTATGTTAACTTTTTGATTTAATATAATAATATCCTATAGCAACTACAATAGCAATAACTATAACCCATCTTATTAACTTTCCTGTAATTTTTGTGTAGAGAAATCCAATCGCAAGGCCAACAATAGCACCGATAATAAAATGCTGATCAATTTGTTTTAAAATTGTTTGCAGTGTGTCATCTGACATTAATTATTTGTCCCTCTGTGTCTATTTCAATAAAATGATGAGCTTTACCTTCCCTGTATTCGCTACATTGATTTTGGGATAAATCATCAATCTCTGTTCTTGGATTGTGTACTATATCCAAAACCCAATCATCACTTATTTTTCCTAAGCATGGACCATTTGATAGATCTGTTCCTTTTGATTTTGCGTCATCAAAAAGCGTATTGGCTTTGGCGATCAGCTCTTCTTGCTCGATAACCTTTTGGGGTTTATCTTTTGGGTTTCCGTGTTTGATCCAAACACCTCGACTATCTTTAATCCAAGTATCTTCACTGCCGCGCAAAATGACCAAAGCGAGTCCCGCAGCTAGAACTATTAAAACCACAATTAGGATTTTTTTCATGCTAACTCTATTTTACCTTGTTTGCTAGTCGTGTCAATTTATGTAGTCCAAAACCAGATAGTAATGGCTAGAATAATCATCATAATGCCAACAGCTAACCGAGTGTTGTGTGATTTTTGCTCCTCCCAGCTTAAGAGTTTGTCAGCAACAAGCGGCCTGGTAGTTAATATCAAAATAATAATTAAGGGTAAAACAAAGATTAAATTGTAAAATAAAAGCCAAAAGAGGCCATCCAAAAACATTGTTTTAGCAGCCAAAAGTGCAATAACAGCAAAATAAATTCCGCCAGTGCAGGGGAACTCAAAGACTCCAACTAAGATGCCTAGTCCCAATGCCCCGCCAATTGAACTTTTATTTGCCCAGTTCATTAGTTTTAATCGCATATTTGGCGAGATGCTGAAAATTCTCAACCTTTTCTTGCTAAAAAATTCATAAAGTGTAGCAATGCCTATTACAAGAGCCACCAAAGCCATAATTTTGGCAAAAAGATGAGGAATACCAAAAAGATGCAATGTTTTTAAAAGTCCGATTCCAATAAGAAAGTATGAAACATAAATTCCCAAAATATAAAGAACACCAAGAAGAAAAATAAATCTGCGCTGCTTTCGTAGAGAAAATAAAAAGATTAAGAACAGAAGTAGAGTAACAATGGCGCATGGATTAATGCTATCTCCAACTGCGCCCAAAAAAACAACAGAGAATATTTTCCAAAAATGATTTGAGTGTAGTATAGCTTCCATTGCCCTCTTTTATAAATGTCGATCAGCAACCATAGAAGCACCGTATGAATCTGGTTTTATCTTTGGTTTAAGCCCGCAGCCCAAAACCATACCAGTTACCTCTTTGATATATTCTTTTGTTGGCCCGTTTTTTCCGATATCAATATGGATTTCCAAAACCCCTTTAATTTTATCAATATTTAGATATTTTTGTAGATTTTCAATTAAGATTTGACTTGTTTGAAGAGATGAATTAACTTCGGCATAGATTTTTTGCTTCAAGTGCATAATTTTATCTTTAGTAAATTTGCGGTAGAAATAACGGCCGCCGCTTCCTTGTCTGTAAATTACAATAGCTGTAACAACCTCAATTTTGCCGTTTCCTTCGGAATCGGTGCCGACAATCAGCTGGTAATTACAATCAGGTTCTTTTTCAATATAACCAACAATCTCTTTAGCAATTTGATCTATTGTAATTTTGCCCAAGCTGGGGCTCAAAAATTCATCCATATCATTTCTCCATAATAATCATTACTCTGCGTCCAGAATTAATAGTGCTTTCATAACCAGTCCAGTCATGAATTGCCAAGTCCAGAGTTTTATATGTATAGCGATAGCCGTTGCCTTTTCTGGTGCCAACATCATTGGTAATAATTTCTTTACTATTATATCCTTTTATGACAAACATATGATAGACCGGGCCTGCACCCCTGAAGTTGGGATTTTTAAGCAAGCGGCCAGCCGCAGGAACAATAACTGGATTACCTTTGACAATTTCTTTTTTGAGATCATCCCAACTAAAGTCATACACAACTCTGACATTTTTGTAGCCATAAAATTCTTTAATTAATTCAGCGGTTTCTTTAGCAGTCAGATTTTTGTGTTTGTTATATTTTTTTATCTCGTAATCAACCATTTTGAGTATTTGGTTTTCCATCTCAGCTGTGGTTAATTTTAGACCTTTTTTATAGTAGTGAACTAATATTGCCGAAGCTTCTTCGCAAGCATTTTCATGGAGTTCATCCCAGTTAGTGTAAGGAGCCTGGGTTAAAAAAGGTACTTTAAGTTCATATTTGTCTGGGATTTTTTGTTCTGGTGTTGGTTCAGCTTGGGTAATTTGTGCTTCTTGTTGTGTTGTGGTTGGTGTAGATGTATCAGGTGTATCTTGAACTGTTTTTTGATTTTTAACAAGCACAAAATAAAACAAAGCGCCTAGCGCTGTGATGAAAATAATAACTAAATATGCCGAAGTTCTTTTATTCATTGTAATGGTTTTTTGCGGGATGGTTGAGGTATGGTGATTTTACGTTCAGAAGCTCCCATTGTTTTAACTTTATTTTCAAGATACAAAAACCCAGTAATTGCAGCTAAAATGGCATCAGCCTGGTGTTTGGATTTGCTTAATGTATCTGGTTCTAAACCCATGATTTCTTGGGTTGCTTTGGGCAGTATTTCAATAACAGGAACACCGAGTTTTTCAATCTCTTTACAGAGTTTTTCAGCACGAGAGGCAAGCATTTGCATTCCAGGTAGACTCAAAGAAAGAGCGCCGTATTTTTTCAAATCTTCGGTTAGCGGAATATTTTTATATTTTGTGGAAAGAGGCGCGTCAATAGCAATAACTGACGGGTGAAGGCGTCTAATTTCTGTTAATATTTCTTCATTAGTAAAAATACTGCGTGATTTAGTTTCTTTTTGACCAAATTCTTCCTTGATAACGCAAAAACCAGAGCGATTTTCTTCGCTTCCTGCTAAATCGATACCAATAACGAGCCGTGTTACCATGTAGAGCTCCTATATAAATATACAATATTTAAGATAAATTATCAATAAAAATTAAAATTTTCGTATTACCCCCCTTACCTTTCCCTGGATAATCACTTTTTTGAATCTCAATGATTTCATTTTTGCATTAGCAGGATCAAGTCTGACGTAATTTTTCTCTTTGTAAAATTTTTTTAGAGTTACATTTTCATTATCAGTTAAAGCAACAACAATCTCGCCATTGTTGGCAGTTTGACAAGGCTCAATAATAACATAATCACCATTAAATATTCCTTCTTCAATCATTGAGTCGCCACGAACTCTTAGGGCAAAAACATTTTTTCTAACCATGTCTTTTGGGATTTGGATTGTTTCAGTAGTACGAATAGCCTCAATTGGCGCGCCAGCTGCGATTGTACCCATCAAGGGAACTTCAAAAATTCGTTCGTCCCAAGCTGGCGTTAATTGTAAGGAACGCGACATTGACGGGTCTTTAGTTAAGTAACCCTTTGATTGCAGAATTTGGATGTGCTCTGCTACTGTTGCCGTACTTTTGTAATCAAAGTTTTCCCCTATTTCTCGGTACGAAGGAGCATAGTCATGCACTTTAATAAAGCGCTTGATAAAATCCAAGATCTTTTTTTGTTTTTTAGTTAAATAAGACATTTTGCCTCCTATCCACAGGATACCCGAACAAAAACCGAGTGTCAACCCCCTAACGAAGCGACACCACGACGTGGCGAGCGAAGTGGGGTCAAGAGGTGGGTGGAAAGAGACGTTTTTTTAAATAATCCATTAATTTCTTGAGGTCTATTGTGTCTTGACTGCCGTCAAGCATATTTCTGACAATTATTGTGTTATCGCGCGCTTCTCTTTGTCCTAAAATTAGAGAATATGGTACTTTTAGTCTATCTGCGACCTTAAGTTGGCTTTTTAAGCCCGTTTTTTCAAGAGCAACTGAAACTCGAAATCCTTGATTGTATAGCTTAAAAAGCAATGATAGGCTTTTTTTAGTGGCTAAGTCTCCGAGTTGGACTAAAAACAACTCTAGTTTGGGAGTTTCTGGAATCTCAATCTCCTGTTTTTTTATCTCTAATATAATTCTTTCGATCCCAAATGAAACCCCAATTGCGCCTATCGGTTGTCCGCCAAATGATTCAATTAAATTGTCATATCTGCCTCCTCCACCCAAGGAGGAAGTTTTATCTTGTGGAACGACCTCAAAAATTGTCTTAGTGTAGTAATCCAAGCCCCTGACAAGTCTGGGGTTAAAATCATATGGAACCTGCATTTCATCAAGAAATTCAAGTGTGCTTTTAAAGTGTTCTTTGCAATTTGTACAAAGAGAATCGATTAAAGCAGGAGCGCCAGAAATAACTTCTTGACATACTGCTTCTTTGCAATCAAGTAATCGCATTGGATTTTTCTCAAAACGATTTTTACAAGATGCACATATAACATTTAGATATTGCTGATAGTAATTAACAATAACTTTGCGCATTTTTGATCTGCAGGATGGACAACCTAAACTATTGACCTCAAAAGCTAGGTTTTTTAAACCAATTTCCTGAAAAAATGTTTTCACAGTTGTGCCTATACCTTTTTCAAATATTTTTCTGTATTCAAAATATGGAGTTTCGATTTTTTCAAAACCAGTCGAAGAAGCCACTTTTTCGAAGGTTTTTTCGATTTTCTGCCAATATTTTTGATCTTCAGGCAGAATATCTTGTGTTCCTCGTGGAGTTTGAAGCATTTCCTTTATGTTTTAGCACAACAAAAACCAAATAGCAACTACTGTGTCCTACTCCTGTTTGTCGTATTTCTCAACAAATTTTTTTATTTCTTCAATATTTTCCAAGACTAGCTTTGCTTTTTTTACACCGAATTGAAAAGGGTACTGATCCTCTTCATCATTCTTGATAACTATCATGGGATTTCCCTTGAATTCTGATTCCTCAACAATTGACATAGTCGATCCTCCATTAATTAATTTATCTTTTAGTTTATTTTACCAGAGTTTATGATTTCTTGCATTTTTTTATATTTCTTATTTTTTGAAGTGCAGAAAAATTCTCTGCAAACTTGAGGTCGCGATTTGTGTATTTTACAAGAATTATTTAATAAGTAAATACAGCTACCATCCTCTTTTTGAGCCAATAAATTTATCCCGTATTTTTTAACTTCAGAAAAATCTTTAACCACTTCAAATTCCTCGAACATAGTTTTATACCTGCCGGATTTATATTCCTTTTCGTTCAGGTTAATCAAAAAGAGCTTGCAGCATATTCCGCACATTTTACACTTGTTAGCCATATCGATATTATATATTAATTAAATTACTGTTTGTGATAGACAATATAAGTATTTAAAACATGAAAGCGGTTACTTTCCGACTGGCCTTGGGTTGCATCATATCCAGCTGGATAATGAGCCTGAAAACCATGACCAAACAAAAGATCCTTACCAGTGATTTGATAAATATCGTATATAAATTGGCCTTCATACAATATATTAACTTGACCGGTTTTCGGAATAGTAAACTGATAGTTGGTGGTCGCTGTCCCATATTGCCAGTTTGGAGTACAATCGTGACTCCTGCTATCATTGCTAAAACGCGTGTGAACGGCGCTGCCATCATCCTTAATCACAATCTGATGCTTTTCTGACCAGGGACTTGCTTCGTCCGGGACTAAACAATCGGACACCCAAGTACCAACTAAATTTTTATCGAAGTTCCCAGCCTTTTGTTTGGTTGTAGCTTGGTTCGAATCTGTTGGGTTGGGAACGGCAATATTGGCACTGTTGTTAGCTTTTCGTAAAACCCACGCTAAACCAAAATAACCTCCAAAAACAATTAGCAAAATGATCCCAATAATTAGAACAATTTTCCAAACCATCAAACCCTCCTTTACTTGATTATACTCCAAATCTTAAAAAAATATTTTGCGTGGATGATTTTTAATTTCAATTCGATTATATCAGATTATTTTAATAAACATCATCTCGAATATCATTATCACATTATTGCTAATGTGATAATGATGCTATATTCTTGGGAGGTTATTCAGTAGCTAATGTTTCTCAATTTTTCAAAAAGC
>JAPLVJ010000048.1 GCA_026397155.1 Candidatus Berkelbacteria bacterium | reverse complement strand
ATACTTCAATAACTAATAATTATTATGGTATAATGGCAGAAAAGGATTCATGATAAAAATGGAGGGGCATGAACAAAAATCAACTATCTCATATTATTGCCGCTAGAACAGGTCTTGACAAAAAAACATCAACAAGATCTATTGATGTTTTTGAAAACGCAATAAAAGAAGCTCTATCTCAAAAACAAAAAGTTTGTATTTCTGACTTTGGCACTTTCCATATATTTAAAACTAAGTCACGGGCTATTCCAAATCCAAGAAATCCGCGACAGAAGTTAATTACACTAGGAAACTTCGTAACAAAATTCAAACCATCTGAAGAACTCAAACGTAAAGTAAAAGATTTGATAGACCACAAAATAAAAAGTAAAAAACCAACTGAAGTAGAAAAAATTGTTCTCCCAGAATCAACTGAACAAGAAAAACCCAACCAAATCCAACCAATTAAAATTCAACCCGAAGATAAGGCAATAGATAAAACAATAAACATTGAAACAAAACCAGTAGATGCTTCTTTTATTGAATTAAAGGATAAAAAAATCCCGAAAGAAATCCTAGCTAAAATTCCCGAACACATCGCACGGTCATATCAAATCGTACCAGTTGAGGAAAAAGAAAATAAATTAGTCGTTGCCATGGTCAATCCTGAAGATTTAGAAGCAATTGAATTTGTTAAGAAAAAAGCCGGGATGCCATTAATAATAAAGTTAACCTCCTCATCAGAATTAGAAAGCGTACTAGATCAGTACAGCGGTCTTCCACAAGAAGTAGAAGAAGTAATTGAAGAAGCAACCAAAGAAACAGAGGAAGAAAAACCCAAAGAAAAAGAAAAGAAAGCAAAATTTGAAATAAATATTCAAGCACCAACTGCTAAATTAATCAACTCACTTCTCTTACGAGCAGTCAAAGAAAGGGCGTCAGATATTCATATTGAACCCGAAGAAAAAGAACTCAAGGTAAGGTTTAGAATTGACGGCGTTTTACAGAATGTCCTCACCCTACCAAAAGAAATGCATGCCTCTATTGTTGCAAGAATTAAAATATTAGCAAACTTAAAAACAGATGAAACTAGACTACCTCAAGATGGTAGATTCTCAATAGTCGCTGGCAAAAATGAGATAGACTTTCGTGTTTCAACGCTGCCAATAGTTTCAGGAGAAAAGGTTGTCATGAGAGTACTAGATAAATCAAAGGGTATTTTAACACTAGAAGAACTTGGGTTAGTTGGCCGTTCATATCAACTTTTGGAAGAAAATATCCATAAATCACATGGTATGATTTTGGTCACTGGACCAACGGGCTGCGGAAAAACAACAAGCCTATACGCTATGATAGATAAAATATATGATGTTGGTATTAATATTGTTACCTTAGAAGATCCAGTCGAATACCAAATCCCAGGAGTTAATCAATCGCAAATAAATCCAAATATTAAATATAGCTTTGCAAACGGCTTGCGGTCAATTGTTAGACAAGACCCAGATGTAATTATGCTTGGAGAAATCCGAGATACTGAAACTGCTTCTATGGCTATCCACGCCGCCTTAACAGGTCATGTCCTTCTTTCTACACTTCACACAAATGATGCATCCGGAGCAATCCCCCGATTTATAGACATGAAAGTAGAGCCGTTTTTGATTGCCTCATCACTAAATTTAGTTGTAGCCCAGAGATTATGCCGCAAAATTTGCGAAGATTGCAAAACTACTCAAGTTTTACCGTCCGAAACCCAATCAGATATCTTAAAAGAAATTAAAAATATGCCCCAAAGTCTACAAAAGGATTTTAAAAATAAGGAACTACACTTTTACAAAGGCAAGGGATGCAATGTCTGTAACCAATCAGGATATAAAGGAAGAATAGGAATCTTTGAAGTATTACCAGTTACCGAATCGATTAAAGATTTAATCATTAAAAGGGCTCCCTCTACTCTAATTTCTCAAGTAGCAATAAAAGAAGGAATGACAACCTTGAAACAAGATGGTATCAAAAAGGTAGCTGATGGAACAACAACAATTGAAGAAGTATTGAGAGTAACTAAGGAATAAAATGCAATATCAATACAAAGCCAAAGATCAACAAGGTGCTCTAAGAAAAGGTGCGATTGATGCCAAAAATCCACAAGATATCTATGAAGAACTGAAGAAGCAGGGTTTAGTATTGCTCTCTTATGAAGAAAAGGAATCGAATCATCCGATTAATTTACCATTTATAAACAAAGTTTCACTAAAAAGCCTGGCAATCTTTACAAAAGAACTTCAGGTTATGATTAAAGCCGGTCTTTCATTATCCGCCGCCTTAAAAGCCCAAGGCGAACAATCAGAGAATAAGACTTTAAAACAGGTAGCATTAAAATTATCAAAAGAAGTCGAAGGTGGTACGCCGTTATCTGAAGCAATGTCTAAGTTCCCGGCTGTGTTCTCACCTTTTTATATCAATACAGTAAAATCCGGTGAAAGAAGTGGCGCTCTAGAAGAAGTTTTTATGTCCTTGACCGAACAAATTGAAAAAGATTACGACCTCCAAAGTAAAATTAAGGGAGCAATGATCTATCCAGCATTTATATTGGCCGCCTTGGTAGTTGTTCTAATTTTAATATTAATCTACGTTGTACCATCCTTAACTAAACTTTTCAAAGAATTAGGGGGTACATTACCTATCACCACAAGAATAATGATTTCTTCTTCAAATTTCGCTCGCAGCTACTGGTGGGTGATAATTTTAGGACTTTTTGCGTTATACTACGCGTTAAAGTTGATGAGAAAAACTAAAAATGGAGCCCACATTCTAGACCAACTTAAAATTAGGGTTCCTATATTTGGTTCTCTTGTCAGAAAAATATATATGGCGAGATTTTGCCGTACAAGTTCAACTTTAATTAAAGCCGGTTTACCGCTAATACAAGTCTTGGAAACAGCTCAAACCGTGGTCAGCAATACGATTTATCAAGAAGAATTGGAAAAAATTAAAAAGAAGGTTGAAAACGGCCTACCTCTATCAACATCTATCAAAGGGAATGAATATTTCCCAGTTATGATTCATCAGCTTATTTCAGTTGGAGAAAGTACTGGCAAATTGGAAGAATCACTAGATACTTTAGCTGAATTTTATGAAAAAGAGGTTACCAACACAACAGCTGCATTGGCTTCTTTAATTGAACCTGTCCTGATTATTATTATCGGCATGGCTGTAGCTCTAGTTGTAATATCGGTTATTAAACCGATCTATGGCATCACTGACATGTTATAAAGACAATGAAATTTAAAGCAATAACATTAATCGAACTTATGGTTGTCATTGCCATAATTGGTACTATTGCTGTAATGTCCATTCCATCTCTTTCGCGCTTTTCTCATTCCATTAAACTTTCTGGGGCAGCTAAAGAGCTTGTTGTTGAAATAAGAAAAGCACAGCAAATGGCTGTTACCGAACAAATAAATCATCAAGTTTCACTTGATCAAACCCAAAATAAGTACCAAGTCATTAAAAAGAGCACCCCTGAAGTAATAGTTAAAGAAATTCAACTCCCATCAACAATTACTTTCTTATCTATTAGCCTTAGTCCGCACGAAGTTAGTTTTAATGCGGCTGGTGCCCCTTCTCAATCAGGAACAATACAAATCGTAAATAGGTATAATAAAACTATCACAATAGAAATCAACCCGGCGGGTTTTATTAAAACATATTAATATGAAACAAAACAAAGCTTTAACATTACTTGAGGTTATTATTGCTACGTTTATCTTTTTGGTAGGGTTACTTTCTGTTGTTCAGCTTTATCCTTTAAGTTATAAAGTAAATCGTATATCAAATCATTTGACTATAGCTTCATCGTTAGGCCAAGAAAAAATAGAAGAATTATTATCCAAGGATTATTCAGAAACTTCATCTATATCTAGACAAAAAATAAATACTAACCCAAATAGTCCTTTTTATCAGTATGAATGGGAGGCAAAAGTTCATTTTGTTGATCCTGATAATAATCTAGCTGAAATAGAAAATGACAAAGGCATTAAGAAAATCCAAGTGCTAATCTACTGGCAAGAAAATGGACAAGAAAAACAACTAGATGTCAGCACCCTAAACACTAAGAGGTAGCTATGAAAAGTTTTACATTAATCGAGATAATAGTTGCAATCGCAATAAGCTTGGTGCTTGTTATTAGTGCTTATTCTGCTTATTCACTTCACCAAAAATCTTACCAGAAAGGCCTGATAGCAATAGAAGTAGCCCAAAATGGACGTATTGCGGTCGACAGAATGGGTCGTGAGATTAGGCAAACTCCCACAATTGTCACCTTACTACCTGTGGACCAAAGTCAACCCGCTGCTTTAGAAATTCTATTTCAAGACGGACACGACACAACAAAGATTAAATATATTAATTATTATTTGAATGGAAATGACCTGAAAAGAAAAATGATTCATTATTATTTTGATCCAAACCCGGACCAATGGGTCTATCATAATGCAACAGACATCGGCGGGAACTTACCCTCTTCTACAATAGATGACGATAAAGTAATCGCAGAAAATATTAAAGAAATCGGCTTCTATGGCGAAAAGTTAATTCATATTATTCTAAAAGCCGAGAAAGATAATAAAAAGATTGAATTCGAAACAGCTGTATGGAGTAGAAACCTATGAGAAAAAAAGGCTTTGCTTTAGTAACAGTTTTAGTACTAACTACGGTCTTACTAATTTTGGGTATCTTTTTTACTAACATTAGTTTTTCAGAATTAAAAATATCAAAATCTTTAAGGGGTGGGACACAAGCTCTTTATATTGCTCAAGCTGGGGTTGAAGAAGCGATCTGGAAAGTAAAAAATGATGAATCTTATAAGTCAGATTTTGAACATGGAACGTTAAATCAAACTTTTTCAAGAAATAATGTGTTCAACAGTCAAACAAGTTACGAGGTTCAGTTGAATAGTTTAGATAAAGGACAGGCTGAGGTCATTTCTAAAGGGTACTATCCACTGGGCAACATCAAGGCAGCTAGAAGAATTAAGGTTAAATTTGTCAAAGCTTTAAATCCAAATCCATCTTGGGATAAAGTAATGTATGGATCAGAAGATATAGAGTTATTTGCCAGTCAGGCAAATTTCAATGGAGGTAATCTGTATGCAGTACACGATATAACGGTTTGGGGTGGAAGTATTGCAAATGTCGAAAAAGATGCATTAGCAAAAAACAATATCAATGTTTGGTTATTTTCTCAATTAAATGTAGGTGGGGTTAAGCACTCTGTCAATTATCCGCCGCCGCCTGAACAGATTGAGATGCCTCAAATCGATTTTGACTCCGATAATCCAAATTCTTATCTATCAAAAGCGGCGGCGGCTGGCACTGTATATGCTGAACAAGAATTTAAAAATATGCTCAAAGACCAATCTCCGCTTACATTAAATGGCATCATCTATGTTAAGGGGGCTGTTGACATTAAAAAGCGGCAATCTTTAACTGTGAATGGAACATTAGTAGCAGATGGAAATGTTACTGTTGGCCTAACCGCCCTTAACCCTCTAACCGGCGAAGCCTATCTAACTGTCAATAAACCAGCCGATGGCTCTCCGTCGGGTATTTTGACCAAAGGGAAGATAAAAATTGGTGTTCATGCTACAAATACCTCAATCAATGGTTTAATGTATGCTATGGATGAAATAAATTTATTTAACTTCAGCTCCTCACTAACTGTAGTCGGAGGTCTAATTGCACGCGAGTTTAATATTTTTAGCGTATGGCAGCCAACTAATATAACTTACGATGCTGATAGAATACAAATAACATTACAACAAGAACCCTCTTACTCCCCTACGATTGAGGTTGACTACTGGGAAGAAGAGTATTAATTATTAATCAATTTAGTATTTTGTTGTATAATATTTATATAAAGAGGGGTTTATGTCAATCTTTGGGAAAATTACAGGGTTGGACCGTGATATTTTCGGACTTGATGTTGGCCATGAAAGCATCAAAGTAGTTCAGCTTAAAAAAGCTGGCTCTTTATTTAGGCTGAAGAGCTATGGTGATTCCCCTTGTCCAAAAGAACCATTTTCGAAAGACAGCATCAAAGACAAAAAAGAGCTATCTATCGCAATCAAAAAAGCAGTTACTGACCATCGAATATCAGCGAAACAGCTTGTCTCGGCTTTACCTGAATCTTATGTTTTTTCCAAAATCATTCAAATGCCA
>JAPLVJ010000024.1 GCA_026397155.1 Candidatus Berkelbacteria bacterium | reverse complement strand
GTGGCAGAACAGGATTATCAAAGATACAAAAGTAATAGCAACGGCGATCAGAAAAACGGAGTAAGAGAAAAACTTTATTATCTCAAAAGCATAAACCAGAATAATAAACTTAATGATTTAAGCGGTTCAGAGTGGATTTACTTTTTAAATTCGGTTGATGTAACGCACTACTCAACAAAAGGCGCGGACGGCTTTGCTCATCATTTGCGAGGAAAACATCCTTCACCGAAGCCACCTCAATTAATGAAAAAGTTTGTTGATTTTTTCACCAAAGAGGGTCAAATTGTTTTGGATCCTTTTATGGGAGTCGGAGGAACTCTAATTGCCTGCTCTTTATCAAACAGAAAGGGTGTTGGCATAGATTTATCAAAGGAATATATAAATCTTTACAAAAAAGTATCAAAGGAGTTAAATTTAATTGAGCAAAAAACAATTATTGGAGATTCATCAGAAATCAATAAATTATTAAGAAAAAATACTATCGTGGATTTTATCCTCACCGATCCGCCATATGGCGAAATGCTTAGCAATAAAAGAACCGGGCAAAGAAAAAAGAAAACTGGAGTTGCTGTTGCTACGCCCTTTACTGATCATAATGCAGATTTGGGTAATATGGATAGGGAAAGTTTTCTCGAATCACTAAAAGACATCATTGAAAAATCAGCGGCCTACCTAAAACCAAAGGGTTATATCGCAATTTTTGTAAAAGATCTTCAACCAAAAAATGGCGAACATAATATGCTCCATTGCTTTATAACTACGAAGTTATTAGAAATACCAAATATAACTTTTAGAGGATATAAAATTTGGTATGATGCTACACAAAAGCTCTATCCTTTTGGCTATCCTCACGCTTTTGTCGCTAACCAATTTCATCAATATATAATGATATTTCGTAAGGAAAAATAAAAAATGGGAAAGAAAAATTTATGGATATTAACTGAAGAAAGACCGAAACGCGAAGTTATTGCACAGATCTTAACTAAATTTGCCACAGATAATAAGCTCTCTTGTTTTATCGATACAATAAGAATCCTCCCAATTTTAGAAAACGGTAGATTTTCTTTTTTGTATGAAGTTGTTGGTTTTCGCTGCAACCAAATCGAAAAAGTGCTCATTAAATCGGTTAGTGGATCTTCCAGTTTTGTTGATTTTCTAATTTTCTATCAAGAGAAGCAACCAACTCAAATTGACACTCCTCTTTATGCGATAGAAGAAACTAAAACAGATGACAAAGAAAGTCGTAATACGGGAGTTTATCAGCGAGCATCAAAATTTGTTTTTATTGATTATTATTATCCCAATATCAAAAAAATAATGCTCTACAATCTGAAAGTAAAACAAAAAGAAACTCCAACAGCAACATACATTTTTGGCACAAGATTACTGCTTACGATCGGGGTTGAGATATTGGGCAAAAAATTAGACGAGCAGATTTATAAGCCTTTCCGGTCTGTAGATGAAATTATCGCTCTAAAAGAGGTTATGCGATCAGCTCCAAAGGGCAACGTTCCAATCCAAATTTCTAAAGTAAAAGATGTTATTGTAGTATCGGGCAAATTGATTAAATCCGATAGTTTATCGCATGATCCAAGTATCGGTGCTTTGAGTATAATTTGTTCCGCCATTAGAAAACTAGGTTGGCAAGGCGAATTAGTTATAACTCAGCACGGATTAAAACAAAGTCACATTCAAGCAGGCAATAAGTTTATCAAAATAGCCAATATGCTAGATGTAAAAATAATAGGTCTTACTATTCCGCCAAGTAAAAAACAAGACACCTACTGGAATTACGAAACCGAGGGCGAGAAACTCGGAACTATTTTCATTCATTCTGTGGTTGAAAACTTTACAAAAGGACATTCAATATTTGAGAATCATGCTGGTTGCGAAAAAGGATATTTTATGACAAAGGATGGTGAACCAATTCCTTTGGAAAAATATTACGACAGAGACGCTTACAAACTGGGTGACAAAACGAAAATTATCAGTATTCCTGATCTAATTTTAATTGACTTTGGACGTGATGAAATAATTAATATTGAAGGCAAAAAATACAAATTTAGACAAAATGGCATTGAGGAACTTAAAAATTTTGATGAGATTGAAAATAGTTATGTTAAAAAATATTACCCCAAGTTTAAAATAATAAGAACAGTAGTACTTTACGGTAGCGAAGAAAGCAAAGTGGTTGAAATTGAAGTTGGCTTTTTGCTGAACGAAAAAGGCGATCTTATTCTAGGGATTAATGCTCCAAAACTGTTTCAAGAAGCCATCAAAAACTTGATTGACTTTTGGATTCATGGGAGTGACCGTACTAAAAAACCTTCTTTTTGGGATTTTATAAAATCAATCTTTCAATTAAAGAAATAAAAATTGTTGAGGAGTCATGACTAAGATTAAGAAAGACTTTTCGACATTTGGTTCTATTGACAAGCACTACATGGACATTTATCCTTACATTAAGGAGTAAATTTGAAATTAACCGAAAAACAACAGTTAACACTCGATTTTATCGCCAGCTACTGGGGCAACAATGGCATATCGCCATCAATTGCTGATATTAGAAATGGAATTGGTCTTGGAGCTAATTCCAATAACACAATTATTTTTAGGTTAAATAGCTTAGAAGGATATGGCCTAATTTTAAGAAATAAAAAAATTGCTCGCTCAATAAGATTAACGGATCTTGGGAAATCTCATATTTCACAAGTCAAAAAAACGGAAATTGATAATACCTCTACTAATCTTAAACAATATGCTGAGGTAATATTTTCTAACGTTAACAACTTTAGAAAGGATGTTTTATGAGCCTTGGAATAAATGCCACAACGGCTGAAGGAATGGTTTTGGCGGCTGATAGCCGTCAGTCTTATCGTAATCAGAAAGGAATGGCGCGAATTGGTTCGGATTCGGCTTCCAAAGTTTTCAAATTGAGTAGCAAGATTGGTTTAATTGTTGCTGGCCTGGCATTCTTGCCCGAAAATACTATGCCTAAAAATATCAGTAATTTCATTGAAGATTTCAAATCTGGCCAAGATTTAGAACAATTAACGCTCAAAGAAATTTCTAAAAAGTTAAGGGCTTTTTTTGAAAAAAAATACCCTTATCAGCAACAACTAGACTTGTTACCCCAACAAATCGAGATAGACTTAAAAAGTAAGGGTTGCGAAATCTTGGAGGTGAATAAAAAAAAGTTTCATGTTGAATTTAGATTTCGCGATCCGGCGGGCGTAACTCGTCAAGGAGTTGGGGGGATAGATCAATTACAATTTGCTCTAGCGGGTTACGATGAGGATGGTTCCCATGCTGTTTATACGATCTCTGTTCCTGGCGATAATCCTCAAGAAAACCGAAGTAGTAAAGTAAAGGGTAAAGAATTTGGTGCTAGTTGGATCGGCCAAATTGATGTTGTTTCGCGAATTGTTCTTGGATTTGATGGCCGAATAGGAAACTTAGCATTTGTACAAAAAGCTACCAGTGAAATTGGTCAAGAACAACTGCAGAAGCAATTAAGAAGTCTAGAGTATGTTATCCAATGGGGAACGATGACGCTTCAAGACGCGATTGATTTTTGCAAACTCTCAATTGAAACTACAACGGCTATTCAAAGATTTTCCGATGGTATTCAAGCTAACCCTGGCGATATGCCAGGCGTCGGTGGACCAGTTGACATTGCTGTAATTACTCCCCAAAAAGGCTTTATATGGGTAAACAAGAAGAATCTTAAGATCGGTGATAAAGAAATTGATTTGGATAACTTTGAAGATCTTAAATTAGCAAAACCAAAGGAGAAAAATGAATTCCGAAACGGAAAAATTAAAAAGCAAGTATAAAAGAAGGGAGATTCTTGATAAAGTGAGGGCCGACGCTTCGAACACGCTTGATAAGTATTTACTTTCCTTTTCAACGGCCAGTATTTATCTTTCTCTTTTTTTCAGAAAAGAACTAGTCGAAAACTTAGTACATAAATGGTTGCTCATAACTTCGTGGTTGCTATTAGCTGGATGCATATTAATTACACTGATTTCATTTAAATTAAGTGAAAAAGCGCACGAAAGACAGATTGAGATAGTTGATGAACAAATTAACAATAATTACACAAATCAACAAAACTGCTGGTCTGTGTTTCTGGGGTACATAAACTTATTGTCCATTCTATTATTTGTTTCTGGAATAATGCTTTTAATAATATTTTTTATTTACAACATAAAGTAAGGAGAAAAATGACAGATGATAAAAATAAAATGATTAAAGAACCAGAGGAGGGTTATGAAGAAAAAGGGTTAAAACCATCCCCAGAACCACCAAAGCCAAAATTAGAAAGTCCAGAAAATAATGAAAGCAATAAAGATTCAAAACAAACAAGTAAAATTTAAATAACCCAAAATTGGTTTGATCCAGAAGGATTGGAGAAAGTTATGAACAGCGAAGAGAAAACAGAAAAGCAAAAAGAATTCCAAAAATTCTTAACTGACGAAAACGATTCAATCAATAATATATTAAATGAGGCAAGAGATTTCCATTATAAAAATCTGAACGAGAATCTAAAGCGATTTTTGAATTTCAATATTAAGCTTGGTGAACTTTCGCTGATTGTCGGAGCAGCCATTGGACCAGTAATTATTGCAACTAATAAGGATATTTCACAGTCAATTTACGTCTTCCTTGCAATAATTTTATATCTTTTAAACGGGATTTTTGCCATTTGGAAAGCCAAAGATTCTGTAGAGAAACAGCTAGATGCTTATTCTCCAAGTGTGCTTCATAAATTGGAATCAGAAGTTTATCCTATGCAATTTTCCATCGACAAACTACGGCACGAACCAGACAACCGGGAATATTTAAATGAATTTTTCAATAATAGAGCATTAATAGTGGGAAATTACACGGAAATCGAGATTCCCAAAAGAAAAGTTGATTTCACGTTGGATGTTTTAACTTTAATCTTCGTGCTAGCATCATTGTTGCTCATACGGACTGTCTGGCCATTTAGCGCTATTTATTATTGGATATTCTTTGCTCTTATTGTTGCGACAGTAACTGCATTGATAGTCAAAAGTTTTTTACAGGCAAAAGAACGAGCAATACAAAATGAACGCAACACAAAAAGATTAAACGAAATGAAGCGAACCCACATCGAATGGCAAAATCAAAATGTTTTTAAAAATGAAAAATAACCAATCAAAATTTCTTGCAATTAATTTAAAAATATCAAATAGTATCTATAAATTATTAAGGGTAATTATTGATGTTGATAAAAGTGTGTATTTGATTTAGCCAAATAATAAATATATTAAAAAAATCAAGGTCAAAATAATATTATTCCTATAAAATATTCCCGTCACGCAACGGGTAAAAAATGTAGGTTTACCCTTGGTCCATATGATGCAAGATTTACTGAATTTGGAGAAAGCTTTAAGGTAAAAATTAATAAAATATCGGATTCAGAAGGTTTGATTTGCTTGAGTCTAAAAAATATTAATGACGATTTACACAAAATACTAGATCAAGCTACATTTAATAGAAGATATAATAATCATTTAACAATTGACTCAAAAAAATACAATGATTTAACAGTTAAGTCTTTTTTATCAGATAAAAAATTTAATCTAGATAATCCATCAAGAAATTACAAAGAAATTCATCTTTTCGATCTGGGTAATCTTAATTTAATTATAACAACTGAAGATAAATGGCTGGGTGATAGTAATTATACAAAGGGGAGGGTTCTCTCCGCCAGCTGTCGGATGAGCACAACCCTTCATCAAAGGCTTCCCACTTTGCTCTTCGAGCTACGAGGGGCAAGTCGGAGTGGCACGGCGAAATTAGGCTTTTTGAACAATTTTTGAATATGACCTCAAAAATCCAACCTACGAGGTTGGATTTTGGGTTGCTGTTGTAGTGTGCCACGATCTAAAATGATAGAATGAAATCGGAAACAACCCCACTTCGCCCTACCGAGCTACGAGGGGCAAGAAATCACTGTAGAACGCTCCAAGAATAGAGTATCATTATTACATTATTGCTAATGTGATAATGATATTCAAATGAACCTACTTCGGCTTTAGCGAAGGGGCATTGACCCCACTTCGCCCTTCGACAATCTCAGGGTCTACCCAGCACCAGAGCTCGGCTCGGTGCGGGGCTTGACATTCTAAAATAGTCAAGATACAATTAAAGCAGAAAACATTGTCACCCTTCGCCCCTCGGCGTTCTTCGGGGCTACAAAGTGACTGCGCAAAATTATTAAATAAATTTAAGGAGCTTGTCGGGATACTCGTCTCTCACGAGAGCCGAAGTCCGGACAAATTGTTTGTTGTTATGGAGTAAGATGTTAAAAGCAATCTTAGCAGAAAAAATTAAAATGTCACAAATTTTTGACAAGGAAGGAAATGTTATTCCGGTAACAGTTCTTGCTGCTGGTCCCTGTTTTGTTTCAGCAATAAAAACTAAGGAAAAAGATGGATATAATGCAGTGCAAATAGGCTATAAAGAAGCTAAGAAGATAAAAAAACCACAAGAGGGGCATCTTAAAAAGCTCAAAGCTCAAAGCTCAAAAAATTAAGAGAATTTCGGATTGACGATCAAGAACTATTAAACAATATTAAACTTGGAGACGAAATTAATGTCTCAGTTTTCAAAGAAGGAGATAATGTTAAGATTTCTGGCACTTCAAAAGGAAAAGGTTTTGCGGGCGTGATAAAAAGACACGGATTTAGAAGAGGACCAGAAACACATGGATCAGACCATCACAGAAAACCTGGTTCAATTGGTTCAATGTTTCCTCAGAGAGTAGTTAAAGGAAGAAAAATGCCTGGACATGCTGGTGTTGAGAGAATAACAATAAGAAGTGCAAAAATTGTTAAAGTTATCTCTGAAACTAATACGTTGTTAATTAAGGGAGCTGTGCCAGGATCAAATAAAAGTTTAGTAGAAATTAGCGGAATAGAATAATGATTAAAATTACAGTTTATGATCAGAAAGGTGAAAAAGTTGGTACAAATACATTAAATCCAGCTGTTTTTGATGTTTCTCAAAAACCAGCATTAGTTCAGCAATTAGTCGTTTGTGAGTTGTCTAATAGCCGTGAAGCTAAAGCTAAAGTTAAAACTAGAGGGGAAGTACGCGGTGGCGGACGCAAACCGTGGCGGCAAAAAGGCACCGGTAAAGCCAGAGCTGGTTCTACGCGATCTCCTATTTGGAGAAGTGGGGGAATTACTTTTGGTCCTACGGGTAAGGAAAATTACACCAAAAAAATGCTTCCGAAAATGCGAAAATTAGCCATAAATTCAATCTTATCCCAAAAAATAAAAGAAAATAGGATTATTTTACTGGACAAAATCGAATTTAAAAATATCTCAACCAAACAAGTTGAAGAAATGTTTAGCAAGTTGCCAATTAAAGAGGGTACAATATTAATGCTTTATTCCAAACTTGAACCAAGGGTAGAGTTATCTGCACGTAATTTGCCTTATGTGAAGACACTATCTTTATCTGCCATCAATGGATTTGATTTATTAAAATACGATTATATTGTCTTGACTTTAGATACATTAAAAAATTGGAGCAAAGGAATCTAAATGAAAAATATTATTGAGCCTGTTGTTACCGAAAAATCAATTGATTTGTCTGGTAAAGATAAGTATGTTTTTAAAGTCGCAAAGAGCGCAAATCGCAATGAGATTAAGAAAGAAGTCGAAAAAACTTTCAAAGTCAATGTTATTGATGTTAATATTTTGAATCAAAAAGGTAAGATTAAAAAAAGAGGTAAAATTGTTGGTCGCACAAAGGATATAAAAAAAGCCATAGTTACCCTAAAAAAGGGTCAAAAAATAAAGGAACTGGAAGTTAAGTAATGAGTCCAATTAAAATCTACAATCCAACATCTCCTGGCAGAAGAGGAATGACTGGAATTGATTATCGAAAAGTTCTGACTAAAAAAGAGCCAGAGAAATCTTTAGTAATTGGCAAAAAAGAAAAAGCGGGTCGTTCCAAAGGTAAGGTTTCTGTTCGGCATCAAGGATCGGGGAATAAAAAACTATATCGGCTTGTTGATTTTAGGCAAGAAAAGTTGGATATTCCAGCTAAGGTAAAATCAATAGAATACGACCCAAACCGCACTGCCTTTATAGCTTTAATTACTTATCAAGATGGAGAAAAAAGATATATTTTGGCTTCTTCAAAAATGAAAGTTAATGATGAAATTATTGTTTCAGATAAAAAAGTAGGAATTATAGACGGCAATAGAATGTCCTTAAAATTCATTCCAGTTGGTACGCCGGTTCATAATATAGAATTAATGCCAAAAAAGGGTGGAGAAATTGTTCGCAGTGCCGGATCTTCTGCTATTATTACTGCTACAGAGGATAAATTTACCTTTATTAGGTTGCCTTCGAGTGAAGTTCGAAAAATTCCTAAAAATTGTATGGGTTCTATCGGGGTTGTTTCTAATCCAGAACATAATAAAATTAAAATTGGTAAGGCTGGTAGACGAAGATGGCTTGGAATTAGGCCAACAGTTAGAGGAAAAGCAATGCACCCCGGTCAGCATCCGCACGGTGGTGGTGAGGGTCGCTCGCCAGTAGGATTAAAATATCCAAAAACGCTATGGGGGAAACATGCCAAAGGTGTTAAAACAAGAAAACATAATAAATATAGCAATCAATTTATTGTTAAAAGAAGAAAGAAATAGTGCACAAGGAGAAAAATGGCCAGATCACTTAAAAAAGGATTGTTCATTGATCCAAAACTACAGAAAAAAGTTGAATTAGCCAAAAAGTCTGGTGATAAAAAGGCAATTAAGACATGGAGTCGTCCTTCAACTATTTTTCCAGATATGGTTGGGTTAACTATTGCCGTACATAACGGAAAAACGCACGTTCCTGTTTTTATCTCTGAAGAAATGGTCGGTCATCGTTTGGGTGAATTTGCACCGACAACAATATTCAAAGGTCATGGTGGTAGAAGAGCCCGAGAAGAAGAAAAATCTGTATTGGCTAAAGAATCAATGAAAGGACCCGCAGCCACAGCCGAAACTGAAGGAAGCAAGAAGAAGGTTGAGTAATTAGGAGAAAGATGGAAATAAAGGCAAAGGCAAAATTTATTAGGACAGCACCGCGAAAAGTCAGATTGGTTTGTGACTTGATTAGGGGTAATAAATTGCTTAATGCCGAAAGTCAACTTATGTTTTTGAAAAAACAGGCTGCATCAGATTTACTTTCCTTATTAAAGTCAGCCAAAGCCAATGCTAAACAGAAAGATTTGAAGCCAGAGAACCTTTATATTAAAGAAATTAAATGTGATCAGGGGCCAAGCTTAAAAAGATCAATATATAAATCACGTGGTAGCATGACTCCAATTAAAAAAAGAATGAGTCATGTATGTATAGTTTTGTCAGACGAGCATAAATCTAAAGTAACAAAAGAAAAAATCAAAAATATAAAAGATACAAACAATATAAAAAATAAAAGTAAAAAAATCAAAGGTCAGAAATAGGAGTGTAGAGTGGGTCATAAAGTTAGTCCAATTAGTTTCAGATTAGGTAAGCTAAACAATTGGCAATCAAAATGGTTTGCCAAAAGAGATTATTCCAAATTCCTTTTGGAGGATTTAAGTATTCGGGAATTTATCCGCAAGAATCTAAGATCAGGCTATGTTTCTAGAGTCGATATTGCTAGGGATAAAAATATTGTTATTATTACTGTTTATACTGCTCGTCCTGGAGTAATTATTGGGCGTTCTGGTGCAGGCGTAACAGCCTTAAAGGAAAATTTGAAAAAATTGATTCAAGGAGAGATAAGAATAAATGTAGAAGAGATTAAAGAACCAGACCTTGATGCTTATCTAGTTGCTTTAAATATCGCACAGCAGATCGAAAAAAGAATTTCATATAAACGAGCAATGAAGCAAGCCAAAACACGCGTGATGACTTCAGGAGCAAAAGGAATCAAAGTAAACTGCAAGGGAAGATTAGCTGGTGTTGAAATTGCTCGTTCTAAAACAATGTCTGAGGGTAGTTTACCACTTGGTACAATAAGAGCCAACATTGATTTTGGTCAAATTGATGCAAAAACAACCTTTGGTATCATTGGCGTTAAAGTTTGGATAAATAAAGGCGATAAATAACGAGGATTTATGCTTACACCCAAAAAACTAAAACATCGCAAGGAATTCCGCGGAACATTATCAAATATTGCCCAAAGAGGATATACACTTAATTTTGGTCGTTTTGGTCTTAAGGTAGAAGCTGGTGGTTGGATTACTGCCCGTCAAATAGAAGCAGCAAGAAGAGCCGCAACTAGATATGTAAAAAGAGGCGGTGAAATTTGGATCCGTGTGTTTCCATCTAAACCCGTAACCCAAAAACCACCCGAAACAGGCATGGGTGGTGGTAAAGGTGCTTTGGACCATTTTGTTGCTGTTGTTGATCCAGGTCGGATTCTGATGGAAATGGATGGAGTTAGTGAAGAAGTGGCAAAAGAAGCATTAAGACTTGCCTCATTTAAGTTTCCATTTAAAACAAGATTCATTAAAAAGGATTAATCCAAAATGAAAATAAAGGATGAGTTGAAAGAATTACGAGCTAAAAGCGAAAAAGAACTTCTTCTGGAGTTAAGAAAAAATTATGATATTTTAAGAGAGTGTCGCTTTCAGGCAAAAATGCGGGAATTGAAAGATATGAAAAAAGCCCACAAAACAAAGAAAATTGTAGCTCGGATTCTAACGGTTTTACGTCAAAAAATGGAAAAAGATATTGAAAATATCGAAAAAAATACAAAGCAAGACAAAAAAATGGAGAAAAAATGAGAAAGAAATTACAGGGTAAGGTAGTTAGCGACAAAATGGATAAAACAATTGTTATTGAAGTAAAACGTTCGGTTAGACACCCGATTTATAAGAAAAAATACACTGTAACCAAAAAATACCAAACACATGATGAGAAAAATGAATTTAAAATTAACGATATTGTTGAAATCGAACAATCAAGACCGTATTCAAAGCTAAAAAAATGGAAAGTAGTTAAAAAAATTAATTTGGAGAAAAAGTGATTCAAGCTAGATCAATGTTAAAAGTTGCTGACAACTCAGGAGCAAAAAAAATTATGTGTATTCGTGTTGCGCATAGTGCTGGAGAATATGCGCGAATTGGAGATATAATTACTGCCTCTGTCAAAGAGGCTACTCCGCGAGGCGCTGTTAAGAAAAAAGAAGTTGTTCAGGCTGTTATTGTCAGGCAAAAAAAGGAATTTCGTAGAAAAGACGGCAGTTATGTTAGATTTGATGAGAACGCAGTCGCAATTATTAATAAAGACCGTACCCCAAGAGGAACACGAATATTTGGTCCTGTACCGCGTGAATTAAAAGAGCGTGGTTATCCTAAGATAATTTCATTAGCACCGGAGGTAGTGTGAAATTAAAAAAAGGCGATCAAGTCTTGATTACAACTGGAAAAGATAAAGGCAAAAAAGGGAAAATTGGAGATGCTTTTTCAAAAACAAACAAAATCATTGTTAGCGGTATTAATATCGTTAAAAAACACACCAAAGCAACCAAGAAAAATCCGCACGGCGGGGTAGTTCAGGTAGAAAGACCTCTTTTTACTTCAAATGTGGCTTTGATTTGCCCAAGATGCGAAAAACCAACCAGAATTGGCTACAAAATATTAGAAAAAGATAAAAAATTAAGAATTTGTAAAAAATGTAAAGAATCGGTGGAGCAATGAGTCGATTAAAGGAATTTTATCAAAAACAAGCCATTCCAAAAATGAAAGAAAAATTTGGATTTAAGAATAATTTAAGAGTGCCGCGTGTTGAAAAAATAGTGATCAGTGTTGGAATTGGTTCGTATTCTGCTGATCAAAAAATGGTTGAAGAAGTAATTAATAATTTAGTTCTTATCACTGGTCAAATACCGATTAAGACAAAAGCTAAGAAAGCTATTTCTGGTTTTAAATTAAGAAAAAACCAACAAGTTGGTTTAAAAATTACTTTACGCGGTGAAAGAATGTATTACTTTTTAGACAAGTTGATTAATATTGCCCTGCCAAGAACCCGCGATTTTAAAGGAACAGATGCTTCTTTCGACGGTCACGGTAATTTAAATCTAGGTTTAAAGGAACAGATTGTTTTTCCAGAGATTGATGAAGCCACCGAGAGAATTCATGGATTTTTGGTAACTATAACAACAAATGCTGAAAAAGACGAAGAGGCAAAAGAACTATTAACAATTTTGGGAATGAAATTCAAGGAGTAAATATGGCGAGAAAAGTTCAAGAAATGAGAGCAAACGAAAAACCAAAATTTAAAACACGAAAAAGAAATCGCTGCGCTTTATGTGGTCGAGCGCACGGATATATGAGAAAATTCGGTATTTGTCGTATTTGCTTCAGACAACTTGCCTCTAAGGGGTTAATCCCTGGCATCAAAAAAGCAAGTTGGTAAAGGAGAAAAATGGATCCAGTTTCTAATATGATAAGTGCAATTAAAACAGCATTACAAGTCAAAAAAGAGACAATTGAAATTCCAATCTCTAAGTTTAAAGTTGAGATTTCTAAAATCTTAAAGCAAGAAGGTTTTATTGAGAATTATAGTAAGGTAGATGCTAGGAAGATGGTAATAAAGTTAAAATATAGAGGAAAAGAGTCAGTTGTCACTGATTTTAAGAGAATTTCTAAGCCGGGTTGCCGAATATATGTAAAAAGTAAAGATATTCCTGTTGTCTTACGTGGTTTAGGAACAGTGATTATGTCTACCCCAGCCGGAATAATGACTGGTAAAGATGCAAAGAAGAAGGGTCTTGGGGGCGAGGTCATAGGAAAGATTTGGTAAGGAGAAATATGTCAAGAATCGGCAAAAAACCAGTTACAGTTCCTGAAAATGTCCAGATTCAAATTGAAAACCATGATATTAAAGTTAAGGGACCAAAAGGAGAGCTTGCTTTAGAAGTTCATCCCAAAATTAAAGTAGAACAAAAAGATAATCAAATTATTGTTAGTCGGGTCTCTGACTCAAAGTCATCGCGTTCATTGCACGGACTTTTTAGAAATTTGATTTATAATATGATTATTGGTGTTTGTGACGGCTATAAAAAAGAGCTAGAGCTTAAAGGGGTTGGATATCGCGCTGCCTTAGGTCAAACAGAAGGTGGCAAGCAAAAATTAACCCTAAGCATTGGCTTTTCTCATACAGTTGATGTAGTAGCTGAAGAAGGTATTAATTTTAATGTTAATAAAAATATCATCACAATAGAAGGAATTGATAAACATTTAGTTGGTCAAACTGCTGCTAAGATTCGATCATTAAGGCCACCAGAGCCCTACAAGGGTAAGGGAATCAGATATGTTGGTGAAGTTGTTAGAAAGAAAGTTGGTAAAGCAGTAGTAAAAACCTCTGTATAATTTGCAAGGAATAACAATGATTAGTAAAAATAGAGCTAAGAGAAAATTAAGAGTAAAGTCACGATTGAGAGGCATGACAGGTTGTCCTAGAATTTCAGTTTTTCGGTCCAATATTCATATTTATGCT
This sequence comes from Candidatus Berkelbacteria bacterium, assembly GCA_026397155.1. GTDB lineage: Bacteria > Patescibacteriota > UBA1384 > JAPLVJ01 > JAPLVJ01 > JAPLVJ01. Next base: position 3,966 of record JAPLVJ010000024.1, on the reverse strand, counting down.
CAAATAATTGATGACGAAGAAGCTAAAACTCTAGTTTCAGCTAGTGATTTAGAGCTAAAAAAAGAAGATAAAAAAGGTACTAAGACTGAAATTGCCCAACAGGTTGGGCTTTTGTTAGCAACCAAAGCCGTGAAGAAAAAGATTAAAAAAGTTGTTTTTGATCGGGAAGGATATAAATTTCATGGTCGCGTTAAAGCCCTTGCTGATAGTGCTCGTAAGGGCGGATTATTGTTCTAGTTGCTAATTTTCTCTCTTGACTTACAAAACTCATTAATATAACTTCGAACTAGAGGTGTTGTACTTCGTATCAAGACGGAGGTGGCAGGATGAAAACGGATCAGTATCAAAGACAAGTCGTTGATCCAGGCGACAGGGCATCCAAGTTTGCACACACTATTAATGTTGAAAGCTTTCATAATTGTCCTGCAATAGAGATAGTTCCTCATCAGCCCGATAACTTTAGAGGACCAGTAGGATTTAGATGGAAAGAGCATATATTAAGGGCGATGTTGAAAGGTTATAATGCTGCTGATCAATGGAATACACTCATCGAGGTTGAAAATGATGGTGCGGGTGGTAAACCTCAATTTTTCACACTCATAGGAACAAGAGATGCATTATTTGATCTAGGTTGTGAAATCATTACCATGAACGCAGATGATTTTGCTAGAACGGGCAGATTACCTTGCATTATTGTTAATGACATGAACACAAAGGGAATAACTAAGAGCAGTTTCCATTTATTCCAGGCAATAATGAAAGGATATGGTGAAAGGCTTAAGCAAGCTAGACTTGTCAGTATCACTGGTGAAACAGCAATTATGAAGCACTCAATAACTGCTTTTTGCGATACAGGTTCTGATAATCAGCTTGTGCTTACATGGGGAGCAGCGTGTATTGGACTTTGCAACCAAGCACTACTAATCGATGGGTCAAGAATAACAGCCAATATGCCTATAGTTGGATTCTGGGAACCAGGATATCGTTGTAATGGTGGAACTTTCTTTACTGATCTGATTTTATTATTATATGGCAAAGATCCGCGTGAGCTTGTAACCAATAGTAATGTTCGTGCGTTTGTGGAAAAACTAACTATTCCATCATTGAGTTACGCACCGACAATTTGTGATATTGTGGGTTGGAATCATGATGGTAGTGTAGGGAGAACCATGGCCGACGTTTGTGGGATTGCTAACATTACTGGTGGTGGAGTTTGGAATAAATTCAGTGAAATACTACCAGAAGGTGTTGGTGCAGATCTAGATACAATGCCTGATCCAGCAGAGGTTTTAGCTACAGCTCAAGAAATGTCTTGGGGTACCGCGTTGCAGTTATCAGATTATCAAGCCTATGGAACTTTTCATGGAGGTTGTGGTATGTTGTTAGTTGCTGAAAATGATCAAGAAGCCAATGCTATTATCAGAAAAGCTGATTATGATGGAATTGTTGCTCAAGTAGTTGGTTGTACAACCAAATCTACAAATAAACAAATCAGAATTCAGTCTCGGTTTAAGCAAAGAAAAGAACTTTCATCTCTACATCCAGAATAGGATATCTCCAAGATTTTGGATAATATACATATGGTCCGACTTTGTCGGGCTTTTTTTGTATAAAAATCAAAAAGAAAACCGCCAGCTGCAGACATTGGCGGTTCTATATCTTGGGGGTGGTGTTTTTGGATCCTGGGTTATTCCCCAGACTTTGTGGTAGTTCCTGATTGTCGTGTGTTGGGCCTTTCTGTCACCAACATAGTGAGAACCAGAGCAACAACTGTGAATATGAATGCGGTTCCCACTTGCGTCAACCCAAGCCACCTCTCCGAATCTACGTAAATGTTCCACAGTAGCTCTGTGCCGCGCCAAGCCAGACGCCCTGCTGAGATCGCTCCTATCAGACCGCCAGCATACCTGAGACCTTCATTTCTTATTCTTGCACCCAGGGATGCTACTGCAAGGCCGGCAAGGATCACGAGGATGCAGCTGAGCTGCAGGCGTAGCATCATACACGAAAGGCATTCTGTTTCCATGTTCCTTCACCTTCTTTCTTCCAGAGTGTGTTGATCACGTGTATTTTTGGAACCAAACAGCGATTCCAAAAACATTATATTATGGCATAATTTTATCTGAAAATCAAGGAGCAATTGTTAAAATTGTATCAAAATGCTAAGATGTTGATGCAGTGAGTTATAGTTACAAAAATCACAATTTGTTTGATCCAAATTCCAAAGAGCCGTACAAAATCAGTAGAAGTAAGATTGATGCTTTTTTAAATTGTCCGCGCTGTTTTTATCTTGATCGAAGATTGGGTATTAGTCAGCCCCAAGGCCCAGCTTTTACCCTTAATTCAGCTGTCGATAAATTATTAAAAAGAGAATTTGACATACATCGAAGCAAAGGCACAACGCACCCGTTAATGAAGCATTATGGTATTGATGCTATTCCGTTTGATCATCATAAAATGAACGAGTGGAGAGAGAATTTCATCGGCGTCCGATATCATTACAAACCAACTAATTTTATTATTAGCGGCGCCATAGATGATGTCTGGGTTGATAAAAAAGATAATTTAATTGTCGTTGATTATAAGGCAACAAGCACATTGAAAGAAATTAGCCTTGAAGATAAGTGGAAGCAGGGATACAAGAAACAAATGGAAATTTATCAATGGCTGCTTAAGAAAAATGGTTTCTCTGTATCCGATACTGGTTATTTTGTTTATTGCAATGCCATTTCAGATAAAAAAGCCTTTGATGCCAAACTAGAATTTAATCTCCAAATAATCCCGTATAAAGGAGATGTTTCTTGGATCGAAAGCACTTTAGTTGATATACGAAAGTGCTTAGAAAATTCACAGATTCCAGAAGTATCAGTGGGTTGTCAGTTTTGCCAGTACGTTAAATCGATAATAAAGATTGATAAACCCAAAAGAACGAATCTATTTGAATGAGGAAGTATCTCTTGCAATTTGTCATAACTTTCATTAAGATATAGACACATTAAGGAGTTTTTTGTTATGCCAAGAAAATTACCAAAATCAGCGCCGGATTTACCTGAAGTCAAATTTATGCCCAAAGTTCTAAAAGAAGAGAAATTTGAAGCACGAACTCCATTTAATGATGGCAAACCTCTTCAGAAAGAGTTTGAAGAAAAAGTGGTTAAGATTAACCGCGTTACTTATGTTGTAGCCGGTGGGAAAAGGATGAGATTTAGGGTTTTAGTTGTAGTTGGTAATCGTAATGGTAAAGTTGGGGTAGGAGTTGCAAAAGCAGTTGAAATTCCAAATGCAATTAAGAAAGCTGTTTTACAGGCAAAAAAAAGAATAATCGAACTATCGTTAAAAGATGGCACTATTCCTTATGAAATTAAACACAAATATGGTCCTGCCTATGTTTTCTTAAAACCAGCTTCTAAAGGTACAGGCATTATTGCTGGCGGACCTGTACGAGCAGTTGTTGAACTGGCTGGTATTACTGATATTTTGAGTAAAATGCTTGGTTCAGAGAACAAAATCAATAATGTTTTTGCAACATATGAAGCTTTAAAGACATTCCAAAAAAGATAAGAACATAATGAAGTTACACAAACTACAATCTATTAAAACAAGAAAAAAGAAAAGATTAGGACGTGGCCTTGGTTCGGGAAAAGGTACCTATTCATCTCGAGGTATAAAGGGACAAAAATCCAGATCTGGATACAATATTCCTTCATTTCCTTCTGTAGCTAAACTTCCAAAATTAAGAGGTGAGGGCTTTACTTTAGTTAAAAAAATAAGGCCGCAGGCAGTTAGTCTTGGTGTGATTGATAAGGAATATAAAGCTGGAGAAACTGTCAGTGTTGAATCTTTAATCAAAAAGAAGTTGGTAAAAGCAAAGATTGGTCAGAGATCTGCTAAAGTAAAGTTGCTTTGTAGCGGTAAACTTACTAAAAATGTGAAATTTGATTCAAATATTCTTTTTTCAAAAAAAGC
>JAPLVJ010000008.1 GCA_026397155.1 Candidatus Berkelbacteria bacterium | reverse complement strand
TCATGGTAATCATGCCGTTTTTTATAGCTGCCTCTTGAATTTCTGACGATGGCCTTTTTTTAATGGCTAATTCTTCAACTGCTGAATTCATAACCAATGTTTCAAAAATTCCGATACGGCCTTTATAGCCATTATTACATTCGTCGCACCCCTTGCCTTTTCTAATTTGGTAAGGTGTTTTTATGTTTAATCCATCCATTACTTCTTTTGGAATTTCAGCTGCTTCTTTTTCGATCTCTTCCATCACAGGTCGAGTTAAACTAGCTGGTTGTTGACATTTCTGACATACTTTACGTAACAATCTCTGGGCAACAATAACATTAATGGAACTAGTGATCAAAAATGGTTCAACACCCATATTAATCAATCTTGGTAAAGCAGCCGATGCTCCGTTGGTGTGCAGCGTGGTTAGTACAAGGTGTCCTGTCAGAGCGGCATGAGTAACCAAGGATGCTGTTTCCCCGTCTCTAATTTCTCCAACCATAACTATGTTCGGATCTTGCCGTAAAATCGATCTTAAACCAGTTGCAAATGAATAACCAATATCAGGCCTAATTTGCGATTGGTTGAGCCCTTCAATCTCATACTCAACTGGGTCTTCAAGTGTAACAATATTAACAGTTGGGTTTTTAATTCGATTCAAGACAGCATAAAGCGTTGTTGTTTTACCTGAACCAGTTGGACCAGTGGCTAAAATCACGCCAAAAGGTTTTCCAATCTCTTCAACTAAATCTTTAAATGTCCTACCCTGCAATCCTATTTGCTCTAAAGTTAAGATGCCAAAACTTTTATCCAAAATTCTTAAAACAATTTTTTCCCCATTTGATGTTGGTAAAGTTGAAACTCGGATATCAACGCTTCGTTCATGAAATTTCAAATCAAACCGACCATCCTGGGGTATTCTTTGCTCATCAATTTTTAATTTTGACAATATTTTAATTCTCGAGATTATCGCTGGATGTAAATCTTTGGGTATACGGATAATATCTCTTAGCAGTCCGTCAACACGATATCTAATTAGCATATCTTTCTCATAAGGTTGAATATGAATATCAGTTGCCCTCTCCTTACAAGCATAGTTTATTAATGCTGCAACAACTTTGGGAACATGCCCGCTTTTAACTATACTCTCTAACTCACTAAGTGAGCTAATATCTTTTTTAAGGGCTGCGGTTGGGTCTTCATCAGTTAGTGATACACCAACTGTTTCAATAAGAACGCTTGATGTTTTTGGCTTATTTTCCGATATTGTCTCTTCAATTTTTTGCCCCAAAGGCGCCTGCGTTTCCTTTGGCGGTTGGTAAAATACTAACGCTCTTTTAAAATCTTCTTCATTAGTAACATATTTTTCCAGTTTTCCGTTGATTCTCTTTTCAATTAACCCCAAAACTTCATTGACTTTTGGATCAGCTGGATTAACCATTGCCACCTTCATTACTTTACCGGGTTCATAACTAAATACCATAATCTGATATTTTTCAGCAATATTTTGTGGTAATTTATTAATCACCTCAAAAGGAATGTTTAAATTTGATAAGACAATAGCTGGATACGATTGTGTCTGTCGAGCGGGAAAAGCAGCTGTCGTAGTGTACTGAACTAAAGCCCTTTTGTAATCTGAGTGTGGAATAATATAAAACAAAGGACTCACTCTATTTTTGTCAAATAACTCTTTGAATACATCTTTAGCGTCGGACAATTTAAAGGGGTTTGCAGAACCAATTTTTAAATTACCATTTTCTTTCGATATTGGGATAATTTGATATCTATAAGCAAGATCAGACGGGATGCAAGTTAGTGCTTCAGGAGGAATAGGCCCTAAGGGAACATGCATAACTGGTATATCATAAACCATACTGTAACCGAGTGTTAATTTATCTTCCGGAACATATTTATTCTCTTCTAATATCTCTATTTTGTCTTTATGTGAACGTTCGCCTTCTAGTTCAATTGTTTTAATTAAGGACGGAACCAAATACCCTTTATCAATTAAAAATTTAAACAATTCCGATTCGTCTTTCGGTTTAAATATTGAAAAATCTGATTTTGGCCGATTAAGAAATGATAAAGCCACATTTTACTCCCTATTCTACACTCTCTTTGCCCTAAACTTACTGAAAAGGATTATCTTTCCCTTGCTGAGTTTTATCTATTGTTACAGGAACTTGCCCAAATTGGGTCAAACCAGAAATCTGACTGATAACTGGGTTCTTAAATGATTCTTCTGATACAGTTTTTACCTGAGGGACTTTTGAGGTTACTTCACCTTTCCGAGGCAAGGAAAGCCAAAGCGACAAAGCAACAACTATGACAACATAGACCAGCGTTGCGACCAAAATATAGTTTTTTGTTTTCATCTATTCTCCTTTTTACTTTTGATAATAAGAAACAATATTCATTGTATAGCTTAATGGTTTGTCTGGACCACCAGTTGTAATATTAATTGTGCTAATCGAGGTAGGTCTCAAATTTTTCTCTACGTTTTCAAGAAAAACAAGGAAAGCAGGATAAACGCCTTGCAAAGTAAGCCCATACGAAACTGAAGCAACGCCAACTTGACTTGTCACAGCCGGTGAAATACTAGCGGGATCAGCAGCATAAACGGTCGAAAGAGAACTTGACTCCTTTTCTGAACTTGTTCCAGATGATGAAGAAGATGTGTTAGACAAACTACTTGTTGCTTGTTTTGCAACTGGAGGAGAAAAAGAAACTAAACCTAAACCAGAATTACCTACTAACGCTTCTGTAGAAACTAAAATCCCAGGAATATCTTCCTCTTTTGGCAATGCTTTTTGCATAATCTCTAGATCTTTTTTTAAGCTGGCCAGTTTACTCTTGGTGTTCTGGAGATCCTCTAGTTTTTTTTGCTTTTGAGTTAATTCCTGCTTTTTGGCCGATACTTCAGTACTCATAGATCTTAAATCTTTTAATACATATTGATAACCGAGAAAGAAAATCGACGCCAATACAACTAAACTAACTGCAATTATTTCAGTGCTATGCTGTTTATAATTCATTTCGCCCCCTTACTAAGATCAGCACTTAAGGAAAAATTAATTTTTCCTTGACTAAATGAAAAGCTAGTCAAAGCTACATTCTTAAAAACAGAATTTTCCTTGCTTGAATTTTCTTTATCGTGATTGAACGCAACAATTGCTTTTGCCAAAGGAGTTAACCCTAGTGCTGAAGCATCAATTTTAACTTTATTGCCTTCGTCTACCGAGAAACTACTCAAAACAATGTCTTTGGGAATAATATTATTGAGTTCTTTAAAAATATAAGGCCATTTTTTCTTCTGGCTTAGAGCGCTTTGGATATTGGTCACGGCGCCATTAAATACGCTAACTTGATCATCAAGATCTTTTAGCTTAGCCAACTCGCTATCAACTTCACTAACCCTTGAGTCAAGGTTTGATTTAGTGTTTTTCATGGCTAAAAGCCAACCACCAAAAATCAAAAACAAAAAGAGACTAATGGCTACGGCTCTAACTAGAAACTGAGCAATAATGGTCAGCATTGATTGCTCTAAATCAAGAACCTTTGTCTCTTTTATCTCCGTTTTAATATCATCCATTGCCCCTCCACTTTCTTTATTATAGAAATATTAAGGTCTGATGTCAATTATGATTCTGTTGATAAAAATATTTTACCATTTTATCAATAAATAGTAAACTTAATTTTATTCTTCCTGAAATAAAAAACGGTAATGCAGAGCATGAAAAGTAAAAATAATACCGCCGCTAAAATCCAGAACACACCTTTTGAATGATCAAAAATGGGCTTATAGGCCTGATAGATGATAGGATCTGCTTTGACAAAATATTCTGATGAATACGTGGCTATAAGACCAAAAACAAAAATCAAAAAAGCAATGGAAAAACCAACTGACGCTTTCCTGGAAAGTTCAATACCCCTCATCGCTCTTTGTTTCTGATACTCTTTATATGCATAAAGCTGACCCTTGGGTAAAAATATTCCTCGACAGGAAGAGCACCGAAACATAACTATCGAGGATGGTAAATTCGAATCTTTAAACTCCATTAAAACCGTTTGGTCATTTGGGCATCGCATACTAGAAGAATATCCTGGGCGAGACGCTGGAGAATCGATTTTTTGTCCTGTCTGGATTGGTACTTGATATAAATTATTCTTATTAAACCAAAAACTTTCGCAGGAAACACAGCGATCAACCTTTAAATTTTGACCATAATCATCGATAATTTCCAATGAACTTAGCGAAGAATCGCAGTTAGGACATTTCATTTATGGTGCTGCTTCCTTATAAAGCGCCTTAAATATTTCTCTAAAGCCAGGCGGTGGGTTGGAGGCAATGCGGGGGTCGTAGGAGAAGGTACCAGATTGTGGAAGTTTGATGGTAGAGCCGGCGAGAAATCCTTTGAATTGGGTGATTGGATCGTTCGTAAATGTAATATCATTTGTTGAAAAATAGGCGCCTCTTAGATTCTTCATGCCAGAACGGTCATTCTCAACAACAAGGTTTCTTCCTATTACAATTATCCCCAAGGATTGATTGTCCTGATAACCAATATCTCCATGCAATCGAACATTCACATCTTTAAAAATTATAGTAGCTCTGCCTGCGCTGGTAGAATTTAATGTGCCATAAACTTCAATAAAATCTCCTCCTTCGCAATAATATAAATTACCTTCGGGGGGAGCATTTGTTAGATCAAATTTAGCATCGCTTAAATTCATATGCCAATGGAAAGGAAGAATTCCATAACCAGTAGTTGGACAATCTTTTGCATATTTTTTTAATCGTTTGACAATGCTATCGCTATTATAAGCAACTTTGTTTGTTACTTCACTCCACTGATTAAATGAATTCATCACGTAGTTGCCGATTCTGTATTTACCAAATACCGGAGTGTTTCCTGTTGTGCCGACTATGCCGTTTCCTTGAATCGCCCGCAAAGGTGTTGAAACCAAGTCGCTTAAATCCGGCGAAAAAATATTGCCTTGAAACACTAATGGCGGAAAGGGCGGGGGGTTTGGTGTGGCAAAAAATAACATAAAGCGTGAAGCGGGGGGCGGTATCATTGCCTTAGCTGTTTTATATGAGCACAAAAAAAATAGGTTAAATAAAATAAATAAAGCAAATAGTTTAAATATTTTTTTCATTGCTATATGTTTAATATTTTAATACACCTTGAACTAACCATTTAGAAGGGTAAAACTCATTGTTTAACCCTCTTATTGCCTCCTGAGCCTTACCCCTATCCTCACCAGCAGCAGGACAAACTGTTGGGAAGTCGGTCCCCAACTCATTGATTGTGGTAAGTCTAGGGTCATCACAGGATGTATTTGGTGTCCAGTAAGAAACATAATATCGTCTAAGTAATTTTGTCTTATCTATTCCTGGATCAAATAAATGAATATCTGATACAGTATTGTTCTCATCAGTCAAGTAACCCCATCCTTCAAACCGAAAAATAGTTTCTTCACGTCCCGTTTCGGATCCAGAAGAGGTTGCATATACAGTGTTAAACCTTGATGCTATCCAGGTCTCAGTTCCTAATAATGTACCGCTCCAGCCATCTTTTGTTGTGTTAATTTCCCACCCATAAGTGTAGGGTTTATAGCGTCCCCACACTACTCGACCACCCGCTGAGCCCGGCGGAGATTCATCGCGACTTGAACGAACACTCCATTTAGCGTAATCCGCCGAATAGCCGGTATAATATAGCTGATCAGCCCCAAACGCTCCATAAGGTGAAATGAAGTTTATTATCAGCGCACCCACAATAAATAAGACCCCGATAATTAAGTTGCTAATAGTTTTTTTTGTCACTATCCCTCCTTTTTTATTGGCCTAATGTTCCGTTCATGGCGGTTGGTGGCGGCTCAAAAGAATATTCCTTTTGGACTTTTTTAATTGCCTCAGCAATAGCTTCAAACCGCATGCGTTCGACAGAACCAACCGGTAGTGTCTTCGCGTAACGTTTTATCTGATACGCGTAAGCATATTTTTTAAAATATGGTATTCTAGTTGCGTAAGGAGAGTTTATAAAGACATAAAAAAGAAAAATAAAACCAGCAATCAAAAAAACATAAGAAATAATATGAAGCTTCGTCATTACCTACTCGCATCAAAAATGTTGTCCATTTTTGTATTATCATCCTGAGAATTACTCGTTGGGGTTAAATCTGATTGATTTGAAGAACTGTTGTTTGTTTTGGAATTATTCCGCGATTGATAAACTAAAAATACGACAACTGCCGTTATAATAATAATTAGCGCAATGATTAACATTTTTATCGCTCTGCTCATGTGCCCTCCTTTTTTATATGTTTTTATTATATCACAAGAAAAAAGATTGTCAAAATAAAAAAATTAATTTCATTTGGCAGGCCCGGGAGGAGTCGAACCTCCGAATAGAGTTTTGGAGACTCTCAGTTTACCGCTAGCCTACGGGCCTACATTCAGTCGCCGGCTATTAGTTTTTAGCTAACTGGCTAACGACTAATGACTTACTTTGTTTCCCTATGCCCTGTTCTCTTCTTGCACCATTTACAATACTTTTTTAATTCCAAAGCTTCTTTGGTTTTATGAATATTTTTTTCACTTTGGTAATTAATTCTTTTGCACTCAATGCATTTTAGATTAATTACGGGTCTTGACTCTTTTGCCACAAGCACTCCTTTCTTATAGTATTTTGCCCCACTTCGCCCAGTAGGCTACGTTTGGGGCACCACTTCGAAGCTCCGATAGGAGCGAAGAGTGGTGGAGCCGAGAACGGGATTTGAACCCGTGACCCCGTCATTACCAATGACGTGCTCTGCCAACTGAGCTATCTCGGCATTTGGGTGGGGCAGGATTCGAACCTGCGAAGCCCGAAGGCAACTCTTTTACAGAGAGTCCCCGTAAACCACTTGGGTACCCACCCATCTCCTTTGTATATTCATTAACCCACTTTTCTTATCCATATTCCCAGTTTTTAATCTGTGGAGCATATATTCTTTTTAATGTATTATACTGTTTTTTGCCTATCAAGGTCAATTTTATGTTAGGATATTTTTTCCGGAAAAGACGGTCTCGCATTTTGGAATATGAAGAGAGAAAATTTTTAACCTCTATGTAAGCGTTGTATTCCGGCAGATAAAAATCTGGCGTATATCTTTGTGTACCTAAGTCAAAGATTTTCGGCTGAGAAATCCATTTAATATCTAAATAATTGTATACGCGGGCCAAATTCGCTTCCCATCGGCTATAAAAATAAATTTTCGGATCAATATCATATCTTATCCCTCCTTTCCCCTTGGAAGCTCTGGGAGATGTGGGGTTGCTTCCTATCACACTTATCGAACATGGGACACTACAGTATTTTCGCAAAGACGAGGGCAGGGTTTTAAATACTTTCGAACAACTTGGATTCTGGCACTTTCTTTCTTCTCTATGGATCTTTAAAACACCTTTTTGGGGATTAATTCTACCTTTTAGTGATCTGGAAATTTTTGCACGGATTTCTCGCAGAAGAGGTTTTCTTTTTAAATTATTAACTGTAGCCGCACATTTTCGGCTGCAGTATTTTTTGGGCTCCAAACGCGTAGTAAAAAATGTATTGTTACAGTCATCTCTTTTGCAATGTTTTTTTACTTTTTTGTAAAGAAAGCTATAAATACCCTTTTTCCAATTCCTTTTAGCTATCTTGCTTTGCTTTTGTCTGTAAACCTTGGAATTGTAAAATTTATAAATCATTACCACCTTTTTTTGATCTATCCAATTTTTTAGCCGCCTCGCGGACTTGAACCGCGAACCTACGCATTACAGGTGCGTTGCTCTACCGTTGAGCTAAGGCGGCATATTTCATTCTCAATAGAATTTAGCACATCTTCACTTAAATTTCAACCTTTATATCGCTCCGCATTTTTAAATGCCCTCTTGGCTTTATTTGTCTCCCCCAACCTTTCATAGCAAAGCCCTAAATTTATCCATCTTCTGGCTATTTTTCCATCAATTTTTACAGCATTTTCAAAATAAATTATTGCTTCTTTGTATCTGTTTAAACTATATAACACTAAACCAAGATTATTTTGGTAATAACCATTTTCTGAATCAAGTTTTACTGCCATATTAAAAGCCTCTTTGGCATCTTTTAAATTATCCAGCTTGGTGTAAATTATCCCAAGGCGACCATAGATTTGAGGATTTTCAGGATCATCTGAAACTGCTTTAACATAATATCGTTCTGCTTCTCTGAAGTTTTGTTCTTCAAAAAATCGTTCACCCTTATCTAGAAAGCTAACGTCGGACAATTCTGTTTTGACTTTTTTATTTTCAGAAGAATAGGGTTTGGTCTGCGACCACTTCCTAAATAGAATGGCAAAAATGATTGCCAAACAAATTATGATGACTATTTCATACACATATCCTCACATTATGACTTTTTGTCCTCAGTAACCTTGTGCTCTATTTTAGTTCCATCCTCAAGTTCAACAAGCACACTTTGTTTCAAAACATTTTGTGTAATTACTTTTCCAACACCTTTGTCTGTCTTTATTTTTTCATCAATCTTAGGTAGACCTTTTCTTATTCTCTGGTATGTAGCCACCTCATACAACAAGCAGCACATCAATTTACCACAGGCCCCAGATATCTTATTGCTTCCCACGGCAACTAAATCCTGTTCTTTAGCCATTTCAAGACTAACACTTTCCATGTTCTCTAAATAGGTCTGACAGCAAAGTGGACGTCCACAAGGACCAATTCCTCCGATAATCTTGGCCACATCTCTTGGACCCAATTGCTGGAGTCTTATATTTTTATGGTAATGAGCAACTAATTCTGCTAGCAACTCCCTAAAGTCGATTCTGTCCTCGGCACTAAAATAAAAAGTCAATTTTTTCTCATCAAGAGAATATTCTGCATTGAGTAACTTCATTGATAATTTAAGGGCTTTAATTCTTTCTTGGCAAAATTCTAAAGCTTCACTTCCTTTATTGTCCAGATTCTCAATTCTTTTTTCGTCTTCATCGGTCATCTTTCGCAGTATTTTGCCATCTAGTTTATCGATTTCTTGATTTATAAGATCGCTTTTTTTGTTTTTTACCTCTAAAATTGTGCCAACTTCAATACCCTGATTTGTGTCAATTAAAATTCTGTCTCCTATTTTATAGTCAATAGAAGAAGAAAATTGATAAACTCTAGAAGTTGTTCTGAATTTTATTAAAAATGTTTTCATACTTACTTTATAATGATAGAACTAAATTTTCTAAAAGCAATCTTTGATTCGCTGAAGTATTAAGAAGATCCTGTGTTTCCTTGATTTTTCTAATTAAGAAGTATATTTCTTTTGGTTTCATTTTTGAAGAAATTTGAGCAACTTTTTCCTGAAAAGGAGCATACCTAGGTAAAAGTGAAGAATTTATTTTGAAATATAATGCATCTCGAAATATTATTAACCAGAAATAAAGCTCATCGAGGTGCGGATTTTTTGCCCAATCAAATTTTTCTTTTAAAGAACCCTGCTTAAGACTAATAATGGATTCGAGACTTTTTTCCCATTTTTCAAAAAATAGAGGGTCGCCTATAATTCGACCGATTTGACCAACACTTATGTGAGCCATAAAATCAGCTCTCTCGGGATCATAACCATCATTAATAAGTTTACTTTTAATCTCTTTTTGTGAAACTGGCTGAAAGTTTATTCGAGTACAACGTGATAGAATGGTTGGCAAAAGATTTTCTTTCTGAGTAACCAAAATAATAGTAGCATACCTCGGAGGTTCCTCTAGGGTCTTTAGCAGTGCATTTTGCGCTTCAGTTGTTAATAATGATGCTTCTTCAAAAATAACAACTTTCCTTTTTGACATTATTGGCAAAAAAGATATTGTTTTCTTAAGATTGCGGATAATATCAATAGAAATAAGCTCATTGCTGTTTCTGATAAGCATATAATCGGGATGTTTTCCGCTATTGAAACTTTGACATGAAACACATTGATTACATCCGCCTTCAGAGCAAAGTAATTCTTTGGCAAAGAGATTGGCCACTGTAAATTTTCCTAAGGCAGGCGGACCACAAAAAAGATAAGCTTGTGATATGTTCCCAGCCTTAATTTGACCTTCGAGCAAATCTATTACTTTTCTATGACCTACTACGGTTCTCATTATCTAAATCCTCAACTTTATTGTATCAACAGTTGCCTTTTTTTCAAAATTGTTATATACTAAAAATAACCAAGGGGCTTGTCTAGATTTTAGACAAGGGTCGAAAGTTGGTTATAAAGTAAAAGAAATTGGGAATTACATGGAACTTAAAGATCAAAACTTAGTCTGCCAAGACTGTGGAAAAGAATTCGTTTTCACAGCCAATGATCAGAAGTTTTTTGAAGAGAAGGGCTATCAACCTCCAAAGAGATGTCCAGATTGCCGAAAGGCTAAAAAGCAAGCAAAATCATCTGGACAAAAGTATGAAATTACTTGCTCAAAATGTGGAGAAAAAGGATACGTACCCTTTGAACCAAAAAATCCTGAAGGACTACTTTGCGAAAATTGCTTTAGAGAATCTAGAGATAAATAATTACGCATAAAAATTGGTAAGACAGGAAAATCTCGGCATCCGTGCCGAGATTTTTCATTTTCCCAACTTCTTCATACAGCTAGTGCAAACTTTAACTTTAATCTTGCGATCATCAATATTAATTGTTTTACTATGGACATTCGGTAAAAATGTTCTTTTAGTTTTCTTGTGAGAATGAGAAATGCAACAACCTGCAGTTGATGATTTATCACAGAAATCGCACCTTGACATCATGCTCCTTGCTATTTCAATAAATTCTTCTTTTAGTTATAATCTATAAAGCAATGTTTATAATATCACTTTTAAACGAACCAATCA
>JAPLVJ010000018.1 GCA_026397155.1 Candidatus Berkelbacteria bacterium | reverse complement strand
CTTTGAAGCACTAAATAAAGAGCAAGAGAAAAAAGGTTTAGCAAAATTTGCCAATCCCAGAAATGCCGCGGCTGGTTCTGTTAGACAGCTTGATTCAAAAATCACCGCTGGACGTAAATTAAGTTTTTTTGCTTATGATTTAGTCACAGATTTAAATCAAAGAACGCACCAAGAAGTCCATCAAATCGTAAAATCATTAGGATTTTCAGTCAATCCCTATAGCAAGTATTGTCAAAATATAGACGAAGTGGTCAAATATCAGCAAAAGTGGCAGAAAGAACGAGAAAAATTACCTTATTGGGTTGATGGGGTGGTTGTTGTTGTTAATAATCTGGGAGTTTTTAAAAAGCTTGGTGTAGTTGGAAAAGCACCACGAGCTATGATTGCCCTCAAATTTCCGCCTGAAGAAACAACCTCGGTAGTTGAAGATATTATTGTTCAGGTTGGAAGAACTGGTGTTTTAACTCCTGTGGCTGTTTTTAAGCCAACACTTATTGCTGGTTCCATGGTTTCACGCGCCACTTTGCACAATGAAGATGAAATAAAAAGAAAAGATGTTCGGATTGGCGACACAATTGTTATTCATAAAGCCGGAGATGTTATCCCAGAAGTTGAACGTGCGATCAAAGATTTGCGTACTGGCAAAGAAAAAGTATTTAAAATGCCACATTATTGTCCAATTTGCAATGGGCAAATAGTAAGAAAAAATAATGAGGTGGCTTATAGATGTGCTGACAAAAAATGTCTGGATAAGAATGTTAAAAGATACACTCATTTTGTTTCACGAACAGCATTTGATATCGAGGGTTTGGGCATAAAGATTTTAGAAAAATTTATTGAATTAAGATTAATAAAAGATCCAGCTGATATTTTTGATTTAAAAGAAAAAGATATTGCTGAGCTAGAAAGATTTGGTGAAAAATCCGCCTCAAATATAATTAGTTCTATTCAATCGCACAAAAAAGTTTCTTTGGGTAGGTTTATATATGCTCTTGGCATTAGAAATGTTGGTGAAGAAACTGCTCATGATTTAGCTAAGAATTTTGGTTCTTTGGAAAAGATAAAAAAATCATCTCTAGATGATATTCGATCAGTCTATGATATAGGTCCAATTGTGGCTCAATCTGTTTATGAATATTTTCATGATAGCAAAGATGTAGCGTTCGTTGAGAAATTGTTAAAAGTTGGTTTAGAAATAGAATCTCAAACCTCAAACCTCAAATCCCAAACCTTACGCGGTAAAACCTTTCTTTTTACGGGTAGTCTAGAAACAATAACTCGCGATGATGCCAAAGAAAAAGTGCGCTCGTCTGGGGGCAATGTGGCTGAATCTGCTTCAAAAAACGTTGATTTTGTTGTTGTTGGGTCAGAGCCCGGTTCAAAATATGAGCGAGCTAAAAAGCTGGGTATAAAAATAATTGACGAGAAGAAATTTATTAAGTTAATTAAAGAGTAGTAGAATAATCAAAGCGAAATCCCTTCGTAGCTCGAAGAGCGAAGTGGGACGAACAAGCCCAAAAGCTCGGTATCAAAATTATTAATGGAAAAGAGTTTTTAAAATTGGAGAAATAATGAAATGGGTTAAATATAAGCGAGGATTAATCTACTTTAATCGTATATATTATATGATTAAGGCAAATCAAGAATTAAGCCAAAAATTATTTGATGTTCCCTTTGGCGGTCATCTTTATTATACCAACAGAAATGCTTGCGAGTGGTATCTTGAGAAAAAATGGCTTTTCGGTTTGGGTAATAGAATTATTGCAAATTTGATATCAAATAATAAAGACGGAAAGAAATATCGCAATAATTTTAAAAAATATTATCAGCTTGCAGATGAATTCAATCAAAAAATCAGAAATCTTGATTTACATACAAAAAGTAGCCAACAATTAGTGAAATTGATCAATTCTTGGTTTGAAATTGCCTATCTTTTTAATGGTTTTACAAATTCCCCGATAGATGCTTTAGACGAGTGTTTATTTGTCCAAATAAGAAAAGAGCTTAAAAAAAATATTAAAAACCCCAACGAGTACGATAGATTATTCACAATATTTAATACGCCTTCGACAAGTACTTTCATCCAAAAAAGAGAATTCGAAATATTGAAATTATCAAAAATAATAAAGGAAAAAAATTTAAAAATATCTGATAAATATGTACAAGATAATATTTCCAAAATTGCCAAAAGATACTGGTGGACAACCCTGGGTTGGATATGCGACGAGGAATTAACAGAAAATAGGATAAAACAGGAGATAAAAAATTATCTAAGAGAAAATAATATTGCAAAAAAATATAGCGAGTCGAAAAACTACTCCACAAAGATTGAAAAAACAAAAATAGACGAAGTTAAACGTTTAAAACCCCAACAAAGATTTATTGATCTTCTTCGAACATTCGAGGAAGTTGTTGTCCTCCACGATCAACGCAAAGAAACACAGATTAAACTAGTTAATATTCAAAATATACTTTATAAAGAAATTCTAAAACGAAATAGCCGTTTGTCTTTTTACCAGATAAACTGGCTAACTGTTCCCGAAATCATTGATTATTTCCAAAATAATAGAGATTACAGGCAGCTTATTAAGCAAAGAGAACAGCATACACTATGTTATGGGGCCCCAAAAAGGTATTTTTTATTGAAGGGAGAAAAAGCCTGGAAAAAACGCTGTCAGTTGGTTGGTAGGGAATTTAGCCAAAAAAATTCAAAGATTCGCGGTCTGTCTGCTTCAAAAGGAAAAGTTATCGCTGTTGTTTTTGTTACCAATGATCCAAATGAAGCTATTTCCGGCATTAAAATGGGGCAGATTCTTGTTACCTCTCAAACTACCCCAGATTTTGTACCAGCTATGAAAAAAGCCGCCGCAATTGTTACTGATGAGGGGGGAGCAACTTGTCACGCGGCAATAATCTCACGTGAATTAGGTATTCCATGTATTGTTGGAACACATATTGCGACAGAAGTTTTGAATACAGGTGATAAAATTGAAGTCGATGCAGATAATGGGATTGTGAGGAAACTGTGAATAATCCAAAATGGGATGTTGATGAAGCTCAAGCTGTCTGGTGGATTAGTCCGGAGGCAGCCCATAGCTTAACCAAAAGTATGAAAAACATTTACGGCATAGCCTTTAGTCGTAATCTGGTAGCCTTAGATGATAAAGGGCATTTTAAATGGTGTACACTAACCAAAGAACTCGAAAATATTGGCAAAAGATGTCTTTTAAAATTTAAAAATAAAAAGTTTAGAGATAAAATTGTAAATGGTTTTGTAAAATTAGATAAAAAACTAGACAGAAAAATTATTGAATATCGATCTAAAAAGTTAGTTGATTTTTCGATTGATGAATTGTTTGATTACTTAAAATTTTTCACTGATTGCTACAAAGAAAATTTTGATTATGGTTTTTTTGCCGAACCGTTTGACTATGTTTTACCAGATGTTTTCACATCAACATTTAAAAAATATAATCTATCACCAGACGAACTAGCAGAACTTTCTGCAATTCCAGGGTCAAGTTATCTTAATTTAGAAAATCTGAGACTGATAAAGTTAGCCATAAAACAAAAAAGAAAGCAGGATATAAGTAGTGATCTGCAAAAACATTTTAAACAGTACGAATGGATTGCTTCGGGGCATACTGGTAAGAAAAGAATAACTGCTAATTATTTTAAGAAAAAAGTAGACGAGTTACTCAAACATTTTTCGGATTTGGGAAGAGGGCAAAAATCATTGGAGGGTTATGAGCAGAAAACAAGAAATCTAAAAAGAAGAATCATTGATAAATACCATTTTGATACAAACACTCAAAAATTGATAGAAATTGTTGATGAGATTGGGCCTTTACACGACAAACGCAAAGAACTTTTTGTAAAAACAATTTTTTATGCCGATGATGTTAGGGAAGAAATTGGCAAAAGATTGGGCTATACTTTGGATGAATTGCAGCTTTTTGAATACAAAGAATTATTTCCATTAAAAAATGGCGAAAAGCTTGGTCGTAATGAGATAGAAAAGAGGCAACAATTTATTATGCTTGATGTTGATCGTAAAAAAGGGAGATTTCAGGTTCGGAGCGGAAATGAGGCAAAAAAGTTTGCTGATAGAGAATTTAAGCAAAACTATGAACAAATTGATAGTATCGAGGGTATGAGTGCTTCAAAAGGTAAAGCCAAGGGAAAGGTGAAAATCATTTTTGGGGAGAGTCAATTTAGTAAAATGAAAAAAGGTGATATTTTAGTAACTCACATGACTAGCCCGCGATACATGAGTGCTATAGCTAGGTGTAGCGCAATTATTACAGATGAGGGCGGATTGACATGTCATGCCGCAATTATTTCAAGGGAAATGAAAAAACCATGTATTATTGGCACTAAAATCGCAACAAAAATTTTAAAAGATAATGATTTGGTGCAAGTTAATGCAAACACGGGAGAAATTAAAATTATTATGCGGAGTTAAAAATGTTTATCAGAAATTTTGCAAAACTTTCAAAAACTGACACCAAAATTGCCGGAGGTAAAGGGGCATCACTTGGAGAAATGACTCGCGCGGGTTTTTCGGTTCCGCCGGGATTTGTGGTGCTCTCAAGTGCTTTTGATAAATTTTTGGATGAGGCGCAAATTGGACCAGATATTGAAACAATTTTAAGTAAAGTTGACCACGAAGATATAAATTCAGCTGATGGAGCTTCGGCAGAAATCACCACAATGATTAAAAATGCTAAATTTCCTGAGGATATTGGTGAAAAGGTTTTAAAAGAGTTTAAAAAACTTGGAGCAGAACTTGTTGCAGTGCGAAGTTCAGCAACAGCCGAGGATTCCTTGATTGCGTCTTGGGCAGGGGAGTTGGAAACCTATCTCAATATGACAGAGAAAAATTTATTAGAATCAGTCAAAAAATGCTGGTCGTCGCTATTTACGCCACGGGCAATTTTTTATCGCTTTGAAAAAGGACTATATACAAAGAAAGTTTCTGTTGCAGTTGTTATCCAAAAAATGATTCAATCAGAAGTTTCTGGAATTACTTTTACGGTTCATCCGGTAACAAAAGACCATAGTCAAATGGTTATTGAAGCGGGTTTTGGTCTGGGGGAGGCGATTGTTGGCGGAAAAATTACACCCGACACGTATATTGTTGACAAAGAGAAGAACGAGATTATTGAAAAATATATTTCAGAACAAAAAATGATGATTGTGCGAAGCGAGATGGGCGTGCATGAAGTTGATGTTTCTCAACAAGCTCGGGACAAGCAAAAACTAACAGACAAAAAAATTTTAGAATTAGCCGAAATTTGCCATAAAATTGAGCAACATTACCACTACCCCCAAGATATTGAATGGGCTTTAGAAAAAAATAAGTTCTATATCACCCAATCAAGACCGATTACGACGCTATGAATGTTGTAAAAAAAAAATCCTTACGGAAGATCGCAAGGATGTTTTGTCTTAGTCTAGAAAAACTTCTGATGTTATTGGTTTTCCGTCTTCATCAACCCAGAATGTCTTTGGACATAGCTCGCCTTTGATGGTTTTGATCAATATCCACCCTGTTTTGAATATAGATCCTATACTATGTGTTACATTTCTTCCTGTTGGTTTGATGCCATATTGCCATCCAACAGTAAGGAATGGACCAGATGGAATTTCTTCCTGCGCACAAAGCATATTTCGTTTTTCCAAGCAAAGAGCGAGGTAGACAAGAAAGAGGAATAATATCAAGCCTAAGGAAACAAAGATGAAATGGGCAAAGTGTAGAGCAGCGTAGTATAATCCAGCTAACACAATAACGATCGAAGGTGACATCGGAATCCCTTTAGCACATACTGGATTCCTTACATGAAGTTTGTCTGATCGCCATGATTCAATCCAGAACTTGATGGGATTTACTCCTGCCCATAGGAAGAAAATCAGTGTCCATATGGCGTTAGCCGCAACACAAACAGTGAACACTAAGGGATACAATATAATAATGGCGATCAGTAGCCAAGCCATTCCGCAGATTGTTCTTTGTTTATCTGGGTTGAAATCTTTGTTTAGTTTACCCCACGCGGCAAGCACTTTGTGTATTAGGCCATTGTGTCGTAGAGCGATACCGCCATTTTGATAGTTCACTTCTTGAGTGATAACCAGGGAGCCTCCTATAGCAAAAGCCGAGAGGATTATCATAGCCACAATCGCAAAGAATTGATACATGGAATGGTTTTCTTTGAAAACCAGACGAGCATAATACATGCCCGCCAGCCACTGTCCTAGCAGAATCAGGACGAGAAGTCCTCGGGTTTCTTTGATGAACCTTGATTTATAGTTAGCAGCTAGGCCTATCGAAAAGATAACAAGAATAGGCACGCAGCAAATCATGTTCCAGAAGTTCGAGCTATGCATTGTGTGCATTGTGCACCTCCTGCGGGATGTTGATGTGCATATAGACAATAGTTTATTCTACAATTTTTTTATTGATTGTCAATAGATAGATTATATATAAGAGACTTTCTTAATCCTATGCTTTAAGATTTTATCGCCCTTACCAAAAGTAAAGCTGGCTTTTACTGATTTGCCCTTTAACACTTTTGGCATCCAAATTATGTCATCAGGCCAGCATTGTTTATATGGGATTTTATCTGCTTTGAACCATTGCGGCTTCATCTCTTCGCTCTCAGTTGGTTTACCTCCCCATTTTTTGGCAAAATACACATGGACGAGTTGGTTCCATTCTGGCCTATGGGGAAAACAAAAAGAAAGTTCAGCGACTTTATTTAATTCTATAATTTTAACCCCAATTTCCTCTTCTGTTTCGCGGATTGTTGCTTTTTCAATTGTTTCTTTTTCTTTAACTTTTCCGCCGGTGCCATTCCAGCGGTCAGTGCCAAACCCACGCTTTTTCATTGCAAGACAAATTTCATTGATTTTATTGTCTTTTTCCTTAATTAAATAGCAAAGAGTTGCGTTTCTCATTGTTTAATTTTTTTGGGCTTCAATTTCATGTGGTATTCGCTTTGGGTTTGGTTTTCGTTCAAGTTGTTCTAAAAGGCGCAATTCGGTCAGATGTTGGCCAGCGACTTGTTCTCCTTTTTGCATCTCATCTAGTTCTGTTTGAACACTTTCTGTCATAAAGTCGGCATGCCTTTTTCCTGGTGGCATTAGTTTTCTTATTTCGTCGGTTACCTCGGACAAATTCTCAATTCTAAAGTTGCTGGGAGATGATGGGTCAACTTGGTCCTCAATTGCTGCTCTAATATCTTTGTTGGTCA
Organism: Candidatus Berkelbacteria bacterium; assembly: GCA_026397155.1. Classification (GTDB taxonomy): domain Bacteria; phylum Patescibacteriota; class UBA1384; order JAPLVJ01; family JAPLVJ01; genus JAPLVJ01. The sequence continues at coordinate 8,295 of JAPLVJ010000018.1, read as the reverse complement.
TTAGGATGCCGGCTTCAAAAGGCTTTTTTGGGTTAGAAACTAAATCAGGAGAACCCCTTAACACTTGCACGACCATCCTGGCAATTACCTGATCTGGCTTTCTTTTTAATATTTCTCCTTGTGCTTTAATGGTTGGACATTTAAATTCAATCCAGTTTTTTTGTTTTTCTGCTTCGGGTTCTATTTGTTCAGAATGAGTTTCAATTTCTCCCATATCTTTCTCCTTTATCTCGAGCCGTGTCGAGAGATTATTTTTTTATAATATTTGGTGGACCTAGGCAGAATCGAACTGCCATTTCCGCAATGCGAATGCGGTGTTCTTCCGTTAAACTATAGGCCCAAAAGAGTAGTTTCTATTCTAACATTTTTTATGCTAGAATTAAAGTCAGAATGCCTAAATTATCAAAAGACGAAGTAGAACATATTGCTAAATTATCGCGTCTCGCATTAACAGACAAGGAAAAAGAGAAATTTCGAGAGCAGATTTCTTCTATTTTGGATTATGTTAAGGAGTTAGATAAAGTTGATACCAAAAATACCGAACCAATCGCCAATATTACTGGACTTACTGATATTGTGCGTGAAGATGAAATTAAGCCCTCAATGTCAAGAGAAAAATTACTTAAAAATGCGCCAGCCAAAGAAAATGGGTATATAAAAGTGAAAAGAGTAAAAGAGTGATGGAGTTAAATAAATTAACTATCAAAGAAGCAGCAAAACTGCTTAAAGAAAAGAAAATCACTTCTTTGGATTTGACCAAGGCCTGCTTTGAAAGAATAAATAAACTAAATAAGAAGTTAAATGCCTATATCTCAATTTTTGAAAAAGAGGGGATGGGGCAGGCGAGGGCCTCTGACCAGCGTAGAGTAAGAGGTTTGAGTAAGAGTGAAATTGATGGTATTCCCCTGGCGATTAAAGATAATATAAATATTGAGGGGAGTTTGACAACTTGTGGCTCCTCTATTCTCTCAAACTATACATCGTCCTTCGATGCAACAGTGATTGAGAAGTTGAAAAAAACTGGCGCTGTTTTTCTAGGCAAAACAAATATGGATGAATTTGCTATGGGTTCGTCTACCGAAACCTCCTACTTTGGGCCAACTAAGAATCCCTGGGATATTTCAAGGGTGCCAGGCGGTTCTTCAGGCGGTTCTGCTGCGGCTGTCGCGGCTGACATGTGCATTGGCGCTTTGGGGTCTGATACTGGTGGTTCAATTAGACAGCCCGCCTCGCTCTGCGGTACTGTTGGTCTAAAGCCTACTTATGGAATGGTTTCACGCTACGGTCTGGTGGCAATGGCTTCTTCTCTAGATCAAATCGGGCCAATCACCAAAACAGTTGAGGATGCAAAAATTTTATACAAAATAATTGCTGGATATGATCCAATGGATTCAACTAGTGTAAAAAAAGCGTTTAGCGATCAACGTTTAGCGGTTAGGAACACAAAAATTGGAGTGCCTAAAGAGTATTTTGTCAAAGGAATGGACAAAGAAGTAGAAAAGGTGATTAGAGAAGCCATCAAAGATTTTGAGAAATTGGGGTACAAAATTGTTGAAGTATCTCTCCCCTACTCTCGGTATGCATTGGCAGTTTATTATGTGATTATGCCTTCTGAAGTTTCTTCCAATATGGCTAGATATGATGGAATAAAATATGGCATGAGTGAAGGTCAAAATCTCCTTGATGTTTATATGAAATCGCGAGCTGAAGGCTTAGGCGATGAAGTCAAGCGCAGGATTATGCTTGGTACTTTTGCTCTGTCATCAGGGTATTACGACGCTTATTATTTAAAGGCTAAAAAAGTTCAAACAAAAATAAAAGAGGATTTTGATAAGGCATTTGAGAAAGCGGACTGCTTGTTAACTCCTACCTCGCCCACCGTGGCATTTAAGATTAATGAAAAAACTAGCGATCCTTTAACAATGTATCTGTCTGATATTTTTACAGTTCCAATTAATATTGCTGGTGTACCTGCTATCTCTATTCCTTGTGGTCTTGCAAATAATATGCCAGTTGGTTTGCAGATTATCGGGCCGCAATTTGGCGACCAAGCAATATTAAACATAGCCCAAGAGTATGAGCAAAATACAGGTCAAATAGGACAACGCAATTGGAATATTTGATATTTTTAAAAACCCAGGTCAGCAAAAAAGATTTAGTCATCTTGCAATATCATATCAGGATCAAGATTTTGTTAAGGGAAAATGGGCAGAAATAAAAAATTTAATGGGTTTGGGACGCCCTAGTAATTTTAGGCAAGCTGTTCTTGAGGCAGACAAATTATTGGATTTTGTACTAAGAAAGATGAATTATGAAGGCGAGACCATAGCAGATCGGATACGGTCGTCCAAAGATTGTTATAAAGATTATCAGGGTTTGTGGGATGCGCACAAAGTAAGAAATAGATTAGTCCACGAGTCGCAATCAGAAGTAATGCATCATAGCGCCAAAGAGGCAATAGAAAAATTTGAAAAAGCATTGAGAGATTTGAGAGTATTATAAATGAATTATAAAACAAACATTGGATTAGAAATTCACGTACAACTAAAAACAAAATCAAAGATGTTTTGTGGCTGCGATAATAATGCCGAAGGGAAGGAACCAAACACAGTTGTTTGTCCCATTTGCGCCGGGTATCCAGGTGTTTTGCCTGTGGCAAATAAACAAGCAATTGAGTGGACGATCAAAACTGCTTTGGCATTAAACTGCAAGATTGCAAAATACAGCAAATTTGATCGAAAACACTATTTTTATCCTGATTTGCCTAAAAATTACCAAATTTCACAGTATGATTTGCCGTTTTCTAATCATGGTTTTTTGGAGATTGAAAGTGGAGAAAATCCGCCAGCTGGCGGAAAAAAAATACACATAAGAAGAGTCCATCTTGAGGAAGATGCTGGCAAGTTGCTCCACCCTGAAGGCAGAGATGATTCTTTAGTTGATCTAAATCGTGCTGGCACACCTTTAATGGAAGTTGTAACTGAGCCAAACATTACATCGCCAGGCGAGGCAAAGCAATTTTTACAGGATTTAAGAATAATTTTAAGATATTTAGAAGTTTCTGATGCTGATATGGAGAAGGGACATTTGAGATGCGACGCAAACATTTCAATTCGAAAGGAAAATGAAAAAGAGCTTGGTATTCCAGTAGAAATCAAAAATATGAATTCTTTTAAGATGGTTGAAAAAGCTCTGGTTTACGAGGAAAAAAGGCAAAAAGAACTGCTCGAGGACAAAGAAAAAGTTGAGAGAGAAACGCGCGGCTGGATTGATACAAAAGGTATTACTGTCTCACAGCGCGGTAAAGAAGAAGCGCCAGATTATCGTTATTTTCCAGAACCAGATTTGCCGCCATTTAAATTTTCAGACAAATACATTGCTGATTTGAAAAATAATCTTCCAGAATTGCCAGCTGAAAGAGAAAAGAGATTTATTAAAGAATTAAAAATCAACCATAAAGATGCAAAAAACTTAGTTTCTGATCGGCTTTTAGCTGATTTTTATGAAGAAGTAATAGCGCAAAAAGCCGATCCGCAAAAAGCAGCTAACTGGGTTTTGGTTGAGATGCTCGGAAGATTAAATAAAAAAGGGTTGGATATTACCCAAAACAGAATTTTGCCAACAGAGCTTGCTGCTTTAATCAAAAAGATTGAGAGTAAAGAAATTTCTGGTACAATAGCAAAGGAAATATTTGAAGAAATGTTTGAATCAGGCAAGGCAGTTCCAGATATAATAAAAGAAAAGGGCTTAAAATTACTGACAGATGAGACTTCGCTAAATAAAATTGTTCAAAAAATTATTCAGGAAAATTTCAGGGTTGTATGCGATTATAAAAAAGGTAAAGTGGCAGCATTGCAATTTTTGATTGGCCTTGTTATGCGCGAGACAAAAGGTCAGGCAAATCCAAATACTATCAAAAAATTGCTTGAAGAAAAATTGAGGTAAAAATGCCAAAAGAAAAAGTTCAAAAGGAAGTGAAAAAAATCAAAAGCGAATTTGTCAAAACTTTAACAACATTTGTAGTTTCTGCCTTTGGTCTTGTGGCTGCCCTTGCGTGGAATAAGGCTATTACTGAGATCATCAGCAAATATTTAACACCAGGCAGCAGCATTATTTCCTGGATTTTGTATGCAATTTTGGTAACCATTGTTGCTGTTTTAGTTACTATTTATTTAGGCCGTTTAACTGAAAAATTTAAAATAGAAGAAGAAAATGAAAAAAAAGGAGGATAAATGCCAGAGCTAACTTATATTGACGATCAAGGGAATGAAAAACCCTTAGAGCCCAAAAAAGGATTTGGGTTTAAATTTTTCTTTGGTTTTTTGATATTGAGCTTGATTTTTGGTGGTGTTGGCGGATTTTTAGTTGGTTATTTTTTGCCCACCAAAGAATCTAAACAAGGGGCTGTAGAGTCAATCACCGGAGGGAAAACAGAAAAAGTTACTGTTGAAGAAAGCTCGGCTGTCATTGATACAGCGAAAAAAGTTAGTCCTTCAGTTGTTTCTATCCTAACTACAGCGAATGTGATGGATTTTTTTGGTGATGTTGCCCAGCAAAAAGGCGGCGGCTCTGGTTTTGTTATCACCTCGGATGGATTAATTTTAACTAATAAACACGTTGTTGATGGCGCAACAGATCTAACTGTTATTACCAGGGACGGCAAAAATTACAAAGCGCAAGTCAAAGGTACAGATCCCTTAAATGATTTAGCTATTATTTCTGTTGATGCTAAAAATCTTTCTGTTGTTGATCTGGGAGATTCAGATAAATTGGAGATTGGCCAGCATGTCATTGCTATTGGTAATGCCTTAGGCCAATTCCAAAATACAGTCACAACTGGGGTGATCTCAGCAAAAGGCAGAACGTTTACTGCTGAAGGGGAGAGATTAGAGAATATGCTCCAGACTGACGCGGCCATCAATCCCGGGAACTCTGGCGGTCCGCTGGTTAATATTAAAGGTCAGGTAATTGGAATTAACTCTGCTATTGCGGTTGGTGCCGAAAATATTGGTTTTGCTATTCCTATTAATACAGCAAAATATGCCATCGAAAGCTATCAGAAAAACGGCAAAATTATCAGGCCCTATATTGGTATCAGGTATGTTCCTATTACCAAAGAAACTGCTTCGGTCAACAATCTACCAGTAGATTATGGGGTTTTGGTTCATAGCGGTAGTTCTTATGATCAGCCAGCCGTTGTCTCTGGTTCTCCGGCACAAAAAGCTGGTTTAAAAGACGGGGATATTATTACAGCAATAAATGATCAGAAAATTAATGATGACAAAACTCTAAACTCTATTTTGCTTCAATATCATCCTAACGACACGATAGAATTGACAGTTTCAAGAAATGGCAAAGAGACAAAGATGAAGCTAACTCTGGGCGAACAAAAGTAGCTGTTTTCTTGACTTTTTAGTATAATCTGCTATGATACAGCCAAATGAAAAATTTGTTTGGTGGAATTAATTTCTCCCGAATACCTAAAGAGGCTGGGAGATTTTTGTTTTAAGGACTACATGAGAAATCGAATCGAAATGAATTCAAGATCTCTGCAAAATAAATTTCCAGAAGTTTATCGTCAGTTTTTCTCCAAATGTCCAATAGTTGTTTCAGCGCCTGGCAATTTTTTCTGGTCTGGCGAATATGCGGCGATGTTTGGCGGTTTAACTATCAAGCAAAACGTGCCTTTAAGATCTTATATTGGTTTGGAGGCGTCAAATACTAACAAAGTGGAATCAGGTCAGTCGATTGCCTTCATTCCTTCCAAAGCAAAATTTGCCAGCTGGATTGTACCACCGGGCGCGGCCAGAAAAGTTAGAACTATTTTACAGAAATTTTTACTTGAAAATCATCAGAAAACAGGCTTTATTTATCATATTTTATTGGAGGTGCCGTCTGGATGTGGTTTGGCTTCATCTGGCGCTTTTGCGGCAGCAGTGGCCTTAGCTGCCTATTTGCATTGCGGTTTGATTGATATGCCAAAGATTAAAAAATGGAGTGAAACTAAACTCTCAGAGCTGACTAAAGATAGCCAATTTAATAAAGTTTTTCGCTTGGCTTGGAAAATTGAATCAACCTATCATAATCAAAGCTCTTCAGGAGCGGCTCCTTTTGCAGCCATAACTGGTTCAGCTTTGCCAATAGTTTATTTTACTGAGAAAAGAACTGGTGACTTAGTTTCTCACCCTAAGGCAAGATTTCCAGTTAATATTGCCGATGATTATGATTTAATCAACGAAATAGATTATCGCGCATACAGATTAGAGGAATTACTTGAACTAGAAGGGTTAAAAGCAGATTCGATCAATCTAAGAGGATTTAGCGAATGGCCCATTGATTTTGGGTTGATTTATTCCGGTGATACTGGTTTAACTGAAGCGTCAATAAAATCTTTAGGCAATATAGAAGATTCTCTTTTGGAGTCTTTTTCGGGATGGAAGAAATATTTTTCCAAAATAAAACTTAAAGATGCTAAACCGCTTTTTTATGAAATTATCAAGCAACCTAAAGAATTAGCTTTAGATCCTTATCTTAAATCAATTTCGGTCATTTCTATGGAAATTTTGTCAGGGTTGGTTTCTGTTTTTACTCGTGGCTCATCTAAGGTCGATTTGCAGCATTTATTTAATTCGATTAATTGCAATCAGGGATTTTTAAAAACTCTTGATGTTTCCTCTCCTTTGATTGACGAAATTTGTTATTCGATTAATAAACAAGTGATAGAATTGGGTGATGAATTGGGAGCCGGATGCAAATTAACAGGAGCAGGTAAAAAGGGTGATATTCTTTTTGCGGTTAATTATCACGGTTTAAGGGATCAGATTGATAACATAATTGATAAGTTGTGTCAAGAAACTAAAGAAAACATCTGGCTTGATTATGCTTCTTGGATTGATGGGATTGAGGAAGAAGGCGCTCGGGTGGAGCAGAATTTAGTGGCTAAAATTTATTCAAAATTTATTTCCAGTGGTTCGATTTTGATCAAGAGTTTTAATCAGGCAGGCATGGTGCAGCCAGAATTAATGACTTTGGAAGATTTTGAGAAAGAAAAGAGTAAAATTGATTTATTAATCGATAAGATTGAAAGAGATATTTATGTTGGCGGTAAAAAAATGACTTCCAAGGAAATTCCCAGCTCCAGTGCTACGGGAGAAATTTTGACGATTCTTTTGAACAGTATGGGCAAAAGCATTGCCAATTATCAACTGCCAGAATCTTCTTATGCCCAGGACCGCAATGAAATGCAAAGCAAGATCATCTCGCCATTAGTAAAGACGATTAAAAAATATACCGGCAAAAACCTTCCTTTGAAAATAACCGGTGGCCTGGCGGAATTCAGGATTAAGCTGGAGCCGTCGGATTTAGACATTAGAGCGCTCAATAAAGTGTTTTGAATTTAAAAGATTTATGCTTGTTTAGAAATTTTCTTTATTCTTTCCCTATTTTTCTCTAGGGGATTTTTTAGTATTGGGGTAGAACTAAGCCCCGAAGGGGCGCCTTCGGCGCCAAAGGGCTTGGTTTGCAACTTGACAAGGGAGGTGAAAGTAAAATGAGTGATTGAGAAAAAGCCAATGGGCATTAAAAGAAGATTTGATTAGAGAAATAGTCGACAAAGGAGGTGAAAAAAATGAATAGGGATGCATCCTATGAGAAAGGGCGTTCTGATGAGCACCATCACTCGCAGGAATCCCAGCGAGTCGGCATTGGTCACGACCTCAGCGAGCTGGGCAAACCCTGCTATAGTCCCCCCTCGGATAACCGGGAGGCCTACAGGGCAGGATGGAATGACTCTAAGCGAGAGTCGCGGAAGTAGTGGGGGTATTTTGCGCCTTCACTATGATTCTTAAGAGCCCAATGGGCAAAATATTTGATTTATCCGGCCCCGAAGTATTATCGGGGCCTTTGTAATTTTTGAGCTTTATTCTTTCTCTTTTCCCTATTTTTCTCTGGGGGATTTTTTAGTATTGAGACAGAACTAAGCACCGAAGGGGCGCCTTCGGCGCCAAAGGGCTTGGTTGGCAACTTGAAAGGAGGAGGCGAAAGTAAAATGGCAATTCAGATCAACCGGGTTGGTAATAACACATACGTCTATGATAGGTCGACGAATTCCACCGCCCAGATTTATAGAAATGGCGACAAGGAAATCGTCGCTATCAGCGGCAATCAGGCGCTCGTTGATAGGGTGTCAACTTGGAGGTTCAGCAAGGTCTGGCTAGCCTCAAGGAGAGAAACAAAGGAGGTGAAATCCGATGAGCGACTATCCAAGAATCAATGTTGACAGGCCTCATGGAGGTC
>JAPLVJ010000003.1 GCA_026397155.1 Candidatus Berkelbacteria bacterium | reverse complement strand
TACTGTCCGTAATTCCTTTTTAGTCGTCATTTCTTTGTAAATTTTATCAAATTGCGGCAAAACAAGCTGTTCAATACCTTCATTAACAATTTGCCTAAATTTTTGTTTATCCTGTTTTGTCATTTATCCCCACTATTTTATCTCAACAGAAAAAGAAGATTTTGAAAAGCCCGATTTACACCGCGGTTTTTTGCTAATTTTTCCAAGATATTCCACGCTGGTGACTAATCATTTGATTGGAAGCGACTATAGAGAAGTTAGACACATTTTTCATCGGCATTGTTTTCTTTATCTATCTTAACAACAAAAGAGAGTTTTTGCAAACTCTCTTTCCCCTATATATGAAGGAATTTGAAGGCACTAATATTAAAATTGAAGATAAGCGGCCGGATTTACTGGTACATTATTTACTCTAAATTCAAAGTGCAGGTGCGGACCGGTGGTAAGACCACCAGAACCAATTCCACCGCGCGCACCGCCAGACAAACCAATGATTTCACCCTTTTTGACTATCTGACCAGGTGAAACATAAGTAGCTGAAAGGTGAAGATAACCAGTTGATATACCATTACCATGGTCAATAAAAACATACGCCAAAGCAGAAGAAACAGCTGGCAGCATCAAGCTAACAACACCATCTCCACTGGCGTATACTGGACTCCCCTGACCAACACTTAAATCAACTCCTGTATGTTCTCCAATCACATATCTGTATGGATAATCTGGACAATGAAATTCACAGGTAACAATGATTGCCCCGCCTATAGGATAAGCCCAATCACCATAAAAAGTTGGTCCGCTGTATTTCTTTGCTTGCGCCGCAAGTTGAGCATTAATTTGATTCTGCTCTTTTTGCGCTTGAGCAATTTCATCTTTTAATGTTTTTTCTTCGGCTTTAGTTTGCCCCAAAAGCGTGCTTTTAACGCTTCTTTGTTCGTTTAAATTTGCTTTTTGCGCCTGAAGTTGAACTTTTAGTGCATTGAGCTCTATCTTTTTCTTTTCTAGATCAATTCTACGAGTATTAAGCTCACTTTTTAGTTTTTCAATTTCAGCTATTGTGCTCTCAATTTTAATTTCCAAAGCATCTAAATAATCACCATAAGTAATAACTTGGGAAAGATTATCTGAACTAGCTAAAATTTCTAAAGTATTTTTATTCACTGTTTCATACATTACCCTAATGGATTCGTTCTGATTTTCTTGCTGAACCTCGAGTTCTTTTTCTTTTTGGGCTATTTGCTCAATAATAGAGTTTATCTCGTTTTGGGTTTTTGTTATTTGACCTTGGGTGTTATTAATTTTACCTTGTGTGGTAGATATTTCTCCATCAAGCTGGGAGACAAGGCGCTGCAACTCCTCGGCTTCCTTTTTCTTTTGGGCAGCTAATTCTTTATTCTTTTGAATATCACGAGCTAAGGTATCTCTTTTTTGCTGAAGTTCAGAAACAGAGGCAGCAGAAGCAAAAACAGGACTTAATACAATTAAAAAAGCCCCGATCAAAAACAGGATTTTAAATTTTGCTTTCCCCTCAAATACCTTCATCTTATCCCTTCACAACACATTATACCACATGTGCAAAAGTTTTTCAACTGGGGATAAGTGGATAAATTATATCTTTAGGTACTTTTTAACGCTGATTAAACTGCAAACACTGCCAACAAAAACGCCGATCAAAAACTGGATTGAAATAATCAAAAATAAATTAGCTCTAAAATAATCTTCTAAATTAAAACTAACTTCACCCAAATACTGACTAATCATTGGCGTTGTGTATCTAATCAAAAGATAAATAAATAATGTTGAAAGCCCTGTGGCTAAAAGACCATATAAAATACCTTCAACAATAAACGGCGCCTGGATAAAACCATTAGTTGCTCCAACCAAACGTTGAATCTCAATTTCATCCTTCCTACTAATTATATTTAATCTAACAGTATTAAAAATAACTAAAATAGAAATTCCTAAGAAAACCAAAGCTAAAATAAATCCAACTTTTTCGACAAATTTTGTAATATTATTTAAACGTTCAATTATTGTTTTATTTTTCTGATAGCTGATGCCATTTTCCCTGATAATGCTTTCCCATCTCCTACTGGCAATATAACTATTAACATCTTCCAAGTTTTCCGGCTTATCCACTTTGATTTGAATACTGCGAGGAAGAGGATTTTTGTCCGCAGTAACCAAATCCTTAACCCGCTTGGAAAC
>JAPLVJ010000039.1 GCA_026397155.1 Candidatus Berkelbacteria bacterium | reverse complement strand
ATTGCTCTTTAGGATTTTAGCTCATATTCCCTTACCTGGTGTGGATATTACAAAGCTAAAGGAGTTTTTTGCCTCTAATCAAATGTTCGGGTTACTGGACTTATTTTCTGGAGGAACTTTATCGAATTTCTCAATTGTTATGATGGGAGTTGGTCCTTACATTACGTCGTCGATCGTTATTCAATTGTTAACAATGGTTGTTCCTTCACTTGAAGCTCTTTCTAAAGAAGGAGAGTCGGGGAGAGAAAGAATCAACTATTACACGCGGATTTTGGCTGTCCCATTAGCGCTTGTTGAAGCATATGGTATGTTAAACTTATTGCAAAAAGGTTCTCAAATTCAGATTATTGAGCAACTAAATCCTTTTCAAATCGGTATTTTCTTGATAACAATTACTGCCGGGACAATGCTTTTAATGTGGCTCGGTGAACTAATTTCAGAAAACGGCATTGGCAATGGAATCTCCTTGATTATTACCATTGGTATTATTTCTGGTTTTCCTAATCAAATCAATAATACCTATCGCCTTATTTTCGGTGGGATGATTATCGATTGGACTAAAGCCCTTGGATTAATCATATTTTTAGCATTAGCCGTTGCCACTGTTGCCATGATAGTATTAGTTAATGAGGGGCAGCGGAACATTCCTGTATATTATGCGCGAAGAATAAGTGGCTTAAAAACATATGGTGGGATTGAAACACATTTGCCAATGAGGGTGAATATGGCTGGCGTGATCCCGATTATTTTTGCTTTATCAATGATGGTTTTTCCTGGTGTTATCGCTCGGTTTTTCTCAATGGCTCGTTCTCCGTGGGTTGCCCATGCCGCTACTTCAGTTGAGAATTTATTCAAACAAGATGTTTTTTATGGTATTTTTTACTTTATTTTAGTTGTTGCCTTTACTTTCTTTTACACTTATGTTATTTTTCATCCAAAAGAACTTGCAGAAAATTTACAAAAACAAGGGGCATTTATACCTGGGATCAGGCCTGGAAATCAAACTGCAGATTATTTAAATAAAGTGTCTGGTCGCATCCTCATAGCCGGTGCTTTATTTTTAGGGTTAATTGCTGTTTTACCTTTTATAATACAAGCAGTAACAAAAATTTCCACGCTAGTTTTGGGAGGTACAGGTCTTTTGATTGTGGTTTCTGTTGTCTTAGATACATATCGTCAAATAAAGAGTCAACTTATAATGAGGACGTATGAGGACTATTGAACGGGAAAGACAAATTAGAAAGCATAAATTAACCACTTATTTATTTTTTGCAGTGTTGCTCGTAATTGGATATCTTGCTATCGGTACAGCGTTTAATAATCAGCAGTCAAGTGTAAAGCCTGAAGAACCTAAAAATGTAGGAACACAGCCCAATGAGAATAAAAAAACACCAACACCAAAATCATTAGTTTATCGCCTAAATATTCCAGTACAAAAAGCTAAAAATGCCCAAAAGCCAGTTATAGAAATTAGGAAAGTTGATCTGGATGGAAACAATAAAAAACTAATATTTACCGACATGGATGAGGATTTTCAAATTAGATTAATATCTTCAATACCAAATAATCTTTTATTTTTCGCAACAACCTTAAACGAGACAACTGGTGCAATCTGGCAGATTGGTTTATCAGAAACTCTTACAAAAAAACAGATTATTAGTGATTTTTCATCATCAGCATTTTCGTCAAATAACGAGAAAATCCTTTATGTTATATATGATAATGTTGGTGGTAAATATGCTCTTTGGTCAATGAATATGGACGGTCGTTATAAAAGTAAAATACTTGAGAGCGACAGTATCATTTCGGACCCAGTTTTTATTGATAAAACTATTGCTTTTGTTAAAATTGATAGTCAAGGGAACGGAATACTGGTTACATCAAACCTGGACGGCTCAAATCAGAAAGAAATAGCCAAGGGCAATAAAGAATCAATCTACGGATTGAGTTATGCTGCTTCTAAACTTGCTTATGTCAAAGCGCCTATTACACCCGGGCAAGAAAATCTAGCCGAAATTTATATCTATAATCTTCAGTCACAAAAAGAAAGTCGTATCACAAACGATAAAAAGCCAGATTCAAGTCCAGTGTTATCTAAAATTGGCGACAAAATCGCTTTTTGCAAAAATAATCAAATATGGCTTGGTAATACCGATGGTAGTGACCAGAAAAGCTTAGTCGAGGGAACACAACCAATTGAGTTTATTGAATAATGAAAGAAAAAGTTTTACCTATTTTAATGCCTCTCCTTGTTGGTATTTTTGGTTTTATAATTGGGATTAGTGTAACAAAAATAAATACATCAAATACCAATCCGTCGGCTGGCGGACAAAATCAACAAACAGAAAATAAAACAGAAGCCACACAACCCAAAGATGATTCAGGTATTCAAACTTATCAAGTACAAAAAGGTGATACTTTATTTAGCATTAGTTTGAAATTTAATGTTTCTTTAGAAGAATTACAGCAACTCAATAATATTACTGACCCAAACCAAATAAAATACGGACAAACAATAAAAATTCCAAAATCCAGTGATTCGTCAACGGCTGGGGCATCGCAGTTGCAAATTGATTTAGCGAAAATGAAAGAAATCCAGGCACTAGTTGATCAAGGGAACCAACCTTGGAGATTAGACCCAATAGAGGTAACTAAAGCTGAAGCGCCAGCTAATTATGAACTAGCAGCAACTGATAGTTACACCCTAAAATCAAAAGATGATGTTAGGGGTGAAGCCACAGTTGAAGTCAAAAAAAATATTGGTAGTGAAATTAAAACATATACTGTAAGTTTAGTTCAACCCGTAACCAAAGGGGGAAAAGGGATTTGGGCAATAATTTCGATAAAATAGAAAGAGAGGATGAGTGTTACCCTTTCATATAGTTATTTTAGGTCCACAAGGGTCAGGAAAAGGAACGCAGGTAGAACTGCTTGCAAAGAAGTATCAAATGCCAATGTTGGTTGCTGGTGAGCTTATTAGAACAAAGGCAAAAGAAGCTAGTCCCTTGGGTAAGAAAATTAAGAACCTTATCGATAACGGTATTTTGATTCCATTTGATGTGACAAAACAACTATTTGCCGAAGCTCTAAAAACAATACCAAAAACAACCGCAGTTATATTTGACGGCTATCCAAGGACAATGGAGCAGGTCAAAGATTTTGAAGATCTTTTGAGTAATAGAGATGTAAAGAATAAAAAAATCATTGTTTTAGAGATAAATGCTAATGAATCCTTAAAAAGATTATCAAAACGTCGAATTTGTGCCCGCTGCGGTACAAACTACTGCCCACCATATACACTCGAAGAAAAGACATGCCAAAAGTGCCACGGAAAACTTATAATAAGAGACGATGATCAGATAGATGCAATCAAAAAAAGATTGCATGTTTACAAAACCGAGACAGAACCAGTAGTAAAGCACTATCAAAAAACAAATGATCTGATTTCAATTAATGGTGAACAATCAATTGAAGACGTTAATGAAGAAACAGTAAGCAAGTTATCTAAAATTTCGGAGTAGTTTTTGATCAATATTTATAGTTCTTCTGAAATCCAAATACTAAAAGAAGGCGGAAAAATATTAGCAAAAGTTTTTGATGAACTTATTCGGGGAACTAAACCCGGTACGAATGAAATGGATATAAATAAAAAAGCGATTGCTCTTATCCGTTCTTATGGCGCTGTTCCGTCGTTTTTAGGTTATAGGGGTTATCCTGCTGCTATTTGCATCTCAATCAATCATGAATTGGTGCATGGGATACCAAAAGATAGAATCACTAAAAATGGTGATATTGTAAGTTTAGATCTAGGACTAAAATTCAAAAAATTATGCTTAGATAAAGCATTTACTTTTTGTCTCGGTCGTGTAAACAAAAAGAATCTAGATTTTCTCTCTATTATTAATAGATCACTTGAAAACGGTATTAAACAAGCTGAAATTGGTAAAAGAATTGGTCATATATCATCTGCTATTCAAAAGACAATAGAAAACAAAGGCTATTCTGTAGTTGTTGATCTGTTCGGTCACGGTGTTGGCTGGAATGTTCATGAAGATCCAAAGATTCCAAATTTTGGGTCAGAGCACGACGGACCATTTTTAAAAGAAGGTATGGTTTTGGCAATCGAACCCATGGCCTTAATGGGTCATCGCAATATCAAGGTTGCAAAAGACGGTTATACAATAGAATCAGCTGACGGTTCACTAGCTGCACATTTTGAGGAAACCGTTGCTATTACTAAAAATGGTCCGATTATCTTGACGCGGTAATCAAAATTTGCTAATATAAGGGAGTAAATAATGGTAAAGGATGTTATCGAAGTAGAAGGACAGGTTATTGAGGCTTTACCCAACGCCATGTTTCGGGTTCAGCTTCAGTCTGGTCAAATTATTTTAGCCCACATTTCGGGTCGTTTACGTATGCATTACATTAAAATTCTAGAAGGTGACAAGGTTATAGCCCAGCTTAGTCCTTATGATTTGACAAGAGGAAGAATCACCAAAAGATTGTAACAAAATGAAAGTCAGAGCATCATTAAAGAAAATTTGTTCAAAGTGTCAGATAATTAAGAGAAATAGAAAATTATACGTTATCTGCCAGAACCCAAAACACAAACAAAGGCAAGGATAAGGAGATCTAGTGCCCCGTATTTCTGGTGTAAATTTACCACTTGATAAAAAGATTGAGGTTGCACTGACCTATATTTTTGGAATAGGTAAAACTACTGCAAATAAGATCTTAAAATCAACGAAAATTAATCCAAATACAAAATCTAAAGATTTAACCGAAAATGATGTTGAAAAAATTAAGGCCGAAATTGAAAAGAATTATAAAGTCGAAGGTGGTTTAAAAGCAGAAATTGGCGCAAATATCAAGCGTTTGAAAGACACGGGTTGTTGGCGTGGGTTAAGGCATTCAAAGAACTTACCCACTAGGGGGCAAAGAACACGTTCAAACGCCAGAACAAAACGTGGTAGGAAAGTAACCATGGCAACTTCAAAAAAAGTTGTTTCTGAGAAAACTTAAATTAAAAGGAGTACTAGTGGCTAAGTTGGGCAAAACAGCAAAACCTAAGAAAAAAAAACTTGAACGCAGGGTAGATAAGGGTATTGTTAATATATCTACAAGCTTTAATAATACTATTATTAATTTATCGGACCGTGATGGAAATACGCTTGCTTGGGCTACTGCAGGATCGCTTGGTTTTAAGGGTGCCAAAAAAGCAACACCATTTGCCGCATCTCAAATAGCCAGAAAAATTGCCGACAAAGCACAAGCTATTGGTATGACAGAACTTGAAATAAAAGTGCAGGGTGTAGGAACAGGTCGTGAGCAAGCTGTTCGTGCATTAGTCGGTTCTGGATTTACTGTTAACTCAATTCAAGATGTTACTCCAATTCCTCATGGTGGCGTTAGGCCAAAGAAAGTTAGAAGAGTTTAAAAATGATAAAACAAGATAACGTTTGTCGAAAATGCAGGAGAGAAGGAAAGAAACTTTTTCTTAAAGGTGAAAAATGTCTTTCAGCAAAATGTGCATTTACCCGTAGAAGTTACGCACCAGGTCAGCATGGTGCTCGTCCGAAAAAGCTAACAGACTATGCTGTACAGTTGCGCGAAAAACAAAAAGCTCGAAGAACTTATGATATAAATGAAACTCAGTTTAAAAATTATTACAAAAAAGCAGCTAAAACTAAAGGAGATACTGGTGAACTTTTATTGTCATCCCTAGAGAGAAGGTTAGACAATGTTATTTATCGTTTAGGTCTTTCTGATTCAAGAAAACAGGCTCGGCAACTTGTTTCTCATGGTCACTTGAAAGTAAATGATAAAAAAGTAAACATTGGTTCATACTTAGTTAAAGAAAAGGATAAAATCGAGATAAACAAGAAATCAATAGCTTTGTCCATTTTTAAGGATCGACAAGCTAAACTTAAGGATATAAATATTCCATCCTGGCTTCAATTAGATCAGCAAAAAATGTCTGGTTTAGTTCTACATCTACCAAATAAAGAAGAGGTTGAAACCGACATCGATTCCGCGTTAATCATTGAATTTTATAGTAAGTAAAATACAAGTAAAGTATAGGAGAAAATATGGAAGAAATTACACTACCTAAAATCGAAGCAACCAAAGAAGAAGAAAATTATGGTCAATTTGTAATTGAGCCTCTTTATCCTGGTTATGGTCAAACATTAGGCAATTGTCTACGTCGGGTATTACTTTCCTCTTTAGAAGGCGCAGCCATTTCCTCAGTTAAAATTGAAGGAATTTCTCATGAGTTTTCGGCTATTCCTGGCGTAAAGGAAGATGTTATTGAAATTATTTTGAATTTAAAAAAGCTACAGATTAAGTTGTTTGACGAAACAAAAGCAGCCATGACTTTAAATGTCAGGGGTCCAGCCAAGATAACGGCTAAGGATATTAAAATCCCTTCACAAATTGAGATAATTAATAAGAAACAGTACATTGCCACCATTGAGGATAAAAAAACAAACCTTTTAGTTGAGATTGTTGTTGAAAAAGGACGTGGCTATTTACCGTCTGAAGCTAAACCCGAAAAGGCAGAGATTGGTATTATTCAAACTGATAGTTTGTTTTCACCTGTTGTTTGGGTAAATTTCAATGTTGAAAACACTCGCGTCGGGCAACGAACAGACTTCAATAAGTTGATATTAGAAATTAAAACAAACGGGACTATGTCGTCCAAGGAAGCACTTAAAAAATCATCTGAAATTTTAGTTGATCAGTTTAAATTACTTGCTTCATTAGAAGCAAAGCCCGAGTCAAAAAAAACAAAAAAAATCAGTTCCGAAAATAAAGAGACAAAGATAAGAAAGATAAAAATTGGGAAAAAAGTAAAATTTGAAAAGAAAAAGGTTGTCAAAAATGAAAAGAAAGCTACAGCGAAGAAGAGGATCAAGAAGAGCACTGCTTAAAAATTTAGCCTTATCCTTAATTTTGCATGAGAAGATTGTTACAACACTACAAAAGGCAAAAGAGACCAGAGATTTCACCGAAAGGTTAGTCCAAAAAGCAAAGAAGAATAATTTAGCAGCTAGACGTTATCTTCTTAAAGTTCTTCGCAAAAACGCAGTAAATAAATTAATGGACGACATTGCCCCATCTTTTAGTGAACGGCAAAGCGGTTTTATTAGAATCCTGCATCTTGAGCCCAGAAAAGGCGATGCCGCTAAAATGGCCATAGTTAGCTTTACCGAAAAGATTAAAGCTTCAACCAAAGAAGTAGAAAAATCTGACACAAAAAAACAGATAGAAAAACCAAAAAAAGTGAAAAATGAAATCAAAACAAAAAACGAATCAAAATCGTGAATGGCATTTAATTGATGCTAAAGACCAAATCTTAGGCCGCCTAGCGGTCAAAATTGCCAAACTATTACGCGGCAAAGACAAACCAATCTTTGTTCCCTACCTTGATTTAGGTGATTATGTTGTTGTTACTAATGTCGCTCATATTAGGTTTACTGGTAGAAAATTAGAACAAAAATTTTATTATAGTCATTCAGGATATCCAGGCGGCTTGCAAAAAACATCTCTAAAGCATCTTTATAAGGAAAGGCCAGAGGAAGTCTTGCAAAGAGCTGTCAGTGGCATGTTACCCAACAATAGATTGAAGAGTCTGTGGCTGAAAAGATTATATATATTTAAAAACAATGAGCATCCTTACCAAGACAAATTTAAAAAATCCGCAGCTAAGGAGCAATAGTGCCAAAGACAAAAGTGACAAAAAAAGTACGAATAAAAAAACACGAATATACTCAATCAGTCGGACGAAGAAAAACCGCCACTGCTTCTGTTCGATTAAAAAAAGGTGCTGGCGAAATAACTGTAAATAATAAACCACTAGTGGAATATTTTGAACAAAAAGAACAGGCACTGAAAATTATTCAAGCACCTTTGGAGATAACAGGCAATCTAAACAAATTTGATATTTCAGCCAAAGTTTCTGGTGGTGGGAAGAAAGCCCAAATGGGAGCAATGCGTCTTGGAATAGCACGATGTCTAAATATTATTGATCCAGAACTTCATTCGACGTTAAAAAAAGCTAGCTTTTTGACTAGAGATCCACGCAGGAAAGAAAGAAAGAAACCTGGCTTAAAAGGCGCTAGACGCGCACCTCAGTGGTCTAAACGATAATATAAATGACAAATAGAATTAATAAAGTTAATCAATTACTCCTGGAAGAATTAGCTTGTCTTATTCAAGACGATTTTCAAGGAAAAATGGTAACAGTATCCGCTGTTGATACTTCACTAGATCTAAAAAGCTGTAAGGTTTGGTTCTCAAGTTGTTTAGTTGATGTTAAGCAGATTCAAAAAGAGCTGCAGAAACGGGCTTATTCTTACCAAAGCTATTTGGGTAAGAAATTATTTATTAAAACAATTCCCAAAATCACTTTTTTAATTGATAAATCTCCAGAACGTGTTGCCAAAATTGAAGCGTTATTGAAAAAATCCTCTTCATAATGCTATAGTAATCAAGAGGGAAGAACTTGCTATTAAGATTATATCTTTACACAATTTTTTTTCTAACGATCATTTTTTGGCTAACTTTTGTTTTTTTTATTTTTTATCTCAACCCCTATAAAACAGATACAGTTAGACTAGTTTTATTCTTTGTTGATCTTACACTAGCTATTTTTGGAACTTTAGGGTTATTAGGTTTTTACTTAAGACTAAGATTTTTAAAAAAAGGGGCTATCTTGAGTTATTTAGGTCATTCAGTCCGTCAAGCAGCACTTCTTGCCTTATTGATCGTTGGTATTCTAGTATTTTTAGCATTAAATATATTTAACTGGTGGACAGTTTCATTGTTTACAATCATAATAATATTGCTAGAGTTAATTCTAAGGTTACGATGAGCAGTAACATCCATCCACTAACACAATTTATGAGAAAATCGCTAAAGTATTTTACTGGTCGTGGTTTTGAAATTGCTCTAGGGCCTGAAATTGAGACAGAATGGTATAATTTTGATTCTTTAAATGTTCCAGAAACACATCCATCGCGTGATGTTCAGGATACTTTTTGGGTGAAACCCAATCCCTCCGAAGCTTTAGCGAAGGGGGATGGACTTGTCTTGAGAACTCATACAACAGCAACAGACGTGCGGGTTGTAAAGGAGCTAAAGCTTAAACCCCCATTTAAACTAATTATTCCAGGTAGGTGTTTTCGCAATGAAGCGACAGATATAACACATGAGCATACTTTTTACCAAGTAGATGGCATCGCTGTTGACAGGAACTTAAACATGACACACCTTATTGGTTTACTCGATGGGTATATGAGAGAACTATTTGGAAATTCTGTTAAAACTCGTGTTAGACCTCATCTTTATCCATTTGTTGAGCCTGGAATGGACATGGATATACAATTAAGGAATGGTAAATGGCGTGAAATGTTAGGGGCTGGTATGGCGCATCCAAAAGTTTTGAAAAACATGGGGATTAACCCAGAAAGCTGGCACGGAATAATGTTTGGGATGGGCATTGATCGTTACATGATGCAGTATTTTGGTATAGATGATATTAGATTGTCATATAGTGGAGATTTAAGGTTTTTAAAACAGTTTTAAAATGAAAATTCAAGATATTTTGGGAATTAGTGCTGTTGTTGGAGAAATTATTGGTATTGTCGGATACATTCCGCAATTATTTCATTTATTCAAAACAAAAAACTCAGCTGGTATGGCCATTGGTTCATGGATTATGTGGGCTTTTTCTAATTTACTAGCACTGTCATACGCAATTTCCATCGTAAATACATATTATATTATTATTTTTAGCATTATTTTTTTACTTGATGTATTTACAACTATAATGGTTGTGGTTTATAAACCAAGAGAGACAAGTAAATAATGAAGATACCATATAGTTGGCTAAAAGATTATGTTGAAATTAGAAGAACACCAGAACAATTGGCCGATGATTTAAGTTTATTTGGGCATGAAGTTGAATCAATTGAAAAAATAGGCAAAGAGAGCGTATTAGATTTTGAAATAACTCCAAATCGCGGTGATTGCCTTTCGATTTTAGGTATGGCACGCGAAATTGCCGCCCTGTATAATCAAGATGTAAAACACAAACAGCCACACATCACATTGTGCGACATGGATAAAGATTTTGGGGTTGTTGTTTCAAATCCTAAATTATGCCTTCGATATACAGCCAGAATAATTAATAATATTAAAATTACATCTTCTCCAAAATGGCTAAAAGAGCGTCTTGCCTTAGCTGGTTTTCGTCCCATTAATAATGTTGTTGATATAACGAATTACATAATGATTGAAACAGGGCAACCATTGCACGCCTTTGATTACGATAAAATTAATACTGTAGGTAAGAAAAAGCTATTAAATATACGGCAAGCCAAGACTGGTGAAAAAGTTACAACCTTAGATAATAAAGAGCGTAAATTAAATCAAGGCGCTCTAATTATTGAAGATGATCAGAAAATTTACGATTTAGCCGGAATTATGGGGGGATTTAATTCACAAGTTGATTCAAAGACCAGAAATATTATTTTGCAAGGAGCGATTTTTGATCCAGTAACAATACGCAAAGCTTCAAAGTTCTTAAATCATGTTACTGATGCTTCATATCGCTATGAAAGAGGTGTTGATTTTAAAGGTACAGTATATGCTATTAATCTAGCCACGGAGTTAATTCTAAAGACAAATAAGGTATCTAAAGCTGGTAAACTTTTTGATAAGATTTTTTATCAATATCCAGAGACTAAAATAACTATCTTGGCGAGTAAAATCAATAATCTTCTAGGAACAAAATTCAGTCAAATTCGAATAAATGAATATCTAACAAGATTAAATTTTGAGGTTGACAGTGATCAAGTTACACCGCCGTCATATAGGTATCATGATGTAAAAATCTGGCAAGACATAGCTGAAGAAGTTGCACGTATTTACGGTTACAATAATTTAGCAAAACATCAGATTGAAAAATCCAATCCAAAGAAAACAAATACAGAATGGCAGATTATTAACGCATTAAAAGATATTATTTCAAGTCAAGGCTACAACGAAGTTTATAGTTACTCATTTATTAGTAAAAAAGAATTAGATCTCTTTAAAATATCTTCAGACCAAGTAATTGAAGTTAAAAAGCCATTATCCCCGGAAACACAGTACCTAAGGCCAGATATTCTGCCATCAATCCTCAAGCAAATTTCTAAAAATCCTTGGGCGCCAGTCATTAAGGTTTTTGAAATTGAGAATTGCTTTACAAAAGATAAAGAATTTACTCAACTAATCATTGCCCAAAACGGTTCAAATAAGAAACAAATTGAAGGTTTAGTAAGTAATATACAAACTAAGTGCGAGATTCTATCTGTAGATCAGAAGATCTTAGATTATTATAAAATCCGTCGGCCTGTAATCTATACTCGTATTGATATAGAAAGCTTAGTGTCACAAATTAAGAAAATCCCACAAAAATATAATATTGATTTTAAGCAAATTAAATATCAACCAATATCAAAATTTCCACCAACAGTACGTGATCTAGCCTTTATTGTTGATAAAAAAGTTGATACATCTAAAATTATCGAGGAAATTAAGAATACTGACAAGAAAATACTAATTGTTGAACTATTCGATGAATTTATGTCAGATAAATTTGGATCTAACAAGAAAAATGTTGCGTATCACATTTGGATTCAAGATTTAGAAAAATCTCCAAATGAAAAGGAAGTAAATAGTATTGTTGATAAAATTCTTAGAAGAATCGAAAAAAAGTTTTCAGCCAAACTGCGAAGCTAACTGATCTATATCTCTAACAAAGAGTTGACGACAACTTTCTTTTTGTTATAATTAGTGTAAGAATATATTGAGGGGCAAAAGGAGAAGAAATGTTATCATTAACAGATGAGCTACTTTTGCTACTTTCAGATGAACCCCTACACTTTACTAAAATTCGAGGAATCATGGAAAAATTTGGTTACAAAAACAAAAAAGTAATTTGGTCAACACTTGAAAGATTAGTCAAAAGGGGTGATTTAAGAAAAATTAGGGTTAAAGAAGGAACACAGTTTAGTATTACGGGTAAAGGTAAAAACAATATCTCCAAAGATCCAACACACCTAGATAGACCAGATAAGGCTTGGGATAGCAAATGGGTTGTAATAATTTTTGATATTCCAGAAAAGAGCCGAAAGTTAAGGAATGAATTTTCCAGTCAGCTTAAAAATCTAGGTTTAGCTCATATTCAAAATAGTGTTTACGGGTCAACCCATAATATATCCGAAAAAGTCAAAAATTTGGCAAAATCAATCGGAGTATCTGAATATATCAAGATTCTTGTTGTGGAAACAATGGAAATTGGAAATATGAAGCAATTTGCCGAAAAAGCCTGGAATCTTAGCTTGATTAACGAAAAATATCGCCAATTTATTCAAAAAAACAAAAATGGTTACAAAGAATCAAACATTAATCCTGAAGCTTTACGTTATTGGCTTAAGCGGGCTAGGTTCGAATATTTAAGTATTTTACACCAGGATCCTATTCTACCTAAAGAATTGTTACCTTTTCGATGGATGGGATACGAAGCAGAGAAAATTTGGAATCAGTTAGAAAAAATTCTTGAGACGTATTAAAGGTTTTGCATTTTAACATTTTTTGCGGCAGTATTTAACTTATTATTGGTTAATAAGTTGATCTCTGCCGCAAAAACCATGGAGGTGGCGAAATGGCTGATAAAATGACTGTGGAATTGCAGAAAGCAGCAGACATTATACGAGAAGCTTTACCTGCTAGACACAGAATAGCAATCGGAATGCTCGCTACAAAAGTATGCAATTCTCCTATGGCTGGAAGGCAACTACGTGACTACATAAGTAGATTTCTAGAGATTGCTTTAATGGGACAAGGAGATGGGCATAGTGAAGAAACGAATGCCGGTTCATTTGAAGATAGTTGCTACTCGATGTTTTTTTGGGCAAAAAAAATCTGTGGAGCAGGTAATAGTATACAAAAGATGATTGAAGAGGTGGACATTACTGGTAGATCTTATAGGCTGACCGATGATGTACGAGGTATATTTCGTGTAATGCTTGCTCTAGTGCTGTTATGCACGGATGTAGAATACCTTTATGCTCCCGCACAAGAAACGACCATAGCAATAATGGAATACTTTTCTTATCCGGGTCGTCCTATTATAGAAGACGAATAATATCCAACAATTATAGAGCATAAGGATTGAGTACGCTCAATCCTTTTTTTGTTACTGTATTTTGTGTTATTCTATAAATATGAAAACTATAAACATTGAAACAGCTAAAAAAACAGGGCAAAAAGTTGAACTTGCTGGTTGGGTCCATTCAAGGCGAGACCACGGAAAGATTATTTTTATTGACCTGCGCGATAGAAGCGGATTGGTGCAAGTTGTTTTTAGCCCTGATAAGGAAAACGTTTACAAAGAAGCTGAAACGCTTCGACCTGAGTGGGTTATTTTAATCCAAGGAAAAGTAAAAGAACGCCCAAGAGGCATGCAGAATCCTAAAATTACAACAGGGAAAATTGAAATTGAGGCAGAAAAATTAGAAATTCTATCGCAAGCTAAAACTCTACCGTTTGAAGTTGATAAAGATACAAAGATAGTAGATGAAGAAACTAGAATGAAATACCGCTACCTTGATATCAGATCAGAAAGGATGAAAAATAATTTAGATCTTCGCCACAAGGTTATCAGTTTTATCCGTAACTATCTGGACAAAGAAGGTTTTTGGGAAGTTGAAACACCAATATTAACTAAATCAACGCCTGAGGGTGCAAGGGACTACCTGGTTCCCTCGCGGCTACATGCTGGTAAGTTTTATGCCTTACCACAATCTCCACAGCAGTACAAACAACTTTTGATGGTGGCTGGCATTGAGAAATATTACCAAATTGCGCGATGTTTTCGGGACGAAGATCAACGCGGCGATCGCCAACCAGAATTTACCCAACTTGACCTTGAAATGTCATTTGTTACCCAAGAAGATATTTTAAGTTTGGTTGAGGATTTATTTGTTAAGTTAATCAAAACCATAACTCCCGAGAAAAAGATTACCAAAATTCCGTTTCCACGATTAAGTCATAGTGATGTGATGAAAAAGTACAAAACCGATCGTCCTGATCTTAGAAAAAATAAAAAAGATCCAAATGAGCTTGCCTTTGCCTTTATTATTGATTGGCCTATATTTGAGTACAACAAGGATGAAAAACGCTGGGATCCGTGTCATCACATTTTTACTTCACCCAAAAAAGAAGACCTGCCTTTACTCGATAAAGATCCAGCAAAAGTTAGATCATGGCAGCACGATATAATTCTGAATGGAAATGAAGTTGGTGGCGGCAGTATTCGAATAACTGATCCAGCTATACAAGAAAAGGTATTAAAGCTTGTTGGTATTACCAAAGATCAAATACAAGCACGGTTTGGCCATATGCTAAAAAGCTTTGAATATGGTGTTCCGCCTCATGGAGGGATTGCTCCTGGATTGGACCGTTTAGTTATGATTCTAGCCAATGAGCCCAATATTCGTGAAGTTATGGCTTTTCCAAAAACTGGCGATGGTCGTGATTTTATGATGGATGCCCCAACAAAAGTAGACACTAATCAACTTAAAGATCTCCATATTAAAACAGGTTAGCATGCTTTTTAAGATATTTATTTCTACAATTGTGTTACTTGAGATGATTAATATTCCAAATGCAGAAAAAAAAGTAGAACAATTTTCTGTTAGTGTTTTTAATAAACCGCTTTCAATCAGTGAAGAATCAAGTAATTCAATTAAAAAAAATGAGTTCGCTAATATTAACATTGAAAAAATCGCTCCTTGGCCAATGATAAAAAAGAATATTAAAAATCCTTACATGCCTGCTGAAGGAGCGATGGTTATTGATGTTTCAAGCTCAAAAATTTTATACCAAAAAGGTGGAGATAAAACGTTTAGCATGGCTTCTTTAACAAAAATGATGACTGCTATTATTTCTATTGAAAATTATAATTTCAAAGATATTGTTACTGTTCCAGAAGAAGCCCCATTTGTTTTGGGCTCAAAGATTAACCTAAGAAGTAATGAGAAAATTACTGTTGAAAGTTTACTCTACGGGCTTTTATTATATTCTGGTAATGATTCTGCTACCACCTTGGCTTCTAAAATTGGTCAGGATAAGTTTGTACTAAAAATGAACGAAAAAGCAAAGGAATTGGATCTAAATAGTATCCATTATTATGATTCAACTGGCCTAGATGAAAGAAATACAGGCACGCTGAAAGATCTTGCTATTCTTGCTGCTTACGCCTTAAGAAATGAAAAATTTGCAAAATTTGTTAGTACTAACGAAATTACTATTTCGTCTGTTGATGGTACAATTCAACATCCTTTGAAAAATAGCAACAAACTACTTAGAGATTATACAGGTACATTCGGTGTAAAAACAGGTTATACAGAAGAAGCTGGGCATTGTCTAATTTCTGCTGTCGAACACAGTGGTCATAAGGTAATCACAGTTATGTTAAATCACCCTTCTGACCAGTTTAAAGAGAGCATGAAGCTTCTGGATTGGGTGTTCAATGCCTACCGCTGGTAAGATGATGTTGACAAAGTAAATAAACTGAACTATTCTTAGATTGTGATAAAGGTGGAGAATATTAAAAAACTATCTCCCGCTAAAAGTGGCGGGATTTAATATATTTAAGCTTAAGGAGGAAATATGGAACAAACAACATCTATTGCTAACTGGTGGGATACTGTTGTTTTTGCCACGTCAGATGCATGGGCAAAAATCTTGAGTTTCTTGCCCAATTTAATTGGTGCATTTGTCATCATTTTGATTGGTCTTTTATTCGCCTACATCTTCAAGTGGATCATTGTACAAGTTTTTAATGCCGTTCGTCTTCAAGTACTATCAGACAAATCAAAATTTACTGATGTTCTTTCGAAAATGGGCATAAAAGAACCAATTTCCGAACTTTTAGGTAATCTTGTTAAATGGATTGTAATTATCGTTTTCTTGATGCCAGCTCTTGAGGTTCTGGGAATGTCCCAAGTTAGTGACATCCTGCAAGTAGTTTTGAGCTACCTACCCAATGTCGTTGTTGCTGGTTTTCTTATCTTTATTGGAATTGTCGTTGCTGAATTTGTTGCTCATGTTATTAAAGCAACAGCGCTTACGATTGGCACTGCAACAGCCACGATACTGGCTTCGCTAGCTAGATACTCGGTTCTGGTGTTCGTCAGCTTGATGGCGCTAGAACAGCTTGGCGTTGCTAGTAACATGCTCTTGAGTCTGTTTACTGGTTTTGTTGCTATGATTGCCATTGCAGGTGGCTTGGCATTTGGTCTTGGTGGTAAAGATGCTGCAGCTGACCTGATTAAAAGA
>JAPLVJ010000014.1 GCA_026397155.1 Candidatus Berkelbacteria bacterium | reverse complement strand
TATGCCTTTCATAGTTGCTGCTGCCACAATTGTTAGCACCTTTTTGGGCGGATTATTTGCTATCCGCTTTAAAGATAAACTTCATTTAATCTTAGGGTTTAGCGCTGGAGCGGTTATTGGCGTTGCTTTCTTTGATTTACTGCCAGAATCCATTGAGTTAGCGACAAAATCGCATGATATTAAATTAGTGACAGTATTTTTTGCTGCTGGATTTGTAATTTATATGTTTCTGGACCGCTTTTTTTCATTGCATTCACATGAGAAAGATAAATGTGAAAATCCAAGCCACCGCGGCAAACTTGGAGCGGCGACTCTATCTTTTCATAGCTTTCTTGATGGAGTGGGTATTGGTTTAGCTTTCAAAGTTTCCCCAACTGTTGGATGGATTGTTGCTGCCGCAGTGCTTTCTCATGATTTTTCAGACGGCATAAACACAGTAAATATGATTTTAAAAAATGAAGGGAATAGAGTGCAGGCCTATAGATGGTTGATGGTAGATGCGCTGGCCCCTGCTTTGGGTGTTATTTCAACGCTTTTCTTTGCAGTTCCAGAGCCAACATTAGGGTTAATTCTGGCTGTCTTTACTGGACTATTTTTCTATATTGGCGCAAGCGATTTAATTCCTGAAAGCCACCACCGTCATCCAACCATTTGGACAACAGTTATGACAGTTTTGGGAATAGTTGTTCTTTATTCCGCCATTCGTTTGGCAGGATAATTTATAATTAACCCCTCTCTACCTCTGCTTGAAATTGAAATCAAAGGCGCAACTTATCATAATCTAAAGATTGAAAAAATTAATAACTTCTTTGAGGCAACAATAGTATTTAACATCTGAAGTTTTTGTATTATATTAAAATTAAATTAATATGTTAAAAATATTGAGAAGCTTTACTCTAATTGAAATGCTGATTGTTGTTTCTATTATTGGTCTTTTGACAACCTTAGTTATCGTTACCACCTCATCGTCAAGATCCATAGGAAATTACCATAAAATTACTGCTGATATGTCCAAGATAGCAATGGCCATGGAAGTGTATAAACAAGAAAATGGGGATTATCCTGATTACACCCCGGAATGGGCTACATCCAATCCTCTTGTCCCAAACTATCTTTCCGCTTGGCCAGAACCCCCCTGTAAAAATTATAAGTATCTGGCGGGCGGGTGGTATGATAAAACCGAACTCGGGTTTGCTCGCGTGGAATTGAAGAAGAAAGGCGTAGATCAACCAAGCATGCCAATAGGTTTCTATGTATCAAATAGACCTGTTTACCATCTTTGCGTCAAAAATAGACAAGACACCGGCACATGTACTTGTAAAGAACCTTACCGTAATGTTCCGGGTCTCCCACAAGGCTGGTGTCCTTATCATTACGATAATCCGTACTGCGACTGTTCTACATCCATAGAAGATCTGGAGACAAAAAGCATAAAGTGCGAGGAGTTAGATGTGATAGCCAGTACATACTGCGAAGAAGTAGCAAGCAAACCGCCTGGCTGCGTGCAGTAATATAGTGGGGTATTATGCATACACCGGCTCGCGTATAGCGGCGCGGTCGCCACGCGACTTTGCGTCGTGGCGCGCTTGATCGGCGGGCACAACAAAGTTTTAAAAATAAAATAAATTAAGGTGTTGTGGAGGAAGAATGCGAAGCAAAGCGAAGTCCCCCAGTAGCCCAAAGGGCGAAGGGGGAATTAAAGGTAAAATGGCAATGACTCAAGAAGAACATGACGCTTTTATAAAGAAAAAGGGCATGACTGAAAAAGAACACGAGTGTTGGCACAAAGAGCATGATAATGATCCGAAATTCTGGGAAGAAAAAGCCAAGCAAAAAATCAAGAAATAGAATTAGATAACTTATAAGGAGGGGAAAATGAGATTTAATAAAATTATTTTTGTTCTTTGTACTGCTTTGGCTTTAGGCTTAGTTTCCGGAGTAAGTAGGGTCAAAGCTGACGGCGGCATCTTCTATCCAGATGGTCGTTATATGAATGAAACTAGTCAGAAAGCTTTTATTTACTACCAAAACCAGACTGAAAATTTGGTACTCTCGGCTAGTTATCAAGGCAATAGCGATACTTTTGCTTGGGTTATTCCTACACCTAGTAAGCCAGAAATATTCAAGTCTGACGCTAAACTTTTTACTGCCTTACAAAAAATTACTAAGACTAATGATTCTGGTTCTGGGATTGTCTATGATTCGGCTGGGCAGACTTTCGGCGTTTCAGGGGCTAAACCAGTGGAGGTTATAGAAGAAAAAACCATTGATATCTACGATACTGCTATACTCAAGGCAACTAATGATAAGGACTTAGCAAGGTGGTTAACTGATCATAAGTATACTTTCCCGGAAGATAAAAGTTCCATGTTGAAAGAGTATATTGACAATGGTTGGTATTTTGCCATCGCCAAGATTCAAAATGCCCTGGTAAGCAATGAAGAAATTAAAGACAAACTTGTTACCGAGACTATTACTCCTTTGAGATTAGTATTCAAAACAGACAAGATAATTTATCCTATGAAATTAACCCGCCTTGCCCTTGAAAGTGCTGAGAAAAGTTCTCCAAAATCTATTTATTCTCCAAATATGTACATTACTTTATATGTACTATCTGATTCGAAAACAGCTCAAAATTTATTGGAAACCAAATGGTCAAATTGGATTAGTTCAGGAAACATTAATAAGTTAAACAGCAGTGTTGCTGGTGAAAACTGGATACAGGGAAGTAGTAAAATGTTTTTAACTAAGATGGCCAGTAATGTTAATATCAAAAATGTGGAAGATGATTTCTTGGTTACCAAAGCCCCGAGTAATGATGTTTATCCCGTGCCACCTTATAAAACATTTGCTTTTTGGATTTGGAATATAGTCGCACTACTTGCAACTTTATTTGTGGCTATACTTTCGCCGATAGGGCTATTGTTCACTGTCATTGCTCTTCTACAAGTATTCATCATCCGAAGAAGATGGCTCTATATCCTTGGAAATATTTATCAGATGTTAGCTTGCCTGCTCCCCCTGTTTATCGGGTTTATATTCTTAGTTGAAGTAGGGCAAAGCTTTCCAACGCTAATTCTTGAGAGTGGTTTTATTGGCATTTCTCTTGGTCTATTGTTAATAGAGATTGTCGGAATATTCTTTACTGTCAAAATGATTAAGAAATATAAAAAAGTTTTTAGTAGTTAGATATAGTACTACTCATGTTCAAGGGAATTTTTGATTTGACATAGTTTTATCCACATAGTAAAGTAGGAAATGTATGATTTGTAGGAGGCACTATGTTTAAAAGTCCAAACATGCAATTTTATGGAACTGGTACAATTGGTGAAAAGGGCCAAATTGTCATCCCGGCAAAAGCAAGAGAGACTCTAAAAATTAATCCAGGAGATGAGTTTATTTTCTTTGGCCACAAATCAATCATCCACATTGTTAAGGCTAGTGAATTAAACAGCATTCTGGATCGGATGACACAGAAATTTGCAAAAAATATGGCTGGAATTAAAGAAAAAATTAAACACGCGAGAAAGTAGATCTATATGGAAAATATTATTGAGGTTAAAAATCTGACTAAAAAATTTGGTCACTTTACTGCCGTAGATAATGTTAGTTTTAATATCAGAAAGAAAGAAATTTTTGGTTTTCTTGGACCCAATGGCGCTGGGAAGTCCACCACTATTCGCATGCTAACAACCTTACTTCGGCCAACATCTGGCGATGCGACTATTGCTAGTCACGATGTTGTTAAAAAACAGGATCAGGTTCGCAAGCACATTGGTTTAGTGGCAGAGAAAATCATTCTTTATGACCACCTGACAGCCAGAGAAAATCTGGAATTTTTTGGTCGGCTGTTTCATTTACCCAAAGATGAGATTAAAAGACGTTCAGAAAAATGGATTGGAAAGCTCCATATGACTGAGTGGCTTAATGCTCAAGTCGGCACTTTTTCTACTGGTATGAAACAACGCATCAATATTGTCCGTGCATTGTTAACTGAACCTGATATTCTTTTTCTTGATGAGCCGACTTTGGGCCTAGATCCGCAGACAACGCACATGATTAGAGGATTTATTCGTGAATTGAATAATCAGGGCGTTTCTGTTCTTCTAACAACTCATGACATGCTCGAAGCAGAAGAGCTTTCTGATCGCATTGCCATTATTGATCATGGTAAAATTGCTGCTTCGGATACAGTTGAGAATTTAAAAAAACGCGCCCAAAAAGAAAACCCCACCCTGGAAGATGTTTTTTTGGCCATTACGGGTAAAGAAATTCGAGATGTTACCAACGGTCGTGTTGCTACTCGCGGTCATATGCATGGTCCAATAAGAGCTAATAATCGAGTGAGGTAAATATGCAGACTATTTTTGATCTTTGGCAAATCGCCAAAAAAGACCTT
Source organism: Candidatus Berkelbacteria bacterium (assembly GCA_026397155.1). Classification (GTDB taxonomy): domain Bacteria; phylum Patescibacteriota; class UBA1384; order JAPLVJ01; family JAPLVJ01; genus JAPLVJ01. The sequence continues at coordinate 7,067 of JAPLVJ010000014.1, read as the reverse complement.
TTGGAATTTAGACGAGATCGTTTGCGCTTAATCACCTTTTTCATTATGCCGATTTTTATGATGATAATGGTTGGTTTTATCTTTCCAAACCAAAATTCCATTAAAAACATTTCGATTGGTGTTGTTAATCAAGATAACCAATCTGTCAGCCAAGGTTTAGTGGAGAGCATCATTGACTTAAAACTATCGGGTGATAATCCTGCCTTTGTTGTCAAAGATTATAGCAACATAGAAGCGATTAAAGATGGGATTAAGAAGCAAGAAATCAGCGGTGGACTTTTTATTCCAAGTGATTTTTCCACAAAAATTGCTCAAAGTGAACAAACTGAAGTAACCGTGGTTGAGGATCAGTCAAACCCACAAATTTCCCAAATGGTTAATCAAGTCCTGGTTAAAATTATTGATGGTTTTAGCGGACAGTTGGGTCAACAAAAAATAAATCAGATTCTTGTTGGGCGTGCCTCTGCTAATACTTCTGCCCAGTCAATAATGGCGCCAATACAAGCAAAATTAATTGGTATAATTCCAGGAAACCCGAATTATTTTGAATTTGTTGCCCCGGGCATCATGGCTATGATAGTTATGACAGCTGTTTTGACAGGACTGGCTGCTTCTATTTCCAGAGAGAAAGAGCAGGGGACTTTGGATGGTATTTTGATCTCGCCAATCAACCGATTGGCAATTATTTTGGGAAAAGCATTATCTCAGTCTATCCGTGGCTTGATCCAGGGCGCAATAGTTTTGCTTCTAGCATTCTTTCTTTTTGGAGTGACTGTTCATGGCAGTCTTTTGTTAGTAGCACTACTTTTGATTTTGGGTATTTTTTCCTTTGTTGGTTTAGGAATTCTGGTTTCTGCCATTGCGACCGAGCAAGAAACAGCTACCCAGCTTTTGTTTATGTTCCAGTTTCCAATGCTTTTCCTTTCAGGAGTGTTCTTTCCAATCCTGATGATGCCCAGTATTATGCAAAAAATAGCTCATGTTATTCCTTTGACTTATGCAATTACAGCTTTGCGCAAAGTGATGGTTTTGGGAGCGGGTTTTGGCGCTGTGCGAACTGAATTTTTGATTTTACTTATTTTCGGAGTTGTTACTTTAACTATATCCGTACCTGTCTTTAAGCGTGTCATTACAAAGTGATTTTAGCTTCCGAACATTTTTCTGTATAATAGAATAGGATGCAGAATTATTTTTATTTATTACCTTTGCTTGGCTATCTTATTGGTTCAATCAGCCCGGCTTATATTTTAGGTCGGATTTTAAAGGGCATTGATATCAGACAACATGGGACCAAAAACGCCGGCACGCGTAATGTCAAGAAAATACTAGGACTTTGGCCGGCGGTTTTTACAGCTCTATTTGATCTTTCAAAGGGCCTACTTTCAATGGTGATTGCCTGGAAATTGGATGCACCTGAAATTATTATCTATATTACTGGTTATGCGGCAGTGCTCGGGCATATTTTTCCGTTTTACTTAAAGTTTCGCGGCGGCGAAGGATCGGCAACCGGCGTTGCTATTTTGATTTTTTTAATCACAAAATCAATTATTCGCGGCTGGTTTCCTTATGAGATTCTGATCCCGGCTGCAGTTTTAGCACTATCAATTTTATACATAGCAAGGATAGGCGAGATTGTCGGAGCAGTTGTTTTACCAGTATTTATTGCGCTTTTACTTTTAAAAACTCAGATTAATCCAACAACAATTTTTATTACTGTTATTTTGGCTCAACTTTTTGTAGTTACTTTGTATAATATTAAAAAATTGAACTTATTTATTTTAGATAAGTCCAGGGAACAAATGCTGCACTGGCGTACGCTTTTAAGACCTTTGGCAGCACTTTTTGTTATTTTGCCTTTTTACATTCCAAAGGATATTATTTTATACATTGTTGGTTCAATAGCAGCTGTCTTTATTATTTTGGATTTGGGACGTCTTTTTGTTAGCTCATTAAATATTTTTCTATTCAATAAGGCAACTGGTCTTTTGAAGGATAAAGAAAGAAGCAAATTTTCTTCAATGACTTTTTTCTTGACGGCCGTCTTTATTTTGTTGTTAGTTTTCCCACAAAACATTGCTTCGTGCGTAATTTTGTTTTTGGTTTTTGGGGATCTTGCGGCTAAAATTTTTGGCTTGCAATATGGCCGCCAGCAATTTTTAACCAAGACTTTTGAAGGATCTTTGGCTTATTTTGCTTTTTCACTAATTGCTGGGTATATTTTTTCGTTTTTTCTGCCTTTACCTTTTTGGGTACTAATTTTAGGCGCATTGTCTGCCAGCATAACCGAAGCGCTTTCCATTTTTGGCATTGATGATAATTTTACTGTTGGTTTAATTTCTGCTTCTGTGATGTTAGCTTTGATGTCGATGACATAATAAATACTTGATATCTACTATATGGCTTGGTATACTACAATCCTGTTTGAATGTTAAAAAACGCTTTGGTGGTAATCTAGATTTTTTGCAGAAGTTCTAGACTACCACCAAAGCCATAGAGCGAAATGGCGAGCAAAGAGGAGGCAAGACCATGAGAAAGAAGGCTTACGCAACACTGTTGTCGGTATTCTTTGTGATAGCACTTTCTTCTCTATTAGGATGTTATGCTAAAGCTGGATATGCGGGTGAAGGGTGAGTGTCTCCACCTTCCTCGTTGAGGAAGAAGTTCACGCACCCGATCATCTTGACATTGAACCTTGGTAAGGTCAGGCGAGGAACAAAAACAGAGTATATCCAATACATGTTTCCCATACCAGGTAGTTATGATATGAGAGTAACAAACATTGGGAATCCTTCACCTTTTCTTAGAGCTGTTCTTACCTCAAACAAGAAATGGGAATGCCAAACTTTTAATGTAGCTTTTAGTGCGCAATCTTCATTGCCCCTTGGGCCTTTCAAGAGCAAGATTGACATCTTCTATCGTCTAAAGGATAACTCTCCAGTAAGAAAAGCTTCAATACCTGTCTTTGCGGAGATAGAGTCTGAAGTTGTTCTTGAGCCAGACGTTGCCTTTTTCGGTCAACTTGAGCCCAATCAAACAGTTGTAAAATCAGTGGTTCTATCATCAACTATAGGTGAGGTTAACTTAGTCGGCCTAAAGAACCCAGCACCAGAGGCGATGGACCTTAAAGCAGTAAAGATAGATGGCGCTTGGCGTTTGGATGTTCAGCTTCATAATGTACCAAGTGGTTGGTATAAATGGGTTGTGACAATCTTCACGGATAACAAAGATTTGCCGAGCATTGAGATGCCGGTTTTTGCCTACATTCCGTGATAATCGGCTAAATTCCTACAATTTCCAAAAGATCTTGGTGTAAAACCTTGGTCTTTTTTTTATTTCACCTCGATTTCGGCTTTACACTCCTTGACATAAGCGCCATTTTTTAGTATAATGTTATAATTACAATTTAATTCTTAGGAATTAATATGAGGGGCATTGTTCGTTCGGGTAAAAATTTAGTCATAACAATAACAGCAATCTTTGTTGTTTTTTCTTTTGTTTCTGTTGTTCATGCTTCACCTATTAGCCAAGAGAATGTTATCAAGCTAACCAACCAGTTAAGGATTCAAAATAATCTTCCTGAACTTATTGTTTCTGATGAGTTAAATAGAGCAGCTCAAAGAAAAGCCGAAGATATTGTTAAAAGAAACTATTGGTCTCACCAAACTCCAGATGGACAGCCGTTCTGGTCTTTTGTTGATGAGAAAGCATATAACTGGTCTAACTTGGGTGAAAACTTGGCTGCTGACTTTAAAAATTCCGAAAATATGGTTTCGGCCTGGTACGCAAGTCCTTCTCATAAAAAAAATATTTTAAATAATGATTATCAGGATATCGGAGTTGGTATTTACCAAAATACAGTAGCTGTAGCTTATGGTCAAAAAAATGAATCTTTGGCTCAAAATTATATATCAAAAATTACTGGCTATATTCACAATATTATGTCCCTAGTTACCCACAGTTACTAATACTTTATCCCCAGCAGGTATAACAATTATAAAACGTCCGATTTGATATTGTTAGATAACGGCTAATTTTACTGATTGGTGGCTGACTTTGAGACCCCCTATTTTTATTTGACACTGGTTTTGTCTTTCTGTTAGTGTTTAAGTGATATCTATGGGGTTTATCTCTATGGGTAATCAGTAAAAACCTTGTCTTTGGGAAATTTTATCCCTCCGAAGCTCGTTAGAGTGCAGGGGGACCTAAGGATTAAAAACCACTTAAGTTTAACATTTTAGAGGTGGTTTGTTTTAAGTTCTCGAGGTCAAGGTTTTTTTGGTATATTTAAAGATAAAAATGAAAAGTCCCACCAATCTTAGCACTCGCCTTCGGGTATTATTCATACACGGCTCGTGCTGCGATTTTGGAGGGACGCGATAATTTATTATATAAACCTAATGTATCGCGGAGAAAAATAATGTCAAAGTTTAAAAAATTATTTATCTGGTTAACTTCACTGGCAATTATCTTTAATTTTGGTTTTGCAAATAATTTAGTCAGTATAAAAAAAGCAGAAGCCTCCCCAGGGACCGTATCGGTTGGCGATGTGGCTATAAACGAGTTAATGTGGATGGGGTCGAGTGTATCCGAATATGACGAATGGATTGAATTGAAAAATACAACTAGCAGTGCTATAGATTTAAGCAACTGGCAGTTGACTAAAAAAAGCGGTGGAAGTGAAGTTTTAATGCTGTCGATTGACAGCGGCGTTATTCCTGCCAACGGTAGTAACGGATATTTTTTAATTTCAGAATATGATGCCGCCCATTCAGCATTAGGGGTTGATCCTAATTATATTGTTGGTCCAGGTGACACTAATAACGTTGATTTTGCACTTGCCAATAGCTCTTTGCAGATTAAATTATATGATGGACAATGGAATGATGGACGCACGCCGATTAATGTCGCTGATGATGGTAGTGGCGTGCCGTTGGCTGGCGAGTATGCATCGAGTTCGAAATGGAAATCTATGGAGAGAAATTTGATCCCGGGCGATGGGATGCTTGCTTCGAACTGGCATACGGCTATTGACTCTATTAATTTTGACCCGGGCGCAACTGAAAAAGGCACGCCAAAATCGGCAAACAAAGCTGATCTAATTCCCGCGATTTTAAATATTGATGTTCCGTCCGGTACAGTCGGCGTCGGGACATTTGATATGACGATAACTTCAGATGAAGCATTAATTACAAATCCTGATGTTACTATTTTGGATTCTACCGCCAACCCAATTTCTTTTTCCGGACCAAACATTCCGTTAGTCAATACTTATGTTTATAATGTTAATATTACATCTTTGACTGCATCCGGACTGGCTATTGTTGAAGTTTCTGCACAGGATACTTCCGGTAATATCAGCTCTGGTAGCGTTTCCTTTACTGTTGATACAACCATTGTTGACATAACCGCGCCGAATACTACCGTCACTATTGATCCCGCTTTGCCTAATGGCTGGTATATTACCACTCCGACCATTACTTTGAACGCCACAGATAGTGAATCAGGCGTCGATAAAATTTTCTATCGCTGGGGGGATTCAGGAGCGTACACGGAAGTGACTGGCTCATCAGCGGTGGTTGCCGGCATTCAAGAAGGCGAGCACACATTATATTATTATTCCGTGGATACTCATAGCAATACAGAGACTACTAAGTCTTATTTAATAAAACTTGATACAGAAGAGCCGAGTATTTCCGTTTCTTCACTCCCTTCAAAAATTTACACATCAAGTTTTTCGATTCCTTACACCGCATCTGATAGTACCTCCGACGTTGATTTTGTAAATCTTTATTATTCATATTCTGAAACAGGCAAAGATGATGACTGGGGACCTTGGACGCAATATCAACCAGACGGCATTGGTAAATTTATATCCTCGCCAATAAATTTTGATACATCTTTAGCTGAGAACGACGGATATTATGATCTTTATCTTACAGCAACGGACAATGCTGGAAATGCGCAGACCGCCCCAACAGGTGATGAAGAAGAACAGGCCTCAACTTATGTACAGGCAAAATATATTGCTCCGCCTACCGGTTTTGCCGCCACAACTTCTGATAAAAAGGTCAATTTAAAATGGAATGCAGTAGAAGGTGCCACTTCTTACGAAATTTGGCGTTCTTCAAGCCCATTTATCTTAATTGCTACTATTTCAGCAACCCAAACTCAATATACTGATAAAGATGTCGAGTCAGGCAAAACTTATCAGTATAAAATTGTGGCTATTGACAAGGCAGGTAATAAGTCAGAAGGGGCATTAATTTCAATTTCTGTTGCTAAATATTTGAGTTTAGTTCCTCAAGCAGAGGCAGCGTCCCAAGAAGAAGTTAAAGAAGAAATCATACCCAAAGCTGAAGCGCAAGAAATTATTCCTCCAATGCAAGAGGAGGGAAAGATTTTAGGTGATAATCAAGAAAACGGGGCAACCAACTGGACGCCAATTGTTGTCATTATTTCTTTAATAGTTCTTTTTATTGCTGCTTACTTTGGTTGGGAATGGTATCAAAGAAGAACAAACGCTGATCGCTGGTAAAAAGAAGATAGGCCTGGCCCCAGTCAATAGGGGGGTCGATTGGGTCTCAAGATGATTAAATTAAAGGGAGGTAGTAAAAATGAAAATATTAAAGAGCGTGTTTGTAGTTTTAGCGATGGTGGCAATGATTACCGGAGCAACAAATGCTATTTTTAGTAGCACTGCTTCGGTTAATAGCAACACTTTTGCTACTGGTTCATTGGAAATTAGAATTGATGAAGCAGTAAGCATTCCTGGTTTTTCTGTCGAAAACGCAGCGCCTGGGATTGTGCAATCTGGCCAATTTGTGATTAATAACTATGGTCAGCCACATTTTACTGGTTCATCAACATTACCAGCCAAATCATTAAAAATCTCAGCGGTTGGAACTGGTGTTACTCCAGATAGTACATATTTGTACAACAACCTTGATGTAATAGTCAAATCAACAGTAGGTTGGAACGAGACGACTGTTTTTACAGGCAAACTCAAAGATTTAGTTAACAAAGAAATCTTGCTTCCCGGAAATCAGTTAGCTACTGGTTGGAGTATG
>JAPLVJ010000011.1 GCA_026397155.1 Candidatus Berkelbacteria bacterium | reverse complement strand
GACTAACATTTTTAGATTTACGCATTACTACAAGAGATAAACCAGTCAAAACAGCAATAATGGCAATGACGACCAAAAGTTCAATCAAAGTAAAAGAAGTAATTTTTTTACTCATTTTTTAACTCTTCTTCTGAGGTGATTATTCTCAACATGGTTCCTCACCGATCCGACAGTTAAAATCAGGGTATTTTACCGTATTCATTACATCCTCACAACTAAAGTCCTTAGGGACATTTTCAATATCTTCATAAGCTGAACAATAACCCCTCCAATCTGCAGAACCACTGCATTCACACTTCCCGTTTTGTCCTGCTTGGATACATCGATAAAGCACCGCAGGACTATAGGCGCCTGTTGCGGTATAACCGTTCCCCCTTCTTAAATCAACCCTAACATTAGGGATCCAATCCCAAGTATCAGGCCAAAGCCAGCCCTCATAATTGTATACTGCATTTTCGCCACATGGAGATTTAGGCCAGTCAGACATGAACTCTTTATAATGATCAAAAGGTTGGCCAGGAGCTGCTACTACCGGATATCGGCCATACTTGTCTCGGTACATTTCTGCTGCCACAGCAATTTTGTCCATATCGGATTTGATTTTTTGGATTTGACTAACATTTTTAGATTTACGCATTACTACAAGAGATAAACCAGTCAAAACAGCAATAATGGCAATGACGACCAAAAGTTCAATCAAAGTAAAAGAAGTAATTTTTTTACTCATTTTTCTTATTCGAGAGATCAATTTCAACTCCTTTTTTTAGTTCTTCTTCTGAGGTGATTATTTTTTTGGTTGTATTTTCTGTTTGTTCTAATTGGGTCTTTGGGAGTTGAGTTAATGGGTTATCTCCATATCCTTTGGCAATAACATCATGGTGTAATTTTAAAATTTGTTGGGCAGCATCGTTGGGTTTGGGGACAGATAAAAAGATAAAGTTTGGCGCCTCACCAGCTGTTTGGATTAAGATATCGCCGAAATCAAAGAATGTTTGGAAAACGCCTTGTTTTTTAGCTCTGACATCCTGAACGCGGCTTAAATCTTGAGCAGAAATAGTTCGGTTAAAGAGCCCTTTTTGTTCGATATCAACTATTCTTTGATCTGTAGCAATGCCAATGTCTAAGTAATAGTCGATGAATCGAGTTAAGAAAAAGGCAATGATGATTAAAACATAAGCAGAAAAGCCCAAAAAAATTAAGTTGCGGTATTCAGTTAAATCAATTTCGTTAGTTCTAATAATCAAAAAAACAACCAAGGGTACTATTATTAATAAAAGACAAAGTAAGATGATGGGCAAAAAGACAATCCAATGTTTTCTTAAAAAAACAATTACTTTTTCATCATCTTTTTGGCCAGGGAAAGTATAATTATCAGGCATTCAAGCTCCTACAATACTAATTAAGGTATAAATTAAGCTGATAACAACAATTGCACCACAAACAATTAGATAACTGACGGCTATAGGTTTGCATAAATCACCAACACAACAAAATTTCCAGAGATGATAAATAGCAAAAGAGGAAAAGACAGCAAAACCAACCAAGAAAATCAGATAGATTACTAGACCAATTAAAGTGATAGACATTTTTACTCTTTTTAAATTTATACTACAATGAAAATAGGGGAGATGCAAATGAAAATCGGAATTGATATCGGTGCGCAAACAATCAAAATTGGGACAAAAGACAAAAAGGGGGATTACAAGATCAAGACTGGTATTAAGACCGGACCAGATTTTATTAAAACAGGAGAGAAACTCAAAGGAGAAATTGAAAAATCATTCGGCCGTGCTTCTTTGGCTGTTATTGGCTGTTTCGGACCGCTTGATTTATTCAAGAAGAAAGTTATCAAAGCCCCAAATCTCCCGGGTTGGGTTGGTATAAGCTTCAGGGGTTGGGAGAAGATTTTGGGTTGCCCGATTATTTTAGAAAATGACGCAAATTTAGCAATTTATGGCGAAGCAAAAGTTGGAGCAGGAAAGGGTTATAAAATTGTTTCTGGTTTTACTTTAGGTTCGGGCGTTGGTTATGGTTGCGTTATGGATGGAAAGATTTACCACGGCAATTGGGATGTTGAGGCAGGTCATATGATTTTAGATCCGGGGGGGCCACCCTGTGGATGCGGCCAAAAAGGGTGTTTGGAAGCTTATATTTCTAGGTTAGCTATTTTAGAGAAGTTCGGTAAAGAACCACACGATCTTCAAGATGAGAAGGCCTGGGATTGGATCGCTCATAAAATCGCTTGGGGCTGTCAGCTGGTTACAGTATTGGTCAAACCAGATACGATTGTTCTATGTGGTGGAATTGCTCAACACAAGGGTTTGCTTGAAAAAGTCCAAAAGTGCTACCGTAAAATGCTCAGAATCTACCCCAAAGAGGCCTCGGAAACAAAAATCGTGCTCGGGAAATACATAGAGCACGCTGGCGTGATTGGGGCAGTGGAATTACTTGTGTCTTCTTAATACTTCTTCGTACACTTTCTCATATCCATCTACCATCTTCTCAACTGTAAAATTCTTCTCAACATGTTCACGGCAGGCCTTTCTCATAGCTTGATATTCATTTTCTGGCATAGAATATATTCTCTTTACTGCTTTTGCCATAGCATTGATATCATTTGGTTTTACAATAAATCCTGTTTTTCCATCAATTACGATCTCTGGTACAGAACCTCTTCTAAAAGCAACAACTGGTGTACCGCAGGCCATTGCCTCTATCATTACAAGACCAAACGGTTCTTCCCAATGAATTGGCAATAAAAAAGCCTTCGCCGTCATAAATTTATCCTTTTGATCCTGATGAATTTCGCCAACATGCTCTATATATTGAGTTTTCAAGAAGGGTTTAATTTTTTTAATATAATATTCTTCATCTGCCAACCAACTATCTTTGCCATAACCTGATTTTGGTAATGGACCTCCTATCTTTAATTTTTTTCTATTTTTTATTGCAACTAGAATAGCATCATGAAAGCCCTTTTTAGGAGAGAGTCTGCCGCTGGTAATTAGGTTGTCTTGATATTCCGATCTAAACGGCAGGCGGCTTAGATCAATTCCATTATAGACGGTGGCAACATATTCCAGTCCTGGCGTAAACTCTCGGAATTTATTGCTAATTGAGCAATAAACTGTTTTTGTTTTTCTCATTATTTCTAATTCTGCGCCCCGGGGATAAGAATGCAGAGTGTGGACAGAAGGAGTATTTACAAAAAAAGCAAAAGCAGCGCCTAGATAATGAGAGTGGCAATGAATGAGATCAAATTTTTCTGCATTCAAAAAAGCTATCAAATTATTAAGAACTTCATATTTTATCACCGTATCAGGTCCAATTTCCCCTTTTTCTACAGATTCTCCCAAGGATTTATCTATAACAGAACTAATATCAGCTTGGGTTTTTGAATCTTTGCTAGCAAATAAAGTTACCTTGTGTCCGCGTCTGGACAGTTCGTTAGTAATATTTGATACAATTAACTCTGTCCCGCCATATCCTTTTGGGGGTACAGAATTCCAAAGTGGGGCGACTTGAGCAATTCTCATTGGTTAACTCTCCATCCTTCCTTTTTTATTTTATCTTCGATTATTTTCTTTCTTTTTTCATATTCTTTATACTTTGTTTGAAGTAACTTGTAATCCACCTTAGGGTCTGTTTCTAAAAGGTAGACATTTTCCTGGACCCATAACTTATATTGATAGTATCCTAACATTATAGCATCTTTCTTTTTTTTACTTTCCTTAATTCTCTCTTTTAGATATTTTGAATATTTTAGTGACTTTGCTCTTTGTTCTTGACGATTATTGTGATGCAGAATGAAGCAGTTTTTACACTTTACTTCTGCAATATTTTTTAAATTCTTAATGGATTCATGTGTCGTTCCGAAATAGTGTGCTCGTCGCTTATAAAGTCGTAAGTGCATCCAGTAATCTGGCATAGGCTTCGATTCGTCAACATAATGAATTCTTTTGAAACGAAAACCCTCAACATCATTTGGATTTTTTATTAATTTCGGAATTTCTTTTTTTAAGTCCTCAGTGAGAGTTTCGTCTGAGTCAAGAGTTAAAATCCAATCACCCTCGGCAACTTTAATTGCAGAATTTCTCATATAGGCAAAATCATTATTCCAAGGAATCTCTAAAAGTTTACTTGCATATTTTTTTTCGAATTCTACAACTTCTTTTATAGAACCGGTATCTACTATAATTATCTCTTTTGCGAGTCCTTGAATGTTCTCAAGGAGACGGTGGACATCTCTTAGATTATCTTTAATAATAGCACAAAAAGAAAGGTTTTTGATCATTTAAGTTCTTTTTTACTACCCAAAGCAATTTTATAAGCTTTTAGTGTAAGTTTCGCAGCGTTTTGCCAATTATTTTTGAGGTTAGCATATTCATAACCGGCCTTGCCCATGGATTTACCTGTATCTGGTAGAGAAAAAATCTTAGAAATACAACTAGCAAGCGTTTTGTAATCGCCACCTGGGAAAACATACCCCATTTTACCGTTAATTAAGGAAGATTCGAAAAATGCATCAGAGACGACGACTGGTTTTTTAAAAGCAAATGCTAAATTTAATACTCCGCTCTGGGAGACTTGAGTGTAAGGCAAAACGACTACATCCGCTGCTTTAAATACTTTCTCTACCTCCTCGCAAGGAATGTAGTTTTTGACCATAATAATATGATTACCAACGCCACTTTTTTCTACCCTACGCAAGTATTCGTTTAGCTCAGGAGTGCTTAGGTGCAAATCACTAGAAATGTATAATATTGTGTTCTTGTAATCCTTGATGACAATAGGCAGAGCTTTAATGAGATATTTCAGGCCTTTATGTGGTCTAATTTGCCCAAAAAATAATATAACCCTCTTATTCAATAAACCCAGCTCTTTCTTGGCTCTTTCTTCTGTGTACTTATTTTTATTAAAAAGGTAATAAGGACCATGTGGAACGACAACAATGTCCCGTTCCTTTTTATTAAAGTAAAACTGTAGTTTATCCTTTTCGGAGTTATTGCCAATAATAAAACTATCGCCGAGTTTGTATAATAATTCGATTGCCGCAGGATCAACGTACATTGATTCAACAGTGAAAACATCATGGATTGTTAAGCAAATTGGAATCCCTAAACTCTTGGCATAGCTCATCATCGCAAAATACTGCAGATGCATTCTTCGTACGGTATCACTGATGTGTAGATTAATTAAATTAATTTTTTTTCTCTGTAAAAATCTAGCAACCTCTAAAATACTAGAAGCTGATTGATTTTGAACCATTTGGTACGGTCTTATTCCTTCGTTTCTCACAAGACTATCAATTTCTTGATTAGCATAAGTAGCATAAAAAGGGTTTGCAAAATTTTTTAATTCTGGGAATAAATGGGCTACATAGTGAGCCAACCCTCTGGCTGCCGAAGTAAAAATAGCAACATTAATTTTCTTCATAAATTTCTCCTTTTTATACCTTAACTTTCCTTAAAAGCTGAATTCACTTTATTCATTCAATTCTTATTTAATCTTGACCTTTCTCAAAAATGGACCTCACTTTGCTCGGTCGATTTTTAAACTTTGACTTTCCTTAAAAATTCAGCGCTGCGTTCAGGGGAGACGACATCAATAATTATACCAGAACCAAGCTCATACCCACCAAATCGTGTTAAGCGAGGCATAATCTCCATGTGCCAGTGAAAAGATTCTTCATGAAAGTTGTCTTTACGGGGGCTGTTGTGAATATAGAAGTTTAATGGGGGATCATTTAGTCCGCGGTGCAGTCGTTTAAGGGCCTCGTGAAAAATGTCAGCAAATTTTTTTCTTGTTTCGGCAGTAATTTTTTCAAAATAAACGTCATGTTTTTTAGGCAAGATCCACATTTCAAAAGGTGCCCGTGAAGCATACGCACAAAAACAGACAAACTCGCTATTTTCAGCGATCATTCTCTGACCACTCCTGATTTCCTCTTTAACAATCTCGCAAAAGATACACTTCTTCTCATGATGGTAGAATTTTTCAGAACCTTCTAATTCTTTTACAATGTTATTTGGTTTTACGCAGGAAGCAAAAAGTTGGGAATGAGGATGTTCAATCGATTCTCCTGCCTCTGCCCCATGGTTATGAATTGGCATAACATATTCGATAACTGGGTCTTGATTATAAAAATTGATTCTTTTTTGATAAACCTCGAATAGCTCATCAATATAAGAGGTTGGTACTGTCTCAATATCAGTATCGTGGTCAACAAAGCTAATAACTTCGTGTCCGCCAATACTTTTCTGGCTGTAATAAATTTTACCTGTATCTAGGGTGATCGCCTCATCTTTTACAAAAGCCGGGTATTTATTGTCAACAACATAGATGTGTTTAGTACCCGCCCCTGGAATTTTTTGTTGATATGCCTCGCCGCTTTGACAGAAGTTACAAAATTCAAGGGTTTTCTTTTTGGGTACTGGTTTAGGCAAAATATAATCATCTGGTCTTTTTGCTCTTTCTGGAGCAATAATGACCCAATCTCCGGTTATTGGGTTTTGACGTAATTTTGGCAATTTTCCTCCCTCAACAATATCATAACATATACCTATTGTTTTTTTGAATGATGGGTGTTTTTACCTTTCATTCTAACACAACATATAGCGGCTGCTAGTGCATCTGCTGCGTCATCTGGTTTTGGTATATGCTTTAATTTTAAAATTTTCTTGACTTCTTCTTGCACTTCTTTTTTATCTGCCCTTCCGTTTTTACAAAGTACGTTTTTGACCTGAAGTGGGGGATATTCTACTAGTGGCACTTTTTTTCCTTGGCAAGCCATCATAATGACACCTCGTGCTTGGGCAACAGTAATAACGGTTTTTTGGTTTCTGAAGAAAAAGAGCGACTCCAGGGCGATCTGGTCAGGCTTATGTTTTTCTATAAGCTTTCGTATTTGTTTGTAAATTTCACAAAGCCTTTGTGGCATATATCCATTAGCTTTCGTATTGATAACTCCATAAGTGATTAGTTTAAAATTTTTAACTTCCAACTGCTGCTTTTCAATTTCTATTACCCCATAGCCTGTTGTTGCTGTACCAGGATCAAGGCCTAAAATTCGCATTTGCCCCACTTTCTAATTATTTTCTGGTATTTCAAAGTTAGATGAAACACTAGAAATATCTTCATATTCATCAAGATTGTTCATTAATGATAAGATTTTTTTTGCTTTTTGTTCATCGGTTATCTTAACCAGATCCTTTGGCTCTAAAGAAAGTTCTGCAGAAGATGTCTTTAGCCCCTTTTGTTCTAAACCCTTTTTAATTTGGAATAATTCATTTGGTTTTGTATAGATTGTGATTACATCGTCTTGCTCTTCAATATCTTCGGCGCCGGCATCAATTGCCGCAAGTTCTAATTCTTCTTTGCCCTGAGCGGAATTGAAGGATTTGGTTTCTAATGTTATCACTCCTTTTTGCTCGAACAAATAAGAGACGCTGCCAGGATTACCTAATTTTCCGCCAAATTTTGCCAAGATATTTCTAATTCCACTGACGGTTCTGTTTTTATTATCTGTAATTGCGTTAATAATCAAAGCAATACCAGCTGGGCCGTATGCCTCATAGGTGATTTCCTCGATTTTTATTCCGCCAAGCTCACCAGTACCTCTTTTGATTGCCCTTTCGATATTGGAAAGCGGCATATTTTGCTCTTTTGCTTTTTCAATTGTTGCTTTGAGCTTGAAGTTTTTTTCTGGATCGCCGCCTCCTTCTTTTACTGTAACTATAATAGTATTCGCCATTTTAGTAAAAATCTTACCTTTTTGGGCATCAGTGATTGCTTTTTTATGTTTTATTGTTGACCACTTGGAATGACCTGACACGTTCCCTCACTTTCGTTCGCTCAAAATCAAAATTTAAATCTCAAATCTCAAAATTATTCTTTATTATTCTTTTGGAATTTGAGCTTACTCTTTAAAATCTTATCTCTTATTTCTTACATCTTTTTTATTCTACCCCCTTTACTATTGATTTTCAACCTATTTTGTGCTACAATTGGCTGGTTCTTTAACAACCAGCCAATTACAAGGTTCTGAGTTGCGAAGCAACTCGGGTTCTTATACTTATGAAGTTTCTTGAAGCTAGGGTAGCTTCAAAAAGCACGTTAATAACCAAATTAATCATCAGACCCCACAAGGGTTTGGTGTTCTATAGTTTTTTGTAAGCGATTCAAATCTACGGCGGTTTGCCATCCGCCAACCTAGGAGGTGATTAAAATGGCAAAGGTTTCTGTATTCGCTATCCTTATTGGGGTAGCGGCAGTTCTTGCTCTACGGCCTGATCGGGCCATGGAGCATTACATTCTTCTTACCGCGTTTTCCGACGCGGTGATCAACTGGGTGGTCAAGTTCGGCTTCTGGGCCGGGCTTGGTCTTGTTCTTGTCGGCTGGGTGGGATTCCATGTGAGTCTCACCAAGCGTTTCCTGGCTCGTCGGCGGCAACACCAACACCGGAGAATCACTTTGGTTCGGTTTTGTGCCGAGCAGGCAAAGCGGTTTGATGCCTGTTGGAGTAGGGCGCTCAAGTCAACGGTGGCGGTCTTTCTGATCGCTTCGTGGCTTGCGGCGCCTGTTCCGGCGCGGGCTAACGATACCGGCCGAATCCTCGGCGGTATCTTGGCCGGCGTACTCACTAAGGAGAGGTATAATTTCTCCGAAACTGAGGTGAACCAGTTGGGCGACCAGGTAGTAACCGAAATTGAGGGAAAGTATGAAGTTTATACTGATCCTCGAGTTTCGGCAATTGGACAGGCTGAGGCAGTCAAGAAGGGGCTGTGCGGCGTTCAGTTCATGGTCATGAGAGACCAAGAGAAGAACGCTTGCTCAGTTCCATCCTCTGACGGCGGAGTTGTCTACATCGCCTCCAGCTATTTGGCGTTGTTAGACGACAACGCGCTTGCATTCGTGCTCGGGCATGAGCTTGGCCATCTGGTCAATAAGGATGCCCAGAGCGCGCTACGTCGTGCAGGCGAACGCAATGGGATTATACTGGGTCTGGCGCTGGCCACTGGTGCAAATCAGACCTTGCGGGATATTGGTGATGTGACGAACTTCTTCATCGCCAACCGGTATTCCCAGAAACAGGAGGCTCGAGCCGACGACTGCGGCCTCGAACTTACAGCCGCCATTGGAAGCGATCCGTTTGGCGCCATCGACGCTTTTGAAAAACTGAAAAACGGTACCGAGACGCCGCGATGGGTGAATGACCTAGTAGGGTCCCACCCGCGGCTGTCGGATCGCCAGAAAGCAGTGGCGAAGAAGGTGAGTCAACCGCAACAGTTAGCGTCAGCGATCAATGATCCCCCTTTGGGTCCCACAGTTGTTGTAGTGGTCGACCCGGAGGCCTCGGATAGTTATGGTTACGGCTTCGGCCGCGGCTATTACTACTCCGAGGATCTTTCCCGCGTCGCCAAGAAAGAGGCAGAAACGGCGCTAGGGAATAGGGGTTTCTCTGTCCTGGTTTCAACCCAGGACGTAGTTCCGCTCCAACAGGAGTTGGAACTTGAGAACAGTCAGTGGGGTCAGTACGGCGATGGCCGGAAAGATATCGGCTACTTTGCCGGAGCTGACTATGTCTTCTACGTCAGTGCGCATGTTCTGCGAGAGCAGAACTTCCAAGTGGGCGACTGGCGCCGACAGGCGGAAGTTGCCGGGTTAAGGGTTGGTGTTCTACTGAGAATGATCGACCACAAGACCCGTAGGCAACTGGAAGCGTTTGCCGGAAGTGACTCAGGTGCCGGAATTTCTCGGGTGCACCTGCCGCTTGGCAGGAGTTGGGATCCGCTTGAGGTAAATCTCGAGCAAGCTTCCAATCTTGGCCAGCAGGTAATCGGTGGGGCGGTTCGGAAGGCGCTATCTAAGATGCCTTCTGCGTCCACTGCTCCGGTAGTTGTCCCGGTATCTACCTTGTCTCCTGCCAACGCAGGTGAGTGGGTAACACCCCAGCCGTTGATTGACGCCGAGGGTTCTAACATCTACTTCGCCGAGGCTAAGGACGGCCAGGCGTTCATCAGGAGAAGTGATGAATCACTACTCTTGACGGCCGTGGTTCCCTTGGGGACCTCCAAAGTCGTCTTCGTCATCAGCGACGGAGACAAGAAAGTCTTCAGAGGCGAGGCGAACGAGCCCCCATTCCAGATTCGGGTAACACCGAACTGGCAAGGGGATACTTTCTCCTCCCTGAAACTGACCGCCACTGCGCTGGACGTGCAAGGTATAGCGTTCGGGCAGCCAGCAGAGATTGTTCTCAAGAGCTCTACTGGAGTTCCAGCGGCTTCGTCTGGAGGCCCCAACCAAGGAGGCAGAATTCCTCCTGCGTCGTCGAGTTACCACTCTCCGCCGCCGCCTCCTGGTGGCAGTTGGTCTATCTTCTCACCTTGGGGCTGGGGAACGCAATCTGTTCCTCCGCCCACAAGACGACATTCGGGAATTCCTCGCGGCGGTCCTCCGTCAGGTGGAATTCCGGGGGTAGCTGGTGGTGGCAGTCCGCCGCCTCCAGCACAATAGCCCACACTGGGAAAGGAAGTGAGCCTGGTGGTTCGTGTACTAGTGTATGTCATCATGAGCTTAGCAGCTCCCAGTTGGTGGATCATGCGGACGTACTTGTCGCATGACCCAATTGGGCGATCTGTCATTGTAGGTATAGCCTGCGGAGTGTGCACCATATTCGGTGTCTACTTCCTGCGGTCTACAGCTACAAGACGGAGCTAAGTATATGCCAGCCCGCCCGCGCACATCGCGCGTGGCGGGCTATCTTTTTGTCTAAAATCTATTCAATTCTATATTTTCCATCTGTGTCAACAACTACTTTGATCGTTCCATCCTGATCTGTTCTTTTAATTTCCACGCCTTTGTTTTTTAACTTCTGGATAGTTTCTTGTGTTGGATGGCCAAAGCTATTTTTCCCGACTGAAATTATGGCCATTTTTGGCGCAACAGAATCTAAAAATTTTTGATCTAGAGCATCTTTACTGCCGTGATGAGGAACTTTTAAGAACGTAGAATTAAGATAAGAATTAAGTATTTGCTTTTGTTCTTTTTCTTCTAAATCGCCTGGCAATAAAAATGAAACACCAGCGTATTCCAAACGCAAAACCACAGAAGTGTTGTTTAAATCTTCAATTTTTTTATCTTTGTAACTTACTCTTGGAAATAAAACATCAGCTTTTGTGCCTGCTCCAAGATCAATTTGTGATACTTGATAGGCAACTTCAAGTGTAATTTTCTTTTCTTGAATTAATTTTAACCACTCCAAATACTCTGGAGAGGTGTGGACAGCATCAGTTGATAATATTTGTCCGACATCATATCTTTTTATTACATCAATTAGTCCAGTCAGATGATCACTATGCGGATGGGATAAAACTATTAAATCAATGTTTCTATCCCAGAAAGGCATTTCCCTTGACAAGCATTCTAAAACCTTATTGGATGGACCGCCATCAACAAGCATTTGAAAACCCGACGGGCTGGTAACAAAAATAGCGTCTCCTTGACCTACGTCGCAGAAAGTAACTTTAAAATTTTTGTCTGGCCAAGTGAAAAACGCCGTCCAAACTAAAACGGCAATTAAGAACAAAAAACCCAAGATTAGACGTTTATTTTTCATTAGGAATTAATCATATTACACGGCCGCAGCTTCAGTTGCTTTTGATTTTTCAATCATCTGGTCAGAAAAAACTATCCTATTTTTTTCTATTCTAATAACTTGTTCGGCAGATAAAATACGCGAAGGAGAAAATAATCCACCGCGAACATAATATTTAACAATACTTGTTGTGTCTGTATCTAAAATATAGTCTTCTACTACTCCTAATATTTTGCGTGACTCTGTGACAGCTTTTGATTTAATGATTTTGTTGTGCTTCTTTAGTATCTTGACTGCATTTTCGTTTTCCGAAGGCAATATAGCGGCTTTTTCTGAAGTGATTAATAGACCACGTTTGGTCAAATCCAGAACATCAAGTTCAAAGACAAATTTTGGTTTCTGAAAGATCTGGGAAATCAAAAAACCGGCCATTAAGCCTTTCTCCGGATCAATGACAATTTCTAGTACATTCCCAATTTCTTTGTTTTCATTTTGGGTAAAAACTGGTCGATTGATAATTGCTGAAGCTTGAACTAGCACATCCCCTCCCTGTCAAAATCATTGATCAGGTTCTTTCAATATATTTTCCGTCTCTTGTGTCCACTTTTATTATATCACCTTCTTTAATAAAGAGCGGGACTTGGATGGCATATCCAGTTTCCAGAATAGCTTTTTTAGTGCCAGCTGTTTCTCTACTACCTTTGATGCCTGGTTCAGTTTCAGCTACTTCAAGTTCGATTTTGATCGGTAAATTAACTGAGATAGGTTTGTCTAAAAAAGAGAAAATTTCAATTTCCGTGCCTTCTTTCAAGAAATTTTTAGCAAAACCAATCTGGTTCTCTGGCATAGCAAACTGTTCCATGGTTTCATTTTCCATAAAATGAAGGCTACTTTGATCATGATAGAGGTAAGAAGCTTTAATCTTAGTTAAATTGGCTTCTTTAATCGTTTCTCCGCCACGAAAAACTTTCTCTGATGTAGCGCCACTCTGAAGATTCTTTAACTTCGCTCTGACCATTCCATGGCCTCTGCCAAGCATTTGATAACTAGCACTGATTACTTGATAGGGAACATTATTAACTTCAATCAAAACACCTGTTTTTATTTGAGTTATTTTGAGCATAGGTTTATAAATTTATCTTAGAGTATAAGGCAAGAGTGCCATATAGCGAGCCCGCTTTATTGCGTGGGTTAATTTTCTCTGATCAACTGCACAAGCGCCTGTTCTTTTTGCCGGTTTGATTTTACCCGATTCTGAAATGTAATGTGAAAGTAATTCCACATCTTTATAGTCGATTTCTTTAATTTTTCGTTTACAGAAAAAGCACTCTTTTTTTCGATTATAAAACATCTTACTCCTTAAAATGGAATATCATCTAGGTCGATTTCTTCTTCATCCGACTCTTTTTTAGCTTTCTTGTCTGATTTTGTTTTTTCTTTAGCTGGTTCTTTTTCTTTTTCTTTTTTTTCTGTGATTTCAGGGGCTAAAGTTTCAGAAGGAATCTCGGCAATTTCTGTTTCTGTTTTAGTCATCCCACCTTTAGAGTAAAGAGGAATGAAGTTTTCCATAACAACCTCGGTTTTCTGCCTTTTGATCCCATCTTGTCCTTCCCAACTTCTTGTCTGTAAGCGTCCATCAACATAGGCTTTGTTGCCCTTTTTTAAAATCTGGGAGATTATTTCTGCTAATTTGCCCCAAACAACGATATCATGAAATTCAACAGCTTCTTCCATTTCGCCACTTGCCCCTTTCCAGCGTCGGTTGGTGGCCATTCCAAAAGAGCAGACCGATTTTCCCGAAGGAGTGTATCTTAATTCAGGGTCTCGAGTTAAATTTCCAACCAGCATCACTTTGTTTAAGGAAATCATTTTACTCCTTAAGTATTTCCTCTAATTTTTCTTCTAATTCTTTCATTTTTTCAGTTTCTGTTTCAATTTCTTCTGCAATTTCTGTTTTTTTAGGTGCTTTTTGCTTAATTATTACTTTTTTCTTTTCTGTTTTAATCTTTTTAGGCTTTTCAGTTTTTTCTTCTTTATCTTGAGTTTCATTGAGAGACTTTTCTACTTTCTTTTCTTCAACTTTTTTGCCCTCTGATTTTGCTTCTACCTTGATTGCAGGAGAGGTAAGAGGGCGGTTAACAATCAAATAACGCAAGATATCATCAGTTGTCTTTAGCTTTGATTCAATTCTTTGAATATTCTCTGGTTTAGTTTCAAAAATTAGACTTGAATAATATCCAAAATTACTCTTTTTAATGGGGTAAACTAATTTTCTTCTTAAAGTAGATTCTTCTTTGTCTTTGATAATCTTACTATCCAATAGAGCGGCTTTAATTTTTTCTGAAACTTGAGAAATCTCTTTTTCCGAAAGTTGATCTGAAATAATGTAATCTAAACAATAGGTTGTTGTATTATCCATGCCTAAAGTATATCATATCTCCATCACAAATCAAGTATTCTCTACCTTCAATTCTAATTTTGCCTTTTTGATGTGCTTCTTGCCAGCTGTTAAATTTGATTAACTCAGAATATGGAATAACCTCAGCATTAATGAACTTTTGCTTAAAATCAGAGTGAATTATTCCAGCGCCTTCCATTGCAGGTGTTTCTTTTCGGGCTGGCCAAGCTTGAACCTGCTGGGGCAACAAGGTATAAAAAGTGATTAAATCCAAAAGTTTATAACTGGTTTTTATAACAGCATCTAGGCTTGATTCTGTTATTCCTAGACTGTTTAGGTACTCTATTTGTTCTTTTTCAGATAAACAAATTAAATCTGATTCAAGTTTCGCTGAAAGGATAATTGTTTATTTAGGTAAAGTGTTTGGTATTTTTACTTCTAAATCTCTTTCCGAGACATTTAAAACATATAAAATTGGCTTTGGGCTTAATAAATTAAGATCAGTAATTTGGTCAAGTTCTTTTTGAGTCAAATATGATTGTAA
>JAPLVJ010000022.1 GCA_026397155.1 Candidatus Berkelbacteria bacterium | reverse complement strand
AATGGTATTTATTCTAATGTTAGGATTAGCGTTAACGTAGCCGCGCCAGCTCCTGTGCCTGCACCGCAAGTTTTGCCGCAAACCGGTGCAAGCTGGTCAGATTTACCCATGGCGATTTGGCAGAAGGTGATAGATGGATTTAATCAGCTCAAATATTCTCTCAGTTGTTTCTCAGGTTCTATGGTGTAAAATAAATGCATGAGAATTTTGATTATCGAAGACGATCATAAGATTGCCAATGCAATTAAAAAAGGATTTGAGCAAGAATCTTATGCCGTGGATGTTTCCTATGATGGTGCTGATGGTGTTGGTATGGCTTTGACAATAAATTATGACTTGATTATCCTGGATCGTATGTTGCCTGGAACAACCGATGGAATAAAAATCTGTCAGGCAATACGTAAAGAAGGGAGGCACACTCCTGTTTTAATTTTGACCGCCAAGGATAATATTAAGGATCGGGTAGAGGGGTTGAACGCCGGAGCTGATGATTATCTAACAAAGCCGTTTGCCTTTGAGGAATTGCTAGCTAGAGTAAAAGCATTACTTCGGAGACCAAACAAGAATTTAGGCACCTCATTGCAAGTTGGTGATTTGACGCTTGATACAATTACTTATAAGGTTACAAGAGCTAGTAAAGATATTCCTCTTTCTCAAACTGAATTTCGTATTTTAGAATATTTAATGCGCAATCCAAATAGAATTTTGACAAAGAATAGTATTATTGAGCATGTTTGGGATTATGATGCTGATATTTTACCTAATACGGTCGAGGCATACATAGGATATTTAAGAAACAAAATAGATAGATTATTCAAAAATAAACCGCAGTTGATCCATACCGTCAGAGGATTTGGCTACAAAATATCAGAAAGTTAGGAAAAATGACTTTTAAATCTGCTTATCTAAAATTAACCCTTTTTTATGTTCTGATTGTGATGATAATCAGCATATCTTTTAGTCTGGTTCTTTACCGCATTTCTTCTACAGAACTTGGCCGTGGGTTGGGTCAACAAACAAGATTCTTGCGCGAACTTCCCATTAATGATCGTCCTTCTTTTCAAATTCCAGATTTTGAAAAAATCCGTCTAGAGCAATTAGAAGAAAGCAGTAATCGTTTAAGATTAAATTTAATATATTTTAATATTTTTATCCTAATTTTATCTTCTGGTATAAGCTATTTTTTGGCTAGACGAACACTCCGACCAATTGAGGAAATGATGGATGCTCAAAATCGTTTTACTGCAGATGCTTCACATGAGCTCAAAACTCCGCTTACAGCAATGCGAACAGAAATTGAAGTCAGTTTGCGCGAGAAAAAAATGAGTATTGTAGAAGCAAGGAAACTTCTTTCGAGTAATTTAGAGGAAATTGGCAAACTGGAATCTCTTTCCGGCGCGCTTTTAAAATTAGCCAAATATCAAGAAGACTTTAAGCTTGAATTTGAAAAAGTTGTACTAACAGAAGTAATAACTGAAGCATATGAAAAAGTTGAAGGTTTGGCTAAAGAAAAATCAATTGAATTTAAAAATAATTTTAAAGAAATCTATGCTAAGGGCGACAAGCAAAGTTTGGTTGAGCTTTTTGTCATACTTTTGGATAACGCCATAAAATACAGCCCAAAGGAATCCAAAATTTCTATCAATGTGGAAAAAGAGAAACATGGCGCAATTGTAAAAATAAAAGATCAAGGGATCGGGATTAAAGCTTTGGATCTTCCTCATATTTTTGATCGTTTTTACCGGGCGGATATTTCAAGAACCAAAGAAAAAGTTGATGGATATGGGCTTGGACTCTCAATCGCAAAAAGAATTGTTGAACTTCATGGTGGTACCATTAGCGCAAATAGTAAACCAGGGAAAGGCAGTGAGTTTATTATTAAACTTCCTAAATTCTAAGCATTTTTTCAGCTTTGTTCTTTAGTATGAGGATGGTGTGCTTATGTTTTACTTACAATACTTGAAAGCAGAATTGACCCGCCGTTTCGGCAAAACCTTAACTATCGCATTGGGTTTGGCAATTGCCGGAGCCATTATTATCATCATAATTTCACTTTCTCAGGGTCTTTCTTCTGCCCAGGAAAAAGTTTTAAATCCATTACAAAATGTTGGAACAGATATTATGGTTTCACGTTCGGTTGATGTGGATAATATGAAAGATCTTGACGAGGCAACGAGAACAGAACTTCAGAGCGAAAATCGTGTTTCAACTGATTTATCCAAACTTGGCAATCCAGGCGATCAATTTTCTAATGATGCTTTTTTGACAGGCACCATGTTGACGTTTGCCTCTGATGAATCTAAAAAACTGGATTCATCTTTGGTTAGCGATTCTGCTCAAGGTTTGATATTAAATGTTACTCATCAAGAGGGAAAAATTCCTCAAGTTACTGCTGAGTTTAAAACCGGCGGTGAGCAAATGGATGTTAATCAACAAATGACCAGTGAACAACGTCAGGCTATGCAGGATGCTATGAAAAAAGCAGAAGAGGCAGTTAGGGCTAAAGGGCTTGATCCTAGATCAGAAGAGGGCAGAAAAGCCATGGACGAAGCCATGAAATCCTATCTTCCGAATTTTAGTACAAGAATTACCACACCAGAAAGAACATATCGTCAGAATGTTGGACCAATTTCTACTGATATTAAAACAGAAAATTATACTGTGGCTGGAGTGGATACAACTAAGGATAAGATTGGTTTAATCTTGTCTAGCCAGTTGACTTCTGGTAATTACTTCAACGGTGCTGATCAGATAATAGTTAGTCAATCATTTGCGCAAAAGCAAAACATAAAATTGGGGGATAAATTCACCTTAGGTAAAAAGGAATTTACAGTTGTTGCCCTGGTGGAGCCGCAGCTCTATACCAATACTGCTGATCTTTACTTGCCGCTTTTGGATTTGCAAAAGCTAGCAGGCCGTGAAAACCGCATCAATATCTTGTTAGTCAAATCAACAAATAGTGGTTCTGTCGAAGAGACAAGTAAAAAAATTGCTGGTTTGTTTGCCGGAGCTAAAATTACCAGTTCATCTGACACAGCCAAAAAGGTTTCAGGCAGTTTAGTCAGTGCTGCTTCTTTGACTAATCGCTTTATTGGGGTAACGAGCATTATCGTGGTGTTGGCAGCATTTATTATAGTTAGTTTGTTAACCATCCTATCTGTGAACAAACGTACAAGAGAAATCGGAACGCTCAAAGCCATTGGATGGAGAAACTCGGAAATTATCAGGCAAATTCTCATGGAAAATGTATTGATCGGAATTTTTGGAGCAATTCTGGGTGTTGGTTTGGGTCTAGCGGGTATTTATGTTCTAAACCATTTTAATATCTCACTTAGCGCTAATATTGCAAGTACAAATACAGGTGAGGGATTTATGAGAAGATTTATGGGCGGGGGCAGTTCTGATGTTAAAGCTAATGTTGATCTTAAGATTACCTATAACTATATAGTTTTAACGTTGGGTGCTGGTATTGCTCTTATAGGTTCTATTTTGGCCGGCGGACTGGCTGCTTTTAAATCATCTCGCATGAGAGCTCAGGAAGCGTTAAGGAACTTGGAGTAAATATGACAATGATTGAGATTAAAAATCTTATAAAACAATACAAACAAGGAACCAAAACAATCAAGGCAGTAGATGGAATAGATTTAACTGTAAAACAAGGAGATTTTCTTGTTGTTATTGGTCCTTCGGGTAGTGGGAAAAGTACGTTACTGCAGTTAATAGGCGGGTTAGATAGACCTACTTCTGGGAAAATTACAGTAACAGGTCAGGATTTAACTCGTGCAAGTGAAAATAGAATCACTAAAATGCGTCGAGAAAACATTGGTTTTATTTTTCAAAATTTTAATCTCATCCCCACCCTTACTGCTAGTCAAAATGTAGAGTCAGCTATCGCAAAACGTTCAAAAGACGATCGTAAGAGAATTGTTGAAGTTTTGGAGAAAGTCGGACTTACCAATCGTGCTAATCATTTACCGAGTTTGCTTTCTGGGGGCGAACAACAGCGTGTTGCTATTGCTCGCGCCTTGATTAATGATCCTAAAATAATCTTAGCCGATGAACCTACTGGTAATCTTGATAGCAAAACCGGTGAAGAAATTTTGGATATTTTACGTAATTTGAATAAAGAAAATCATCAGACAGTTATTCTAATCACGCATTCAGAGTACGCCAAAAGATATGCCACGAAAATAGTTGAAATAAAAGACGGTAAAATTTCTGATTCAATTTAAATTATATTGACTTTTGCATCGAACTATTGTAGAAAGAAATATACCCTCGCACATCGTATTCAGGAGGTGGGTGAAGTGGCAGGAGAAAAGATTGTCACCGAGCGGGTTAGATGTTCTGTATGCAAAAGTGCTTGCGAAGTTTTGAAAACCAATGTTGTTTACAGAGGAACATCAGGATATACTTTGTATCGTTGTAGTGAGATTGAATGCAAAGCACATCTTCTGACTAAAGGTTTTGTGACAATCAAGATTGACGATAGGGCGCTAATTACCTTGGTAAGAGAGAATATTCTTGTTGAAGATGAATCACATCACACACAACTTACTGAACAACTTTACGCTTCGAGGCGGAGATTAAACAGAGCCATTGAAGAGATGCAAAGAGTTCGCGCAGAGATTCAAACGATCGAAGAAAGACTTACTGTATCACATGATCAATTTTGGGAGGAAATCCTTTTTCCCTAGAAATCCATTTTGACAGAGTATCCTTAAGCCCAATAGAGGGGCTTTTTTGTTGCAGGCTACCAGCCGCCTCCGCCGCCTCCACCCCCTCCGCCACCAGCAAAGCCACCCCCACCAGCGCCGGACGACGAAGGCGAAGAAGCCAAGGTTGAGGCCATGCTTGATGATAAGCCACTTATGGCTGAATTGAGGCCCTTCATATCAAAAGCGCCTACAGTAGCACCATAAAACCAGACCGGATGATAGGTGGCATAATAATCTGCTCCGTAAATTTGCTTTATTTTCTTAATCCAAAGTTCAGTAATTCCAAACATAATGGCATAAGGCAAAAATCTCTCAAAAATATTTTCTTTTTCATTGAATCGTTGGCGATATTTTTCCGCAGTTTCCATATACAATTTAAAGCCCAGAATTTGGCGTAAAGTTTCAGCGCCTTTTTTGGTTCTCTGTTTCATTAAAAATGAGAAGACAAATAAAATTATAGCTGAAATAAATAGAGATAAGGCTAAATATGGGCTAGCTGTAAATCCAGCCGGAGAAAAGCCTAAAAATACAAATCCCATAATCAAGAACGCTAGGTGAAATTTTCGGCTTCGGGGTACAAGTAGCTCTTTCCCAGCTAGCTTTTTTGAAGTTTCTTTGGTGATGCTTGGGATATTTTCATAAAACTTATTTTTTAAAGAAGAAATAGTCACTTCCTTTTGATTACCAAAAAGTTTATCAGTCAACAAGTTGCTGACGACCGTCTTCAATAAAGTTAGTTTATAGTCTTCGTGGCTAAAAACGCCCTTTTTTGCAATTTTTTCTATCTTGATAATGCCTTTGACTGCCAAGTTGATAATTTCCGCGGAAATATACTGGGTTTTAAGTGTTCCATCAGATAAAACCAGGCCCATTTCTAGAGGTGATAGATTTTCAGGAATACTAAATTCAGGCGCGATAGTTGGGTTGATTTTTGGATCGCGACCGTACTTTGACCAAAAATATAAGCTTAAGAGCAGAATAAAAAGAGGAATAATAGGATAAAAATATTTTCCATTGCGTTCCCAAAAATTAGGTACATAAGGAGTAAAGATGTGTTTTGGCGCGGTGATAGAAATAGTTACTCCTTCTTTTTGTTTAAAAGTTTTTAAAGATGACACTTTGATAATATTGTCAGCAGTCCATTCATATTTGGCTAGATCATTGTTTTTAGAGCCAAAACTGCCAGTATATTGTGATACATAGCTATCTGTTTGGGATACCTCGGAGGGGAAGGTAATATTAGCAGTAAAGTTATCAGTTTCTATTTCCCAAAAATTGCCATTTAAATTCCAGTAGAATTCATCAAATTTGGGATTGTCAAAAATAATTGCATTTTCGACTTTGTACTTAATTTTGTAGTAATTTTCATTCTTGACCACTACATCTGGATCGCCAATTTTCCAGGTAATAGTGTGGTCAATAGTGCTTTTAGTCTGACTGTAGTTTACTGGTTTATCGTTAAAGTCAGTTATGCTGATTAATGTTATTGGGGTTTTTATTTTCTGATTATTTTCTCTATAGATTTGAGCAGGCAAAATGCGGAAAATGCCATGCTTATCAGGTAAATTATCACAGTCGGCTGTTATTTTTTCTGTAATTGTGAGCGATGAATCTTTATTTACAACAATTTCTGACTCAAAATTTTTGATGTACCAGTCAGTTATATTATCGCGAGCAAAGCTCTGGCTGGGTATTGCTAAAACCAGAAAAGTTAGTAGAATTAAGCAAAAACGTTTCATGTTTATATTATAACTCGAAATTTAAATCTGTCCAAAAGATTTTCCTTGCGTACTGACCTTAAATCCAACCTACGAGGTTGGACTTTGGGTTTATGGTGTTGCATAATTAAGGCATGGCACAATATCGCAAAGATCAGCTAGAGAGTAATTACTATTATCATATTTTCAGTCGAAGTATTGCAAAATATACTGTTTTTAATGACGGGGAAGATTATTCGAGATTTATTGAAATTTTTGAATTGTATAGATACAAGGACTTTAATTATCAATATTCAAAATTTACCCGCTTAGATCCAGTGACCCAGAGTAAAATAATTGGCAGTCTTCAGGCAGAAAATGATGTTTTTGTAGAAATTATCGCCTTTTGTCTAATGCCTACTCATATTCACTTTTTACTCAAACAAGTGTCGGATCAAGGCATATCTAAGTTTATGAGCAATATTCTAAACTGCTATTCCAGGTATTTTAATATTAAGCATAAAAGAATCGGTCCTTTATGGTCAGGCAGATTCAAAAGCGTACTAATTAATACAGACGAACAATTGCTGCATTTGACTAGGTATATACATCTGAATCCGACCTCTGAGGAATTGGTAGTCAAGCCAGGAGATTGGCACAACTCGTCCTATAATGATTATATTGATATCTCCAATAGCACGTTAATACAATATTCAAATTTGTTTTCAATCTCGCCCAAAGAATATAAAAGTTTTGTCATGAACCACAAAGACTATCAAAAGGAGCTTTCCAAAATCAAAAGCTTAATTATTGAGGACTATACCGGCTAAATCCAACCTCGTAGGTTGGATTTAGGTAATGCTGTATTTTCAGATATTTTTCAGAATGCAATAAACCATCACAGGGATTGAAGATTCTGCTCCAGAGGGGCCTGCCACGTGAGATGGAATTGCTTATCTCACTGTGGTAGATTTGATATAGTATTTCAAAAGGAAATTTTATGGAAATTGTGGTAGTAGTAATTAGAAATAGTAAGGGGCAATATTTTATACATAAACGCAGAGAGGATAAAAAAACTTATCCCGACCTTTATGCACTCGGGATTGGTGGTGGCGTCGAGCAGGGAGAAAGTGTAGATATGGCAGCAAGTAGAGAATTAAAAGAGGAGGCAGGTATATCCACACCGGTGAGGTTTTTGTTTAGTATGGATATGAAGGATATTGGTCTTGGCCAAACTGTCTATGTGTTCGAATTACTTTACGACAAAGGTATAAAAAACTGTGAAGAAGAATGGCAATGGTCGGGGTGGATGACAGAAAAAGAAGTTGATGCGCTGGCGGACAGCAATCAGCTTTGTCCCGACACGGCTGAATATTATAAGAAATATAAAAAAATATGACATTGAACAACGCCAGAAAACTTGGCAGGGAGTAAAAAATATGAAACAAAAAAACTGCATCATAATTCACGGTTGTCCATCCAATAAGGAAGAGGCAATAAATCCTGAAACGAGGACTTATGATAAGCATTGGATTCCTTGGACTAAAAAACGGCTAATAAATAAAGGTATTAAAACTGAAACTCCGTTTATGCCAAATCCTTGGCAGCCAGTTTACGAAGATTTTAAAAAGGAGCTCGAAAAATTCACGATTAACGATAGTACAATTTTAATCGGACATAGTTGTGGCTGCGCTTTTCTTGTTCGCTGGCTTGGAGATACAAAAAAGAATATCGATAAGCTTATATTAGTGGCTCCGTGGAAGCTGGGGGGTGGTACTGACGAAAAAAAAGCATTTTATGAATACCCTATTGATAACACCATAAAAGAAAGGGTGGATAAAATAGTTATGTTTACTTCTGATAATGAAGAGGAAGATGGCAAAAAGAGTTTAAAAATGTTTCATGATGCTCTTGGTGGTGACATAATAAATATTAAGGGCTATGGTCATTATTGTTTAAGCGATATGAAAACAGAGGAATTTCCCGAACTAATCAAAATAGTTTTGAATTAAATTTATATTATCCAACGCCCGGAAACTCGGCGGGAAGGGCGGGATTGAAAATATTGCATCAGCGAGGTCTGCCATGTACCAGCTGTTTAAAACGGCTTGGTACTGTGGTAGATTTGATGTAAGAGAAAAAGGAGAAAAATAATCCGGCTGTTTGGGAAGGAGAGGTAAAATATGAAGATAAAAAAATGGGAAATATGGGGTGCAGTAATCTCTATTTTCCTAGGGTCAGCACTGCATTTTATTTTTAACTGGTCGGGGCGCAATCACTTTGTGGCTCTTTTCGGTGCAGTCAACGAAAGTACCTGGGAGCACTTAAAAATTGCCTTTTGGCCGACATTTATTTTCGCTGTAATTGAATGGCTAGTTTGGGGCAGGAAATTGAAAAATTTTTGCTTGGCAACTTTTGTAAAATTGATAACTATTCCCATAATTATCATCACCTTATTCTACGGCTGGCTTGTCATCTTCCCCGATAATTTTATTTGGGATATTTCGATATTTGTATTTGCCATTATTGTTGGCTATATTTTGAGTTATAAAATCCTGCAAAGTAAAAAACCTTACGGCTCCGATACTATTTGGGCTTTGCTAATCCTTATCATTTTACTGGCGTTTTCTCTATTTACTTACTTCCCACCCAAAAACTTTATCTTCCACGATCCGGTTGATGGTAGGTATGGGATCGGGTAAAAAAAGAAGATCGGAAATATAGAACCATAACTAAAATCGGCTCCCACGCGAAGCCGATTTTGGTTTGAGTACATTATCCTATCAGACCTGCAAGGTGAAGCAGGTAGAGTTTCTTTTTGATGTATCCCAAGGGCAGAACAGGAGTATCTAATCCAACCGCTTTATTGTAGCTGATTTGAAAAAGAAATGGTAGTATATAATCGATTGATAGAGAAGTAAAAAAGAAGTAGGATTAAGGCAAAGGGGTATAACATGGGAAGAAAACTTCATAAAATATTTGGACTCTGGTGGGAGATCTCAATTGGGATAGATTTTTCAGATATTTTTGGGCCCTATTGCCCAAATTGTTTTGTTGAGCTTAAAGAATTTGCCGACGGCTATAGATGCGAAAATTGCAATAGAGAAATTAAGCACCCGGAGAATATATTGATTGGCTCTCAACTGGCCAATAAAGCAATTGAAAAATATAAAGCCGATATCCGGTCGAGGTATGAAAAGATATCATTGGACGAACCACCAACTGCTGTTAAGGTAAGAGACCAGGATGATAAATATTTTTTGGCTGCTAAAATAGGCCAAAAGGACGGAAGAAGAGTTGGGGTTGTTTATTTTGGTGAAAAGAATAAAGAACAGTCTAAAGAAGATTATTCGCAAATTTTCATAGATCTCGACGACGAACAATTACGTTTTGATAAATCCAACAAGCACCCAAAAGAAATTCTGGCAAATTTTAATGTAACTTTCAAAGACACATCTGTTGAACAAAAGTTTTCAAGTAATTTCGAGGTTCGAGGATAGTAATGAAAAAAATAAATAAAAATAAATTGGTATTATCGGCATTGGCCTTTGGTTGCATTACATTATCAATACTATATTATCTACAGATAGAAAATAATAAAAGTCTAGACAAGTCTAACAGCTCATTGCAATCAGATTTAAATGATGCACAGTACGACTATACTAACTGCACAGGGGGGTATGAAAGCTTGGTAAAAAATGTAAAAGACGATTTAGCGTATCCTCAAGAATTTTTGAACAATCCCGATGGTCTCGGCAAAGATGAGACTATTTACCGATCTTTAGGGTGGGTAAATGAGGCATATGATATTCTAAACGAAGGTCCGCCAAGTAGTTGCAATTAATGACGCGGACATTTATGCATAGTATAAGAATTGCGAACTAAGTTAAATAAACTTAAGGGAGGTAAAAATGGCGTTCGATTATTTATGTAGCAAGGGCTACTCTGTGGAGGAAATTAGGGCATAACCACAATGGCTACAAAAAGGGAATTTCAAAAGAAAAATCAGGCGTATTCTAATTTAGTGGTATAATAAATAAAAGGAGGGGAATATGAATAAAAAGATTATTTGGATAGCAGGCGGAGTTCTATTACTATTAATTATTTGTGCTGCGGCGTATTTCTTTTTGCTTCGGCCGAGAATTCAAGCTGGCAGTCTTCCCGATGACTCTAGTGCCGCTCTTGTCGAGCTAACACAGGCTTACCCTGGCAACGATACCGGACCAACTTTTCAGGTATTCGCCGAAAAACCCCAAGCGCCAGTGGGGCAAGATAGTTCAGATTTAGCGACAGTAACTATCGCCGACAGTTGTGATGCCAATTATACCGAAGGCGGCGCCAGCACTCTGGTTGATGAAAAAGGGATTGAGAAGCCCAATCACTGCATCGTGCATTTAAGACAAAAAGGTTATAAAGGAGCAAGTTACTTGAGCGCTTATTTGATCCTTTCTGATGGATCACTTATTGCTGTGAATACGGCAAGTAGTGTAGGCAACATGGGCGCGGATATTCAAGTCAATATGTATAAAAATGAGACGAGAATAGTTCAGCTCTATGGCGATGCCTACTACCGCATAGCCAAACAACCCAAAGGTAAGGTTTTTACAATCCAAATTTCCGATCAGGTCTTTACCGCCACCGGTACGGCAACTTTCGCCAGACAAATTCCAGGCTATACAAAAACACCACCGGATCTAAGTAGTATGGCAGGAAAAAGCATGGAGGAGATGAAAACTGCAATGGAAACAATGATAACCCCGGAATTTGCCGTCTATTTCGGCGTTACTGAAGGTTCCGGAACAATAGGAAAGAGAGGCGACGACGACTCAAGCGACTTAAATATGGAGAAAGGTAACTATTACGCATTTTCATACCAACATCTGGGTAAAAGTGAAAGCCAAAAACTGGGCGGAGCTAAAGACATGTTCTCTGGTACGATTTCAACTAAAACTGCCGGCACAATATTTAACGGCTTTTTAGCAAAACAGGTTGCTATGACTAAAAAATACGCCTTAGCATCATTGACCCCCGAGAATGGTCCAAATTTAGTTAATATTATCAGAACTTTTCTTAAGGATTATGGGGAGCAAACTTTGGCTGAAGCGACCGCGTTGGAAAAAGAAAAGGCAGAAGCTGGTAATTATTGGGACGATTTTATGAACGATATGGCGGCAATTGATGCTAAACGGGCAAGACAAAAAGCGGCCGAACAGGCAAAAGGGGCGCCGTATTGCAAAGATGCAGGTTATGTATTAAATGAAGACGAAACTCTATGCATAAAGACCCAACCGGACACTTCCTATACGGAAGATACTTCAGGATCTTCATCTTCGACAGGCTCTACATCTTCGTCGTGCGTGCCGCCAGGAGGCGCTTCTTATCAACTATGCAGGATGAGTTTGCCACCGGTCGGTAAGAGCACAATGAACGGCACTAGCTGCTGTATGAACACAGAAATAAACAAGCCAACTATGTCTGGTCAATAAGCACCTAGGGGCGGTTCTCTTTTGAGCAGATGATTTCTCTTTTGGGCAGGGAGAAAACCATGTGGCAGTGTCCAATTATTTGAATATATAAACAAAATTTGCTAAACTAGATTCAAGATGAGGGGCAAATTTTTTTCATGGGTTTTTAGGCATCGAAAATACTTACTTTTTGGTTTAGGTATTTTTTTATTTTTATGCGCTGGTACTGTTAGCGCTTATTTTGGTTTTCGCAACAATCCAACATTTCAAAAATTGTTTGGTCTAAAAACAGCAACAAATATCACTCAGCAAGCTTCAAAAAGTTCGCAACCAGCTCTTCCTGCTCCAAATCCGAGCGCTGCTAAAGATCAGATTAAAGCAAATCCTCCCAAAATTAAGACTTCTGGTAAAATTTCTGGTTCAACGAAAAAAAATAGCGACGGCAGCTCAACCACTTATGTTGGAGAAGGTGGTGTCAGTGCATCCGAGGCAGATGGTATCAGACAAGCAGGTCCTAGCGGTTCATCACCATATCAGATTAATTTCAGAGATGAAACTGGTCAATACGGAGGTCTGGAAGGCCCATTAAAGGATTTTCTTAACTCTTCGTTAAAATGGGATGGGGAAGTTAGCGCCCTTTATCAGATTATCATTAAAGATGCTGGTGATACTGGCTGGGCAGGTTTATATTCTGGTACATACACGACAAATCCTCAAGGAAAAATTGTCTCTGCTTATGGCTGGATAACTTTAAATGTTTATTACTATAAAAGTTCACCATATTTTGTTGATTATGAAAGATTGGTTTTATCGCATGAATATGGGCATCATTATACGCTTTACCATAAATGGATGGATCTAAATTTGCCGGCTGGAACGCGTTTTCCAGATAGTTATTATTCTGTGCGGCCTTTATCTAAAAGTTCCACCGCTCCTGATTATTCAAAAGGGTGGTCTAACTGCGACGCCGAGGTAATTGCCGAAGATTATTCATATTTTTGGTCGGGTTATGGTTATCATGCTATGGCTTCGATTCATGGTTTGCCGTCAGGCGCTACCAAAAGCTGGATTAGCAATATTGCTAGTGCCAGCGTGAGTCAGCCAGCCGTAGATAATCCCCCAGCCGTAAGTATTACTGAGCCAGCCAATGGTAGTACGCTATCTGGTTCAGTTGCTTTTAAGGCAAATGCCTCTGATGATATTGGTGTAGTCAAAGTAGTTTTTTATATTAACAGCAGTGTAATTTTTGAAGATAGTTCAGCGCCTTATGAAACAACTCTTAATACAACAGCATACTCAAACGGAGGATATACTTTAAAGGCCGTAGCTTATGATTCAAAACAAAGCACACAGAGCTCAATTAGCGTTACATTCAACAATGCCAGTGTAGATACGCAAAAGCCAGTGGTGAC
>JAPLVJ010000027.1 GCA_026397155.1 Candidatus Berkelbacteria bacterium | reverse complement strand
AGATTTACTTAATAACACTATTTCTGAAAAGAAAATTTCGCAAATTATTTCTAAACATAGGCTTAAAGTTCATTTTGTACCTATTAGATATAGGATATTTGGTGGCCTTTTACAGTCTTTAAACATTCAATTCGGAAATTTTATTGAAGTCTTGATGTCTAAAATTGTTGAGGATGAAAATGATTTAGAGATTATCAAAGAAATCTCTGGTAAGAAAAATGTTCCTCTTCCTCTAACAGAAAAAACCGACACGCTTATTGATCGTTTTATTACAGATAGACAGAATAGCACAGATAATAAATTAGCAGAAAAATTTGAAAAGTTGCTAAAAGATATCGTTGATCTTCAGAGCGGAACTGATTCTCTTACCACGACTAAACACGACGTGGATGTTTTGTTTCGCGATAAAAGAGACGGTAACCTATACTACCTTGAGACAAAGTATAATGATGACCACGATACGGGTAAGTATGCGGATAT
Source organism: Candidatus Berkelbacteria bacterium (assembly GCA_026397155.1). GTDB lineage: Bacteria > Patescibacteriota > UBA1384 > JAPLVJ01 > JAPLVJ01 > JAPLVJ01. The sequence goes on along the minus strand of JAPLVJ010000027.1, from coordinate 9,982 downwards.
CAATAGGAAATTTATCAAAACATATGCTGGCTTAATTAAAATACTAGGGATTAAAAATACGAGATCATTGAAACCAATTCTGTATTACTTAACAAAGAAAATTATGAAAGGCAATATCTATGTACCAGAAGGAAAATATATTTACAGAGGTGATAAACTTTTCGCGGAATTTTTCACCATAGATTACAGCGATCTTGATAATTATTTAAAAAATATCAGCGAAGACGAGGAAGTACTAAAAATCTTTGATAATTTGTATAAAAAGATAAGATTTGGAAAATAAAAATCAAGCAAGCGAAAGCGAGGAACGATGGAATTTACTCCTAAAAATCTACAAACTGCTTTATTTGTTAAAGATTCCATTAAAGAACTAATCACGCCCGGATATGATAAATACTCTCTAATTGACGAGATTAAAAAGAAAATCAGCGATATTTTTGATGCTGAACCCGTAGTTTTACCCTTTCCGCCAGATACACCACAAAATATCCCTCGCATAATTTTAAAAAACAAAAATGAAACTTATTCTTGTAATATTTCTATAAATCGAGTTGACATTTTTCAAAGTTTATTTCCAATACATGTTAAAAACTTAGATAATGCCCTAAAAGACCAAAAAACAACAGTGATAAAGATTTTTAATTTTTTTAAGAACAAAGATCTAACGATTAACAGGATTGGATTTGTCGTATCCGGCATGTTAAAAATTAATGATAATTCTTCTGCGGAATATTTAACAAAAGAATTTATCAAAACAGGCAAACTTGATATTCCCAGAGAACTAAGCATTGTATATAATAAACGTTTAAAAATAAAAGATAACGACTATAACCATCGAATTGTTATGCGTGGTGGGCTCGATAAACAACTATTTTTGCAAATAGATATTAATACTATCCCGGAAATGATGGCAATAAAAGATCTTAAGATAGAAGATATAAAAGAAATTTTAGATTATTCCACTGAAAGAATAACAAAAATTAACGAAGAATTTCCTAATTTTAAAATTAAGCAATAAAAATGGTAAATAAAAAAAAGAAAATAAAAAAAACTGCTCTTGGAAGGGTCGGGGCACCTAAAAATGAGAGAATTGAAGATGGGGTTAGCGAACCTCTAAAACCAGAGGATGAAACAGGAACGCCCACAACAGACGAGAGAAAAGTAACAAATGAATATACAAATGAATATTATGAAAAGTTCACTAAAGAAGCGTTCCCATCAATAGAAAAATTCAGAGAAGAATATAAAAAAGATATTAATGAGTTAGATAAAAAATCGAGGCAGGAAACTAGGGAAGAATTAAACAATATTAGAAGGTTCTCCGAGCAGAATCAAATTAGATTAATTGAAGTTTTGGCATTATTTGTTGCATTGTTTACATTTATATCTATTAATATTCAAATATTCAAGTTCGGATTACCTCTTTGGATAGTAGCTGGCTTTATTCTTATATTGCTAGGTGCACTTTGCTTTTTTATAGTTATTGTTGATGCTGTCTTAAGAAATTTACCATTTCAAAAAAATCTTGTTCATAAAGGTTTACTGTCAAATACTTTCCAACCGATGGTAGGCTATACTGAAAAATTAGAACTAAGATTTCTTAGATGCCAAACATGGGGGATAGGTTTTAAAATCTTTTTAATATTACTAATTTTGACAACTATCTTGATTGGCTTGGGTGTAAGTTTGGTAATCTCTGGACAAAAATTTATACCAAAATCAAGTGATAGTAATGTTATAGAGTTGAAATTACCAGATCAAATGAAATTAAATATCGACGTAAACCAGAAATAATAAAAATAATTAAGTTTAAAATAATCTAGCAATTTAGAAAGGAGATAAAAATGGACCAACCAAAACAACTTTCCATTAAAGCAACCGATGAGGATTTAAAGGGTAGGTATGCCAACGCGATGCAAGTTTCGCACACGCCGGAAGAATTTATTTTTGATTTTTTGAATATGACGCCTCCAGCGGGGCAGTTGATATCACGAATTATTACCAACCCAGGACACGCCAAAAGAATTTTATCCGCTTTACAAGACAATATTGCCAAATACGAGGCAAAATTCGGTAAAATTCAGGAATCAAAACAGCCAAAAATTGAAATTAATCTCGGAAAACCGTCTTAAGTTTAAGGTTTGAAACATTTTATTTTATTATTTGTATATTGTTTAGAAATTAGTAATTAGAAATTTAATTTTTCCGGAGGTAATATGTTTGTTGTTATCATGGCTGGTGGCGGCGGAACGCGCCTTTGGCCAAAATCTAGAATCAAAAAACCAAAACAACTTCAATCTTTGATCAGTGAAGAATCAATGGTTAAAAATACGGTCAAACGAATTTTGCCTCTGATTCCAAAAGAAAAAATTTATATTGCCACTAATAAAGAACATGTTAAGGAAATCAAAAAGCAAATTCCAGAAATTAAAAATATTATTAAAGAACCCTTAATAAGAAACACAGGACCCTGCATTGCTTTAGCTTCTCTTATTCTAAGCAAAAAAAATGAAAATGAACCTGCTGCATTTATCCCATCGGATCACCACGTGGGCAATGAATCAGAATTTAGAAGAGTATTGAAACTAGCAGCAAAAACAGCTGAAAAAGATTATTTAGTCACCATTGGCATTACTCCAACTGAACCTGATACAGGACTCGGACATATCAAAATGGGCAAATCCATTGGTCATGGTGCTTTTGATGTTGACAAATTTATTGAAAAACCAAACTTAGAAACAGCCAAAAAATTTGTAAAATCAGGCAAATACCTTTGGAATGGCGGAATTTATGTTGGAAAACCAAGAATAATTTTGGATTTATTCAAAAAACACGCTCCAGATATTTACAAAATATTACAAAGTATTGATAAAAACCCTGGAACATTAACTAAAGAATATGCCAAAATGGAAAATATTTCAGTTGACTATGCTATTTCAGAAAAAGCCGAAAAAATCGCTGTTGTACCAGGAAATTTGAACTGGTCAGACATTGGAAGTTGGTCAAAATTACTTGAAGTATTATCTCAAAATGTAGGTGAAAATGTTGTTGTTGGATGTAATCATTATGGAATTGATACAGAAAGTTGTTTGATTCATGGTAGTGATAGATTGATTGCCACCATTGGCCTTAAAGATGTAATTGTTGTTGACACACCTGACGTTGTTTTGGTTTGCCACAAAGATAAGGCTCAAGACGTTAAAAAAATCGTTGAAAAATTAAAAGAAGAGAAAAAAGACCACTATCTATAGCATATAGCACTTTTCCAATTTGGAGGTGCTTGGGAGGTGAAGCAATGAAGAGCAGGTGGCTTTTTGTTGTGCTATTTGTTTTTATTCTCAGTTTTGGCATAAAAGCATGCGGATGCAGCGGAAATCTAGCTAAGATTGCTTTTGTTGACACACTACGTGGTCATCTTATGGTTGAAAATGAGAATGAAACTGGTTACAAAGATCTAGTAGAAAGTCCAAACTGCGAATCACCAGTTTGGTCGCCAGATGGGAAATGGATAGCTTATCTATCTTGGGAAAAAGCAGGCAACTGGAGAAAGTATAAGATGTTCATTGTTTCAGATGATGGTTCTAAGAAACGAATGATTGTTGAATATGCCTATAATATTGATCAACCGTGCTGGTCTCCTGATAGTTCAAAGTTGATTTTCGTTTGGCAACAAAAGCAAAACAGTCCTGATTTTGTCTATCTATACAATCTTTCATCTTCTAGACTAGAACTTCTTAGTAAAGCATCAGAGAGTTTCAGCGCACCACACTTTCTTGACTCAAATCAAGTTATCTACGCTGATGATGTTAAATCGCAAGCAATAATCTACAATACTAAAACTAAAGAAATCAAACATGTTCAAATACCAGACGCTAGTTGGTTTGACTACTGGGTAGGGGATATTGCGATAATAGATAACTGTTTGGTCTTTCAAGTGGTTGGCGAGTCTGGTACCTACAAGCTTTCTTTTGTTGCTCTTGGCAGCAAAAAACCAACCTGGTTCATTGACAGATACAACAGACTAAGAAATACAATGCTTAAAGAAGCAGTGAATGTTGAAAAGATTGTTGTGGCAAAAGATGGAAAATCTGTTTACCTACTGGTCAATAACAGCGAAGAGGTTGACTTGGGCCACAGCAAGACAGCTAGAGACAGGATCATAAAGATTGAACAAACAAAAGAACAGGTTATCTTCAAACAATCTAGTAATTGGCTGGTGACTGACTTTGAGGTATTAGATAATGGCAGAATATTGCTTGAGTTTATGAAAATAGCTCAAGGGTATGATGACAATGAACATACACTGAGAATATACGATACCCATTCCAATAGATCCACAATCATAGCTGGCAGTGCTAAAGAACCAGAGGTTTGGCAGGGGAATCAAAATGGCAAATAACCAGGCAATCACTGATGGACTTAAGCAACTTCGCAATATGGAGATCAACGGAATATTAATACCAACCATTATGAAGAATACCAGAGAGTGTCTAGAGTTTATTTCAGAATTATTAGATCCAACACTTTACAGCGAAGCACTAGAAATCATAGACAAAGCAACTGAATTTCAAAGCCACATTCCTGATTCTTCAGATATAGAGCATGACCTACAAAATAGCCCGAGAGTAGAATTGGGTAAATATGCACTGGGGTTGAGTAGAGTAAGTAGTCATCTGAATGAACTTCTAAAGTCTGAAACTACTGCCAAACAAATTAGAACTATGCCACAAGAACGAGCTCGAAACTTTCAGAGAATTATAGATTTGTTACTAAAAAGATTGGACCAAACAGCAAAAGCGTATCAAAGCACTTGGGATTCTATGAATTATGCGTAAAGTCCGTGCAAGAGATTTTGTACGGCTTTTTTCTTTTTTAGGGCTTGACCCCACTCCGCTCGCCGCTCCCGTGGTCTACATCCACGTACCCGCCTGCCAGCGACTGGCATGTCGGGCAGGTCGTGGTGTCGCTTCGTTAGGGGTCTGCGGCCCGCACCGAACGAATTTTGTTCTGGTGCTGGGCCTTGACAAAAATTTTTATTTTTTCATAATATAGATAGAAATATTGCACATTTTGACATGACAAGAGAAAAGGATGGACGAAACCAAAACCCAAGGGGCGGATAGCTCTACGCAAAAGCGTATTTGAGGGTTTCTGATTCATCTTGATCTCTCACACCACTATTGCGAAGGGAGGTGGACTACTGTTACGGCAGGGACCCGTAACAAGGATGCCATGAAAGCTCTACGTCCAATACGACCTCCGTAAGAGCCACTCTCGAACTTCGGGCTCCAGGCTCCGGTACATCCAGTATTGGAACCAACATCAAAAATCGCCAATGGACATAGCAACGCCCAAAGGGCGAGTAGTGTGACTGGGCATTGATTTTCCAGAGAAGCAGTAGGCGCGAAACCACCCTGGGCAGTGGAGCATATTGTTCCTCTGTTGTCTGACAAAATGGTCACCCTACGGGTGACCCCATCTTCTTCTTCCAACTAGCAGTCTGGGAAAAAACCAGAGATTTATCTCACTCCCAGTGTGAGGCATGTCTCATCCACGGTCTATCCCAGACTGCTTTTCTATCACAAAACCATTGACTAAATTTGTGCCGCATGCTATTATCTATATTGTTAATTTCGGGCCGTAGCTCAGAGGTAGAGCGCTTGGCGTTCGCCCGAGACAACTTCCTTAGCTCCTATCTGTTGTCAGCATGATGGTGGTTCAGAGGAAGAGCGCTCGGCGATAGCTCAAGAGGCTTCGAAGGTTCGAGTCCTTCCGGCCCGACCAATTAGTTTTTCACTTTCGGCCACAGGGAAATACCCCCTAGGTCGAAAGAGGAGGGAAGCTTGGCGGTTCGAGGAGACAGGGGCTGCCTCTGATCGACGCCAAGCTTCCTCTCCAAAGTTCCAGGAGGAAAGAATCTTTCCTCAACAAAACCAAAACGACTCCACAGGAGGTGAACCTTGAACTAGGCGGATTGCAAAACCAAATAAGGTCTTTCGGAGTTTGCGGCATTCGCTCATTTCAAGGACAGATCCCATTCATTAGGGATCGAGATCAGAAACTACTCATGCATGAGGCAACCAAGAACAATGAAGGAGTTTATCTCCAAAAGATGCGTGCTCCCCTGTACCATCTCTCCTTCAACCGTTCTAGGTTGCCTCTTTTTTTTGGTAAATATTGTACAGCGAACCCTCTAGCCAAAGAAAACCGTGTCGCAGACCAGCTCAAAGGGGATCTATCTGTTTTCAAGAAACTGTATGCAGCTGGTCGAGACTCGAACAACGCCTGGAGATAAGTTTATAGTTTCAAGTATTACGGCGATTGTGTGTTTTCGTGGCAGAGGGTGAGCGAGAGACCTTTTGACTTTTTTTTGCTTTTTAAGTATGATTTCATTAGATGAAAAAATTTTACACACTCATAATTATTTTAATTATTGCTTTTGTTTGTTTTTGGATAGATAGACCCAGTGTCAATCCGCTTGATATTCACTCTCTAAAAATTTATAAAGATCTCAAAATCCATCAGGGATTGGATCTTAAGGGTGGGGTGCATTTGGTTTACGAAGGCGATTTTTCTAAAATAGACCAAAAAGAAATTGAAAAAGCCCACGAAGGTTTGATTAATGTTATCGAAAGAAGAATTAACGCACTTGGTGTTGCCGAACCAACTATTCAAAAAGGTAAAATAGGGGATAAAAGAACAATTGTTATTGAACTTCCTGGCATTTCTGATACGCAAGAAGCAATTAAACTTATTGGCCAAACAGCTCAACTTAAATTTCTTGAACAACAGGGCGAGGAATGGAAAGAAACAGGCCTTACTGGCGCTAATTTAAAAAAAGCTGATGTTGAAATCAATAACCAAACCGGCGAACCAGAAGTAGCAATTGAATTTGATGCAGAAGGAGCAAAGTTATTCAAAGAAATTACCCAGCGTAATCTCCAAAAACCAGTTGCAATTCAACTTGATCAGGACATTATTTCTGCTCCAACTGTTCAATCTGTTATTACTGAAGGCAAGGGTGTTATCACTGGTAAATTTGATATGAAAGAAGCTAAAAATTTAGCCATAAGTTTAACGTCGGGTTCTTTGCCAGTTCCGGTTAAACTAATCAGTCAAAGAAATATTTCTGCCACCCTTGGACCTGAAAGCGTTAAAAAATCACTCATGGCTGGACTCTTGGGTGTATTCTTAGTCATGCTCTTTATGATTATTTACTATAAAACCCCTGGAGTTTTAGCTACCCTGGCACTTTTTGTCTACTCACTCATTGCTTTGGCTATATTTAAACTAATTCCAGTAACTCTAACTCTAGCTGGCATTGCTGGTTTTATTCTCTCAATTGGTATGGCTGTTGATGCTAATATCTTGATTTTTGAAAGAATGAGAGAAGAGCTGCGAGCAGGAAAAACCCTAGGAGCAGCAATTGAGGAAGGATTCAGAAGAGCATGGTCTTCTATTCGCGATTCTAACATTTCTTCGATTATTACCTGTTTAATATTAATTTGGCTTGGTTCGGGTTTGGTACGTGGATTTGCAGTTACGCTGCTTATTGGTATTTTGGTTTCTATGTTCACGGCCATCACAGTTACGCGAACTTTCTTAAGATTATTTGTTAATACAAGTCTAGAAAAATTAATCAAAATCTAGGAGAAAATAGTGCAATTTCTTGGTCCAAAGAAAAAATGGTGGTTTATCATCTCTGGTTTGATTATCATACCCGGCATTTTGTCATTGATTTTTTGGGGGTTAAGTTGGGGAATTGATTTTAAGGGCGGCACGCTCTACGAAGTAAAAATAAATCCGCCAGCTGGCGGAGCAAATGTAAAAATCGAACAAGTAAAAGAGGCTATAAAACCCTTAAATTTATCTGATATAAGTATTGTTGCTACTGGTCAATCAAACTTTCTAATTAAAACAACGCCAGTAGAAAGAGATACTATTGATAAAATTAATCAAAATCTAAAAGAAAAAATTGGGGATACAGAAGAAATAAGATATGAAACTGTTGGACCAGTTGTTGGGAAAGATTTAACCAGAAAGGCAATATGGGCTATTTCTCTGGCTTGTCTAGGCATTATTCTTTATATTGCTTTTGCATTTAGAAATATTCCCGAGTCCCAATCTTCCTTTAAATTCGGCTTATCTGCAATAATTGCTCTTATTCATGATATTTTTGTTGTTATTGGAATATTCTCAATTATTGGACATTTTTTTGGCTACGAAGTTGATGTTTATTTTATCACTGCTTTGCTGACGGTTTTAGGATTTTCAGTACATGATACAATCGTTGTTTTTGACAGAATTAGAGAAAATTTGAAAAAACTACCAGGTGTTGCTTTTGAAACTATTGCCAATGAATCAATTATCCAAACACTGGGTAGATCAATAAATACTTCTTTAACTGTTCTTTTAACCTTAATCGCTTTGTTTTTGCTTGGCGGAGAATCAATTAAACCATTTGCTTTAACTTTAATGATTGGCATTACCACAGGAACATACTCATCAATATTTAATGCCACACCAATATTAGTGCTGTGGCAAAGAAAATCAAAGGAGGTTGAATGATCTGGGGTTTATTAGGACTTTTAATTGGACTTTTGGTCGGCTATCTTTTCCCATTAACTATTCCAGTTGAATATGCTCGATATACTGCAGTTGGCATTATGGGGCTAATTGATACTCTTTTTGGCGGTTGGAAGGCAGTTCTACAAAAAGAATATAACTTGACTGTTTTTATCTCTGGATTAATCTTTAATATGTCTATGGCTATCTTGATTACTTGGTTTGGTGATCGGTTGTCTTTGGATCTGTATTTGGCTGTTTTGGTCTTCTTTACCTTTAGAATATTCAACAATATCGCTATCATTAGATACTCATTTTTAACCAAATTCTTAGGCAAAAAGAAAGTAGAAGAAAAAATCGCCGAGGAGTAGGGCATAATGGGAGCATTAAATGAGATTTGGAAGATTTTTGGGAATCAGACCTAAAGAAGAAGGACGCGCAGCGGAACAATACGAGAAGCAAAAACAAATAGAGGATGAACATGCCGTAGAATATGTACGAGCAGTCGAGATTATAAATACACTTGCCCCGAAAATTTCTGGCGGAGGTGCGGATGTAAAAGAAAAGCAACAATTTCTCGACTGTTTATCTGTCTTAAGGTATCAAAGTAGAGTTAAAACACAAATAGAACACACCACACATAATGCATTTCATGATCAGAGAAACCAAGATGCTATGATTCAAGCCGCTTTAAAAATGGACCAGTTGACTCAAATAAATGACCAAGGAATAAGTAAACCTACAGAAGAAACCCTGATTACTATTTCGCACGGCTATGATTTTCTATTACTAAACCCAAAATCAGGACCAACATTAAAGAAATACTGCGACAAAGAAGAACCACCGGCATTTAAACGAGATGTAGACCGATATATCTATCAATAATAAACGTATTGACATTATTGAATAAACCAACTATGATATATTAACCAAAAAGAGGAGGTGCGTCATGAATGAAGGTGAACGCAATCCAGATGCCGAAAGAGAAGCTCTGATTGATAAGTATACAAAAATGTTAACCCGAGAGGATGAAGGCGATTCTGGACCATTTATGGATGTTGTTGAAACAGCACAAACCATCACAATAGGAGACATGCCCGAAGATCTTCTAACCGAAATAGGTATTACAATACCATCTCATGGAGCTCCTATTAGTCCGGAATGCTTTGAAGCATTTGAACTACATAAAGAAGAGCTTGGTGAGCTAGACCACGAGGGTCAAGTAGAGGCACTAAATCGAGCACTAAAGGAGTATGGTTATGATGCAGATAACCCAGGCACTCCTTGGAAAAAACAATACACAAACGCAAGTTGCAAAAGACGGCCAACGCCGTTCTTTTTTTATGGTAAAATAGCGTTATATGGACAACACTTCTGTTACTAGTGCGCTTGAGGAAATCGGTGATATTCTCGAACT
>JAPLVJ010000053.1 GCA_026397155.1 Candidatus Berkelbacteria bacterium | reverse complement strand
AAAACATAACCGAAAGTGTCATCAAAAGTAGCAATCTTGATAAAAGCACTTTTCTCAAGCAGCTTAATTGAAGCCTGATTATCTTGCTTAACCATTGCAATTAGTCTTGGTATCTTCAACCTAAAGCATTTTTTAAGATATTTTGGCAACTCAATTGACATTATCCCCTGATTCCAATATTCTTCAATTAGAGAATATTCTAGGTGTGGTAAACCATCTCTTTGATGTTTGACAAGTCTAATATAGCCAATTACTTTTTTGCCTATTCTTAGCTCATTTAAATTAAAGACTCTTTGTTGCATTATTTATTAAGATTAGCGCAAATTAATTGCCAGTTATTCTTACTGGTTCTAAAATCAAATTTCTTTCTGGGTTCAATTGTAAATTTATTAGTACCCTCTACTCCCCATTGAACATTGCCTGTGAAAAATTCAGCAATAATTATTCGGTTGTATTCTGGGTCTCTCCATTTCTGGACTATGTTTTTATTGGTCATGTTTATTGTTTGTTGTTGGTTCAATAATTTCAAAATCAAACGAAGGAAAATTTTCCCTTAAAACTTCTTTCCAATCCTTAACTTTCTCATCTGGCAAAAAGTTGGTTTGAGTCTGACAAATATAGAACTTTCCTTTGTAAGAGATCATTTGCTGGGTATGATAAACTAAATATGTCATGGTTAGTTATTTATTGTTTAAATGGTTCTTCAAATATAACTTTAGTTCCTTTAATTGAGATATTTCTGATTTATTTAATGGCAAATATTTTTCAATAATAGTTTTCAAAAAATTACCATTCTCATTTCTTAGTGCTTGCGGCTCATTTTTAATAGCCCACCTGTACCAATCTAAGCAATCTTTAAATTCTCTTTCTCTCATTGTATTATTTAAAAGTTACCCTCAAGACTTGTTACGAAGCCTTGAGGTTGTAGGGCTAGATCAAAAAGGATTTTCTTCTTCAATAGCATCTGGCATATAACCATTTCCCTTATCCTGTGCATGCTTAGAAACTTCCCCTTCTCTATCCTTACCTTTTATAATATCAATGCCATTAGCTAAAATCTTAGTAGCAATCTTTTCTTCGCCTGTGGTTTTATCAGTATATTTTTCATACTTAATCTCACCTTCAACGAAAATTTTAGAACCTTTTTCTAAGTATTGGCAAAGTTTTGCAATATTACCAAAGCAACTGATATTATGCCAAGCTGTTTCTTCTTTCTTTTCCCCATTTTGATCTTTCCATTTCTTGCTTGTTGCAAGTGAAAAGTTGGCATAGTCTTTGCCGTTTTGAGTTTGACCTGATTTAGGATCTTGACCTAGCGAACCCACTAAAAATACACGATTTACTGACATTTTCTACTCCTTAATTATTTTAACATTATTATTCTCATTATTATCAGTAATTATGCCTTTTGAGCGTAATTCTGACATAACTAATTTTTCATTCCAAAAAATATCTTTTGTTGAGACTTCTATATTGTAATGACTTTTTATGTATTGTGCTTGTTGATATGAAGCTATTAATCCAATTCCAAAAAATAGTCCGAATAATAACATTAGTATTGATACTGCGAAAAACAGAGGTTCTAATATATCTCTCATTTATTGCTCCTTTTTATTATTAAGTTTTCTAAGTAACTCTTCTAATCTTTTTATTTCCGCCTCTAATTCTCCCCTCCTAAAAACCAAACCCTTGATACAGTTATCTTTATCTCTAATAGTTTTCTTTAGAACCTCGACTTCTTGCTTTATCTTCCTGTTAAACATTTTTACTCCTTATTATAATATTCCACCAACCCCTGCAATTCCACAGAAGTTAGTTTTAACTCTTTCCAACCCATAGTATTGCCTAATTCCTCAATACCCTGAATCAAACCCATCATTTCCTCTTTGGTTGCTGTTGCAAAGCTGCGAGGCTTCCTAAGAGTTTCTTTAAACTCATTGAATAGAGCAACAAACTGTCCCCTAGTCATTTCTTCACCACTTTGTAGAATCTTATTCTTTTCGTTAATAGCTTCTGCCAAAGCCTGCTCTTCGCTAACCTTTTCAGTAAAGCCAAGTCTCCATTTAATAAAATCCTTAGCATTTTCCATCGAGTAAGTAA
>JAPLVJ010000038.1 GCA_026397155.1 Candidatus Berkelbacteria bacterium | reverse complement strand
TAACATAGTGGTGAACTTTTACATTTGGTGTAATTGTCTTTGTTATAGATTTTTTTGTTTCATTAGTTTCTAGTTTATCTGCCTTTTTAGAAACAACTTCATAGGTGTGAACTTTTATATGGCTTTTTTCTTTTATCTTTGGCTTGGTAATTCCCTTCTTGGGCTTAGTTCTGATTCTTTTCTTCTTAACATTACTTTTTATTACTTTAGTTTTTGCTATTGATCTGGATTTTGTTTTAATAGTTTTACTTTTTTTCGGCTTTAATGTTTCTTTGTGATTTAGTTTTTCCTCAATTTCTTGCATATCTTTTAATATATAAACAACTGAAGCAACTCTATCATTAACATTTAACCTCATCAAGCGAATACCTTGAGTTGCCCGCCCCAAAGAAGAGATTCTTCTATAAGGAATACGAATTATCTGACCAGTTTTTGAAACAAGGATTATATCTTTTACATCATCACTAGTCATGTGAGCTGCAACTATTTTTCCGGTCTTTTCATTAACGCGCTGGGCAATCACTCCCATACCTCCACGCGTTTGAGTCTTAAATAATCTCACGGGTGTCCTTTTACCTAATCCTTTTTCGCTAACTGTTAGAATATAATTATCTTTCCTGGCTATATCCATGCCAACAACCATATCCTCATTTTTCATCCTAATACCAATAACACCGCGTGTTGCTCGTCCCATTGATCTGACATTAGTTTCCCTAAACCTAATTCCTAAACCCTTTTCTGTAGCTAAAAGAATATCATCCTCACCGCCTGTAACACGGACCCAACAAAGTTCATCACCGATATCTAATCGGATGGTAATTAATCCATTTTTTCGTACTGATTTGTAATCAGAAAGAGATGTCTTTTTGACAATCCCTTTTTTCGTAGCCATAAATAAATATCCTGCTTGATCTTCTTTTATAGTAACGATACTGGTTACTTTTTCACTTGGTCCAAGCGGAATCAAATTTACCAACGCAGTTCCTTTAGCAATTCTTGAGGCAACAGGAATATCATAAACTTTAGTTTGAAAAACACGGCCCAAGTTAGTAAAAAATAAAATATTATCTAAATTATAGGTTGCTTCTAGGTGTCTAATGCCATCTTCTTTATTAATTTCCATGCCAATAACACCCTTACCGCCTCTACCCTGAGAATGATAAATTGCAACTGGCGTTCGCTTAATATAGTTGGAAGTAGTTAACGTAACAATTACCTCTTCGTTTGGTATAAGATCAGAATCAGAGAATGTACCGACTGCCCCTTTTATCACTTTTGTTCTTCGTTCATCACCATACTTTGCCTTTAATTCTTTTAACTCCTCCTTAATAAGACCCAGAATTTTAGCTGGATGAGCTAATATGTCTTCTAAGTAAGCCATGAGCACTAATTTTTCTTTTAGCTCATCAATTATTCTTTGTCTTTCCAGAGCAGCCAGGGCAGCCAATCGCATATCTAAAATTGCATCGGCCTGCAATACATCCAAACTAAATTTTTTAATTAAATTATTACGGGCATTATCTCTGTCTTTAGATTTTTTTATTGTTTCGATCACTTCTTCAAGATGATCAAGCGCCTTTTTTAATCCTTCTAAAATATGGGCTCGTTCTTTGGCTTTTTTTAGTTCAAATTCGCATCTTTTTCTAACAACATTATTCCGATGCTTTAACCACTCCTCTAAAGCCACTTTTAATGTTAAAACTCTGGGAAGAAGACCATCAACTAAAGCCAACATGTTCAAGTGAAATGTCTCTTGAAGTTGAGTATGTTTATAAAGCCCGTTTAAGATCTTCTGAGCAAAAGCATCTCTTTTTAAATCAATAACAACCCTTATTCCATCCCTGTCTGATTCATCTCTTAAATCAGCTACACCTTCGATCTTTCTGTTTTTGACTAAGTCAGCAATTTTAGCCACTAAATCTGCTTTATTCACATTATAAGGTATCTCGGAAATAATTATCTGCTGTCTTTCTCCTTGTATAGAAGGAGAGGAATTGACCTCAGCAACCCCGCGCATGACAATTCGACCTTTCCCAGTTGAATAGGCCTCTTTAATCTCTTTAAAATCATAGATGATGCCACCAGTTGGAAAATCTGGTCCTTTGATATAGTCAAGAAGATCCTCGGTTGTCAATTCTGGATTATCAATCAAAGCCATAGAAGCATCTAATACTTCAGATAAATTATGAGGAGGTACGTTAGTAGCCATACCAACTGCAATACCCATTGTGCCGCCAAGCAAAAAATTAGGCAGTTTGGATGGTAAAACAACAGGCTCCTTGGTAGTTCCATCATAGTTATCCATAAACGGTATGGTCTCTTTTTCAATATCAAAAAGGAGTTCTTCTGAGAGCGTTTTCATTTTTACTTCGGTATAACGCATAGCTGCTGGGCTATCACCATCAATACTGCCAAAGTTACCCTGACCATCAATAAGCGGATAACGCATAGCAAAATCTTGAGCCATTCTAACTAAAGAATCATAGACGGCAATATCACCATGGGGATGATAGCGTCCAAGCACCTCTCCGACTACGGTTGCTGACTTTCTGTATTTTGCTTTTGAAGTAAGACCAAGTTGGTGCATAGCATAAAGAATACGGCGATGAACAGGCTTTAAACCATCACGTACATCAGGTAAAGCCCTAGAAACTATAACAGACATCGCGTAATCTAAATATGCATCCTGCATTTCTTTTTCTATTCCGCAAGATTTAATCAAACCAAAATCGGTTTTTGATTCATTTGTCTCGTTTTTTACTTCTTTTTCCTCTATGTTCATTGTCTACCTTATATAACAATTCTACAACGTTCGTATGAACAATGTTAGATATCTAGATTTTTCACTCTTTTTGCGTGCGTTTGAATAAATCGTTTTCTTGGAGGCACTTCAGAACCCATCAGCATGGTGAAAATTGCATCAGCTTCTTCTGTATCGGTAATTGTCACTTGTTTTAGAATTCTGTTCTCTGGATTTAGTGTAGTCTGCCATAACTGCTCTGGATTCATTTCCCCCAGACCCTTATATCGCTGGATTAAGGTCTTATCTTTGGGCAATTTATTTAACACCTCATCTCTTTGGGCTTCTGTGTAAGCATAGTGGACTTCTTTCCCATATTGCATTTTGTAAAGAGGTGGTTGACCTATATACAAATGACCTCGTTCAATAATTTCTTTATAGTTCCGAAAAAAGAAAGTTAAAAGCAGCGTTGTGATATGCTGACCATCAACATCACTATCGGCGAGTAAAATAATGCGGTGATATCGTAGTTTTGATAAATCCGTCTGCTCACCTATACCACATCCAAGCGCAACAATTAAGGCTTTAATTTCGTCAGATGATAAAATACGATCTAATCTAGCTCTTTCAACATTCAGAATTTTACCCCTTAATGGCAAGATTGCTTGAAATTTACGATCTCGTCCTTGTTTGCCGCTACCGCCGGCAGATTCACCCTCAACAATAAAAATTTCGGATTTTTTTGGATCATGCTCAGAGCAATCAGCAAGCTTCCCAGGTAGAGTTAAACCTCCCAAAAGGCCTTTTTTTAGAACAGTCTCGCGAGCAGCACGTGCAGCCAAACGGGCAGATGCAGAAAGAAAACACTTTTCAACCGTTCGTCTTGCAGGTGTTGGATTTTCTTCAAAATACCGCGACAATCCTTCATAAAGTGCTTGTTCGCTAAACGTCTTCATTTCTGGATTACCTAATTTTGCCTTAGTTTGACCCTCAAACTGTGGTTCGGGAAGCTTAACCGAAATAACTGTGGTCAATCCTTCCCTAACATCTTCACCGGTTAAATTATTTTGATTATCCTTTAGTATGCCTTGCTTTCTAGCATAATCATTAATCGCCCGTGTCAGTGCACCTCGAAAACCAGTAACATGCGTGCCTCCTTCAGAGGTATAAATATTATTAGCAAATGAAAAGATACGTTCTGTATAGTCATCTGTATATTGAATCGCCGTTTCGATCAAAGTACTATCGATTTGTCTCTCAATATAAACGGGTGGTTCGTTAACAACATTTTTATTTTTATTCAGATGCTTAACATAAGATAAAATACCACCCTCAAAATAAAAAGTATGTTCAAAATTTATTCTTTTGTCTAAAACTTTATATTTTGTTTTTTTAGTTAAATAGGCCTGTTGACGACAATGCTCTAAAATCGTCTTGAGATCAAATTTTACTTGGTCAGCGGCATCACGAAAAATTTTCTGATTCGGCCTAAAAGTTACTCTTGTTCCTGTATGACTAGCTTTCCCAACTATTTCAACCTTGCTTTTAGGTTTACCATTAGAATATTCCTGAGCGTATATGCTACCGTCACGATAAACTTCAGCTTTCATCCACTCTGAAAGAGCGCAAACAACCGAAATACCAACGCCGTGTAAACCCCCAGAAACCTTATATGCTCCTTTTTGGAATTTGCCTCCGGCGTGCAAGGTTGTCATCACTGTTTCAAGGGCTGACTTTTTGGTTTTAGGATGCATATCAACTGGGATTCCTCGACCATTATCGTAAACCGACGCAGTAAAATCATCATAAATAACTATCTCAATTTCATTACAATAACCAGCCAAAGCTTCATCAGTCGCATTATCTAAGCTTTCCCAAAGCAAGTGGTGAAATCCTTTAAAACCAGTGTCACCAATGTACATGGCTGGTCTTTTGATAACTGGCTCGAGTCCAGATAGGACACTAATAGACTCAGCAGTATATTTTTGCTGTTCTTTTTTGATTTTTTCTTCAGTCATTATTATTGCTTTCTAACAGTTAAATTCTAACACAAATTTAAAATAGCTTCAAGGTATATATCTTAGCTCGTAAATTTTATTAATTATGAATTACAACAGGTGTTCCAACTTCAGCCCAATTATAAACCTGTTCGGCATAACCTATGCCCATACGTACACAACCATGAGAGACCGGTCTTCCTAGATGGTTTTGGCCTTCCCTTACTCCATTTCTAAATACAGGTAGCTCGTGTAAACCATGCCCACTGCTGGTAAAGGCCATCCAATAAGGCATATATAGACGGTATTTCCTGGAATAAGCCATATCAATTTTATTTCTTATTCTAAATAGACCCACTGGAGTAGCCATGCCACGCTTTCCAGAAGAAATTTGAGCTTCATCTAATTTATTCCCATTTTCCCAACGCGTTATCACTTGGCTAGAAAGATTAAGTTCAATTACTTTTGACGCCATATTTTGAAAATTTCCCGGAATTGGCTGTGCGCCATATCTATATGCTGACGTACGACGCACTTTTTTTGCTGCTTCAGCTTCTTTATCTAGAGTTGACTGCAGACTTAAGGCTTCTTTTTCCCGCTCTGTTTCCAGAGTTTCTTCATTCTGGCCCTCGGGCAAAAAGACCGTCTGGGTTGGTGAAACAATAGGAATGTATCCTAACTCTTTTTGAACTTCTCGACGAGTTTTTACTTCAAGTGAAAGACCTTCGGGCTCACTCATACCTGGCAAGTAAAAATAGAAAAGATAAAATCCAGCCGCCAAAAAGATAACTGCTAGCCCCACATAACCAATAATCTTTTTCATCAACCCTCCGAATTAAATATAATTAAATTTTTACTGATTTATTTTTATTGTAACATATTCTGAAAATTTTTTCTTAAATATTTCTTCGTCAAATTCTAAAGCTCTTTTCTGAATCACTCTTGAGTCATATTTCATGGGATTAAATACTCTTAATTTATCTACCAAACTTTCTGTAGTTGGCTCATCAAAAAATTCACCGGTAACATGCTCAACAATTGTTTCAGTGGCACCACCCTGTCTAAAGGCGACAACAGGACGACCCGAGGCCATGGCTTCAACTGGAACAATACCAAAATCTTCTTCACTGGGGAAAACAAAAGCCAAGGAAGAGGCATAATATTTTTTTAATTCAAAGTCATCTACTTTTCCTAAAAACTCAATGTTGCCTTTAGCTATCTTCATCAGATTTGACAATTCTGGTCCAGTACCAATAACTTTTAGTTTAAATCCTAATTCATTAAAAGCCTTGATAACAATGCTTGGATTCTTATAGCTAACCAACCGTCCAACTAATAAATAATAATCTCCCAAATCTTTTACAGATAAATCTGGCTTAAAAAGACTAGTTCTCACTGGCGGATAAATTACATCTGCATCTTTTTTATAATATTTTTTAATTCTTTGGGCAATATTAAAAGAATTAGCCGCAAAATAATCTACCCTTTGGGCTGCTTGAAAATCCCAAACTCGCAAAAAGCTAGCTAATTTTTGCTTGATAAAAGACCCTGAAAGACGTGGATCAAGCCAAGGTGTCCAGACATAACGAATGGGTGCGTGGCAATAAGAAATATGCATTGTTTCTGGCTTTGTAATTACACCCTTTGAAACACAGTGACAGTTAGATATAACAAGATCAAATTCTGATAGATCAAAG
>JAPLVJ010000007.1 GCA_026397155.1 Candidatus Berkelbacteria bacterium | reverse complement strand
CATTGGGTTGGGAATTTATTGCTTTGATACTGGCTATTATTAGTCATCTTCCTGGTTTGAAAAAAGTCAAATACGCTTCAATTTTTATCTTCGAAGCAGCTATTATCAGTTTTATGATTACTGAACCATTTGCTAAGTTTTTTGGTATAACTACTTCAATGACTTGGTTTATACCTATTCTTATTAGCTTTTTAGCTTATATCATTGTTAGTCATTTGAGAAAAGGAAAAAGCGTTTTTCAAGGCGATACTCCTTGGGAATTAACCCTTCAGGGTATCTTGATTTTAGTTGTTTCTGTACCGCTGGTTATAAGTACCAATTATATTTCTATTGCTTGGACAGTGATTGGTTTTAGCTTGATCCTTATTGGGTTTTTGCTTACTGACTCTTCTGTTCGAACTTTTGGTATTAGTATAATTTTCCTGACAATTTTTAAGATTCTACTTGGAGATGTGGCTACTTCATCTTATGCCAACTTAATATTTTCATTATTTGTTATGGCCCCAGTACTAATTATCACCAGTTTAATTTATCAAAGGCTGCACCAAAGAAAATTTAGACCTAATATTATCGTTGAACGACCCCATAGTTTAACTGTTTTTGAGGCTGCCAGTAGGCTGGAAGGACTTACTAAGGCATTAGAAGATAAATATGCTGGTATTTTTACTAATTTAGAAAAACATTGGAATGAGAATAGAACTATTATAGGATTTTCTTTTGATGCGTTTGCTATGCATGTTGAAGGACAAATCAAAATAGAAGAAAAAAAAGCTATTCTAGAGGTTCAATTACCTTGG
Source organism: Candidatus Berkelbacteria bacterium (assembly GCA_026397155.1). GTDB lineage: Bacteria > Patescibacteriota > UBA1384 > JAPLVJ01 > JAPLVJ01 > JAPLVJ01. The sequence goes on along the minus strand of JAPLVJ010000007.1, from coordinate 1,742 downwards.
ATAGCCATGGTTTTCAAGGAACAAATTGTTAGTTCAGTTGACCGAGAAGTTGGTAATTTGCTTGAGTGTTAATTATATCGTCTTTTTCTAACCAACCACGGCGCGCAGTAGCAACGCCAAATTGCATCATAGATAAAGAGTTAATACTGTGACTATCAGTGCCTATAGAAATTTTGAGGCCTTTTTCTTTTGCCTTGCGGCAGTTTTGTGCATTTAAGTCTAATCTTTCCCAAGCCGCATTTAGTTCTAATATTGTCTTTGTTTTTTTGCAAACATTCATTAGTTTTTCAAGGTCTACTTTGTAGGGATCTCTAAATCCTAACCTGCGTCCAGTTGGGTGGCCAATAATATCAACATGAGGGTTTTCACACGCTTTAATTAATCTTTGTGTCTGGTCCATATTAAATTTGGAATGAATAGCCGCAATAACAATATCTAATTTGCCTAAAATTTTGTCAGGCAGATCAAGCGAACCGTCAGAGTTAATATCGCATTCAACGCCTTTTAAAACTTTAAATTTGATATTTGAGCTTTGGAATTTGGCATTTATTTTATCTATTTCCTTTATTTGTTTTAAAATCTTTTTCTCGTCCATGCCATGGGTTATGCCAATCTTTTTGGTGTGGTCCGAGATTAAAATATATTTGTAACCCATTTTTATGGCTGCTTTAGCCATTTCTTCAATTGTATTTTTTCCTTCAGAATATGTTGTGTGAATATGCAGATCACCTTGTATGTCGCACAATTGGATTAGGCGTGGTAGTTTGTCTTTCTCTGCTGCCTCAATTTCGCCCATATCTTGTCTAATTTCCGGTTCAATATAAGGAAGTCCAACTGCTTTAAAAATTTCTTCTTCAGTTTTCCCGCCCACTCTGTCCTCTATCCTCTTACCTCTATGCTTATTAGTTTTGTAGACTCCGTACTCGTTTATCTTAAGTCCCTTTTTTTCTCCCATTGTCCTGATTTTAATATTATGTGCTTTGCTGCCAGTAAAATAATGTAATGCTGTGCCAAAACTTTCTGGTTTAACTACTCTTAAATCTGCTTCAATGTCATTTTTTAGAATCACTACTGCCTTTGTAGTTCCTTTTTCTTGGATTTCTTTGACTTGCGGCAAAGAGACGAATACTTCAATTGCTTTTTCTGGTTTTTTTGAGGTGCATAAAATATCAATATCGCCAATTGTTTCCTGCATTCTACGGATAGAGCCGGCTAAACTTACTTTATCTACTCCGCTGGCTCTTTCTAGTTTTTCAACAATATCACAAGCCAATGGGTAGATTTTACCGAGCGCATATCTTTCCTGGTTACGTTTAAATTGCTCTATTCCTTTTTCTATATTTTCTTCAGATTTTAGACCAAATCCTTTTAGTTTAGAGATTTTGTGTGTTTTTAATAGTTTTTTAAGATCATCAATATTTTTAATTTTAAATTCTTTATTTAATTTGATAATTGTTTTAGGACCTAAACCAGCAACTTGAAGCATTGCAACTAGACCAGACGGGACTTTTTTGCGCAAATCTTCTAAATATTTGATCCTATTTGTTTTTAGAAACTCATTGATTTTTTCAGCAATGCTTTTACCTATTCCAGGAATTTCATCTAATTTTCCTTGATTGGCAATGTCTTCAACATTTTCAGATAAATTTTCAATTGATTCTGCGGCCCGGCGATAAGCATTAATTTTAAAACTATCCTCGGCTTTTAGTTCGAGAATATCACCGATTTCCTCAAGCGCACTA
>JAPLVJ010000035.1 GCA_026397155.1 Candidatus Berkelbacteria bacterium | reverse complement strand
TCTTAAAGATGGCTGGGCAGAAATAGAAAAATTGTATGAGGGAGTTAACCTTGAAATTCTACCTGTGGAGACATAGGGTATTGACTTCGGTTTGATAATTTGCTATAATGGACTTAGTCCATAGTATTAACAAATAAAAATATGAACGAAATAGAAAAAACATTTAATGAGTGGTTATTTGGAGATGATAAATCATACAATCCATTTTTAAGGGGGTTAGCTCGAGCATTTGGTGGTGGTGGCCCATATGTCTCAAATCCATGCCCGACTGATTTTAATGAAGAAAGAGAGGCGGCTGGCATTGAAGCCCACGAAAGAACTCTTGAAGATTGGGCAGAAGAACATGGCGCAACCTGCGACCAAGAGGGTAATTGGTCTGTATAAAAATATGGAGAAATCATTTTCATTTCAAAAAATCTTAAATAACTATCTCCGACAAGAAACTGAGAAGCGCAAAGAAAAGAAAGTAGAATACTTCCACGCATCACAACTTGGTTCGTGCAAGCGTAAGCAAATCTGGCGTAGAATGAATGAGAAAGAAACTAATCCAGCAGACGATAGGGCTTTAAGAATCTTCGCAGTCGGTGATATTTTCCATGAGTTCTTGCAGAAGAAGGCCGAAGAATCAGGGTGTCTAATAGCCAAAGAGCAAGAAGTAATCAATGATGAATACAACTACAAGGGCAGATACGACGCTTTTATTGAGAAAGATGGAGTAAAATTACTTTATGATTTCAAATCACAACACTCTCAAAGCTTCCATTACATGCAAGAGAATGGAACCGGGGTCGATGAGGGTAAGAAATTACAGATAGTCAGCTACGCTGTAATGGGTAATCTACCAGTTCAAGAGTGCCGACTATTATTTGTGAGTAAAGATGACCTTTGCATGATGGAAGTTCCAGTCAAAGTGGAAGATTATAAAGACAAGGTGGTAGCAGAACTGAAAGAACTAAATCAGTTTTATAAAACAAAAATAATTCCCGAGCCATTGCCTGAGATAGAAAATGGAAGGTGTCAGTGGCAGTGTTTATATTGCCCTTTCCGTGATAAATGTAGGGGTGAAGGTTGGGAAGAAGAAGTAAAAAATAAAATAAAAGAGCAAAAGAAAAATGATAAAAATAACATTAGGAAAAACATTAAACCGAGGTGATGGAGTATGTGATTTTTGTGGAGAACAGGTAAATGATGGTATTTGTGGAAAAGAAATAGAAAGAAAAGCATATTTTACTTGTTTGAAAGATACATTTAATTTAGAGTGGTTTAAGAAACATTTTTGGAGTTTTGAAAGTTTATACTGGGCTTCACAAAACAAAGATTATCAGACAAAAGAAGAAACTATTACACTTGTTCCGTTAATCTGCAAAAATTGTATAAAACAATTAGCAAAACAAATATAATTAAAATAAAAAACATGACAGACAAAAAATGGATAAAAGTAGAGTTTGAACCTGCTTGGAACTGCAATGATAACACAGGCAAGTTCTCATTAAGCAAGGGCGATGAGTTGGAAGGCGTCTTTCAATACAAGGAAGAAAATGTTGGACCAAATGCTTCTAATCTTTACACTTTCAGGTGTGGAGAAAAGTCAGTGTCAGTTTGGGGTTCTACATTATTGGACGCAAGATTTAAGAATTTAGTTGAAGGCACAGAAGTCAAAATAATCTACGAAGGAAAGGTTAAATCTCCAAAGTCAGGTAGGTCTTATCACAATTATACTGTGTATCATACTGACGCACCGAAGGAAGAAATTTCAGTTATAGAAGAGGGCGAAGCAAAATCATTTCAAGAACAAATAAATGAATAGTCTAACGCCGTTATACAATTCAGACTGGTATCAAGAGTTGATTGAAGAACTTAAAGCCATATTATCCGAAGCCCACTTCTCCGCCTCTATTGAGGTTATCAAGGGGAAGTGGGAACTCGGGCGCCGAATTGAGGAGGAGACTAAAAACTTCCAAAGGGCTGGATATGGAAAAAAGATTGTAGAAGTTCTCTCAACCGCGCTGGACATGTCAGACCAAACTCTTTGGAAGTGTATTCAGTTTTATAAGAAGTTCCCGGAAAAAAAGTTTGAAAGCGTTGTGGGGCGCTTGGGCGATGGCAAGACCCCGAGTTGGCACAAGATATGCCTTGATATACTTCCGTCGCACAGAGAGGCTATTACGAGCTCCCAGTGCCATCATAATAACTTGTTGTGTCTTAATTGCAGAAAAAGATTTAAAAAAGGGGAAATATGAAATCAAACTGGCCCGAACAAAGGAGAAAATTAAAGATTGAATATGAGAGAAAAGGAATTACAAGTTGTGAATTGAGATTGCCCGGTTGTATGGAAACTTTTGGCATGAACTTTCACCATCGCCATAAGAGGGTATATTATATCCGAAGGCAGGAACTATTGGGAGATTTTAATCAGACCATATTAGCTTGCGCGAGTTGCCATGATAAAGCCGAGGCGAGCCGAGGGCTTACCATATTATTATTTAATAAGTTAAGATACAAAGAAAATGTATAAATCCGACTTCGTTGATATCAAACCAATTAGCGTGAATTCCTGCTTTCAGGGCCGGCGTTTTAGAACAACAGAATTTAAAAAATGGCAGGAAGCAGTAATTTACTCCTTGCCTAAAAAATTAAGTAATATTAATAAAACATCAGAAAGAATAACAATGGTAATTACTTTATATTTTAAAAAGCCGACAATGATGGATTTGGATAATTATGCAAAAGCGATTATTGATTGTGTAGTAAAAAAAGGAATAATTAAAGATGACCGTTATATTTTTGATTTGAATATTAAAAAAAGAAAATATGATGAAGAGGGTTTCCAAGTTGAAATATATTAATTATGAAAACTAAAATCAGCAGACAACGCAAGTGGGCGATAAGAAATACCGATAAGGTAAGAACTTATAGGAGAAAGTGGTATAAAAAGAACAGAAAAAAACAGCTGGACTATCAGAGAAAATATCGGGCTCGCCTTGCAGGAAAACGCCACGCCTTGCCATAATTTTTATAAATCTTGCCATAGTTGTCGGGCGGGATTTTTTTAATTTTTAGAAAAACATTTTTCAAAAAGTTCGTCAAGATTGACGGATTTTTTGTTTATGGTAATTAAAAAGATTATTTTGAGTGATTTTTTTGTTTGTTATTTTTCAAAAAGCATTTTTTCAAAAGTGGATAAGTTGTGGATAAGTTTTGGATTTTAAGCACAAAACGGCTTTTTGCTTGATTAGTATTGACAAGGGGTCTTTAATTTGCTACAATTAAGCCAACAGGATAAGAAGTGGAAAGTTTGAAAAAGGTTCGGTTCGGTTTTTAGAGATAACAATTTGCAGGCAATTTTTATTAGCCATTAGTCAATTTGTCTTTATCTCATTATAAAGCCGAGCCGAGCCAGAAAAAACTTTTTGCGATTATTCTATAATATAATGAAAAAGAAAAACATTTTAATCAATTTAGAGCGAGATAATGGTAATATAGCCATTAAAATAAAAGCACAAAAAGAATTAGAAGCATTTTTCAAAAAAGTTTCGGGCGACAAAACAGCAAAAAGTATTTATTGGAAAAATGAAGCGGGCGAGGGTCAGGAGTTTTACGAGGTCAGCGAGGAGTATAAAGATACAATAGAAAAATGTTTGACTAACGAGGGATACATAGATAATTATGGAAATGGGCTTTTGGACGGGGACAGATACAGCAGAAAAATAAACATAGCACCATTGAGGACAAAAGGTTTAAGCGAGGGATTTGTTTGTTTGAAGTCCGACAAGTTTGAGAATATCAGTAATTTAGAGTTAGAGGATTATGTGCGAAGTTTAGGCAGAATAACAAAAAAGATTTGGGAAACGCTTATCAATAAGACAAGCATAAAAAGTAAAATAACATTTGAATTGTAAAGTTATGGAAAAAATAACACAAAAAGATTTTACATTTGGGTTTGAGTTAGAGGGCTTGTTTTCGCCGGAGTTGGTTAGAAGTTTGCAAAGAGAACACAACGCCAGCAAGTTGGAGATTTTGGAATTGAAAGATGATGGAAGTGTTAGCGTGGACGATTATCATTTTGAGCCGGCGGAAGATAA